>NZ_CBAZRM010000007.1:0-175461 GCF_964834465.1 Jezberella sp.
AGATAAAGAAATGGTTCTGCCAGGCGATAACGTCTCGATGGTGGTCAAGTTGATCAACCCAATCGCCATGGAAGAAGGTCTGCGTTTCGCTATCCGCGAAGGTGGCCGTACCGTGGGTGCAGGCGTCGTTGCTAAAATTCTGAAGTAAATTGATAGAAACACATTGGCCAGCAAAGCGCTGGCCAATGGTGACATCAAGCAATGCACGTAAAAAGTTGTTCTTTATCGCTCTTTTGGAATCGTCATGAAAAATCAAAAAATCCGCATCCGTCTCAAAGCTTTTGATTACAAGTTAATTGACCAATCGGCTGCTGAAATCGTTGACACTGCAAAGCGTACGGGTGCTGTAGTTCGTGGCCCAGTGCCACTGCCGACACGCATTCGTCGTTACGACGTTCTGCGTTCGCCACACGTCAACAAGACGTCTCGTGACCAGTTTGAAATCCGCACCCATCAACGCCTGATGGATATTGTGGATCCGACAGATAAGACGGTTGATGCGTTAATGCGTCTCGACTTACCAGCAGGTGTCGATGTCGAAATTGCACTGCAATAAAATTTGTTGCTTATCACGCGTTTGAAAATAGCAAACGCTTGTCAACTAACAAATAACAGTGCTAGAATGCAAGGCTTCGCTGTAAAATCGTGCGCAAAATAGCACGATAACAGTGACAAAGCTTTAAAATCACAAAAGGACTGTTGACCCTATCAAGTTAGAGGCAACAAAAGTTCATGCAGTATATGAGCGCCCGGCGAAAGCTAGGGTTTTATCAGCCCCGACCAATCGAAGTCGGGAATTGGGGTCCAACCCCGGAGAAAAACGATGTCGAAATCGACAACCACGCCTGCCGCGCATCGGCTAGGGCTTGTGGGCCGCAAGGTCGGTATGACCCGTATTTTTACGGAGGATGGTGAATCCATCCCCGTAACAGTGCTGGATGTATCGAACAATCGTGTCACCCAAGTGAAGTCACTTGAGTCAGACGGCTACGCCTCTGTCCAAGTTGCTTACGGTACGCGCCGCGCCTCACGTGTAGCCAAACCGCAAACGGGCCACTACGCCAAAGCTGGTGTAGAGGCTGGCAGCATCTTAAAAGAATTCCGTCTCGATCCAGCTCGCGCTGCTGAATTCACGCCAGGTAGCGTGGTTTCAGTGGAAAGCGTCTTTGAGGCTGGCCAACAAGTCGACGTTACCGGTACCACAATCGGTAAGGGCTTCGCTGGCACGATCAAGCGCCACCACTTCAAATCGCAACGCGCGTCTCACGGTAACAGCCGTTCGCACCGCGTGCCTGGTTCGATTGGTCAAGCCCAAGATCCTGGTCGTATTTTCCCTGGTAAGCGTATGTCTGGTCACCTCGGTGATGACACGCGTACCGTTCAAAACCTCGATGTTGTCCGTGTTGACGCCGAGCGTGGTCTTCTGATGGTTAAGGGCGCTGTTCCTGGCTATGCAGGTGGCGACATCGTTGTGCGCCCGGCCATCAAGGCCCCCGCAAAGAAAGGAGCCTAAGTCATGGATATCAAGCTCCTGAATGACCAAGGTCAATCTTCATCGACGTTTGCAGCACCCGATACGATTTTCGGCCGTGACTTCAACGAAGCACTGGTTCACCAGATTGTTGTTGCCTTCCAAGCGAATGCGCGCTCTGGTAATCGTGCACAGAAAGATCGTGCTGAGGTTCATCACTCGACGAAAAAGCCTTTCCGTCAAAAAGGTACTGGGCGTGCTCGTGCCGGTATGACGTCTTCGCCTTTGTGGCGTGGGGGTGGTCGGATATTCCCGAACTCACCTGAAGAGAATTTCAGCCAAAAGGTGAACAAGAAGATGTATCGCGCGGGTATCCGTTCGATTCTTTCTCAGCTCGCCCGTGAAGACAGAATCTCAATTGTTGATTCGTTCACGCTTGAGTCACCAAAAACGAAGCTGGCAGCAGATAAGTTGAAAAGCATGGGTTTGGTTGACTCTGTGCTGATTATTACTGATTCGGTTGACGAAAATGTCTACCTTGCAACGCGCAATTTGCCGCATGTTGCTGTTGTCGAGCCGCGCTACGCCGACCCGTTGTCATTGATCCATTACAAGAGATTGTTGATCACCAAGACGGCGATCGCGCAACTCGAGGAGATGCTGGGATGAACAACGATCGTTTAATGCAAATCATTTTGGCCCCTATCGTGACTGAAAAAGCCACGATGGTCGCTGAAAAGAACAATCAAGTCGCCTTTCGCGTGATCGCTGATGCAACGAAGCCAGAAGTCAAAGCTGCTGTTGAACTGTTGTTCAAAGTAGAGGTTGACTCAGTGCAGGTGCTCAATCGCAAGGGCAAAGTCAAGCGCTTTGGTCGCTTCATGGGACGTCGTCGTCACGAGCGGAAAGCGTATGTTTCGCTCAAAGACGGCCAAGAAATTAACCTCGCGGAGGTGAACTAAATGGCTCTCTTAAAAGTTAAGCCAACTTCGCCTGGTCGGCGTGGGATGCTTAAGGTCGTTACTCCGACCTTGCACAAGGGTGCACCGTTTGCGCCTTTGCTTGAAAAACAAGTTCGCGGCTCAGGGCGTAACAACAACGGCCACATCACCGTACGTCATCGCGGCGGTGGTCATAAGCAGCATTACCGTATTGTGGATTTTCGTCGTAACAAAGACGGTATACCCGCAAAGGTAGAGCGCCTTGAATACGATCCGAACCGGACCGCGCACATTGCACTGTTGTGTTATGCGGACGGCGAGCGGCGTTACATCATTGCTCCCCGCGGCCTCGCGGTTGGCGCGACGTTGATCTCTGGGATAGAAGCGCCCATTCGTGCAGGTAACACCCTGCCAATCCGCAACATCCCAGTTGGTACAACGATTCACTGTATCGAGTTGATGCCTGGCAAGGGCGCTCAAATGGCGCGATCGGCGGGTGCTTCTGCGGTTCTGCTGGCTCGTGAGGGCACGTATGCTCAGGTGCGTCTGCGCTCTGGTGAGGTTCGTCGTGTTCATATTGAATGCCGTGCCACTATCGGTGAAGTAGGCAACGAAGAACACAGTCTGCGTCAGATCGGTAAAGCTGGTGCGGTTCGTTGGCGCGGTATTCGTCCGACGGTGCGTGGCGTTGCCATGAACCCGGTTGATCATCCGCACGGTGGTGGTGAAGGTCGTACCGGTGAGGGTGGCGTGCCAGTCAGCCCATGGGGTACCCCAGCTAAGGGTTATAAGACCCGCAGCAATAAGCGGACGAGCAATATGATCGTCCAGCGCCGCAAGCGTAAATAAGAGGGCGAATCATGTCACGTTCAGTCAAGAAAGGCCCATTCGTCGACGCACACTTGATCAAGAAGATCGAGGCTGCTGTCGCTGAAAAGGGTAAAAAGCCGATCAAAACTTGGTCGCGTCGGTCCACGATTCTTCCCGAATTTATTGGGTTGACCATCGCGGTGCATAATGGTCGTCAACACGTTCCCGTTTACGTTAACGAGAACATGGTAGGCCACAAACTCGGCGAATTCGCGCTGACCCGTACGTTCAAGGGTCACGCTGCCGACAAAAAGGCCAAGAGGTAAGAAATGGAAACCACTGCCATTATCCGTGGGGTGCATATTTCTGCGCAAAAGACACGAATCGTCGCTGATTTGATTCGTGGCAAATCTGTTGCTCAGGCTTTGAACATCCTTACCTTCACAAACAAGAAGGCTGCAGGCATTCTGAAGAAAGCTGTTGAATCAGCAATCGCAAATGCTGAGCACAATGACGGCGCCGATATCGACGAGCTTAAAGTCACCACGATTTACGTGGACAAAGCAGAGTCAATGAAGCGCTTTTCCGCTAGGGCCAAAGGCCGCGGTAACCAGATCGAAAAACAGACCTGCCACATTACTGTGAAGGTCGGAGCCTAAGGAGTCACGATGGGTCAGAAAATTCACCCGATTGGGTTCCGTCTTGCGGTCACACGTAATTGGGGCTCTAAATGGTACGCAGACGATAAAGATTTCGGTGGCATGCTTGTCTCCGACATCCGCGTTCGCGAATACCTGAAAAGAAAGCTTAAGGCGGCTTCAGTTGGACGTGTTGTTATCGAACGTCCTGCTAAGAACGCACGCATCACTGTTTATTCGGCACGCCCAGGCGTGGTGATTGGTAAGCGTGGTGAGGATATCGAAGGTCTGAAGGCAGACTTGCAACGTTTGATGGGCGTGCCAGTTCACGTCAACATCGAAGAAATTCGCAAGCCTGAAACAGATGCTCAGCTGATTGCTGATTCGATTTCGCAACAGCTCGAAAAACGTATCATGTTCCGCCGTGCAATGAAGCGTGCGATGCAAAATGCGATGCGTATGGGTGCTCAGGGTATCAAGATCATGAGTGCTGGTCGTTTGAACGGCATTGAGATCGCTCGCACTGAGTGGTATCGCGAAGGTCGGGTACCACTTCATACACTACGTGCCAATATTGACTACGGTACTTCTGAAGCCCATACCACTTACGGTGTGATCGGCATCAAAGTGTGGGTCTATAAAGGCGATATGCTTGCAAATGGCGAGTTGCCCGTCGAAACGGCCGCTCCTCGTGAAGAAGAGCGTCGTCCACGCCGTGCACCCCGTGGCGACAAGCCAGAAGGTGCCCGCGTTGCGCGCCCTGCCGGTCGTGTTCGTGCACCTCGCAAGACTGACGCCGCACCGGCGCCCGAAGGAGAATAAGCATGCTGCAACCAGCACGCAGGAAATATCGTAAAGAGCAAAAAGGCCGTAATACTGGCTTAGCAACTCGTGGTGCGAACGTTTCGTTCGGTGAATTTGGCTTGAAAGCAACCGGTCGTGGTCGTTTGACGGCTCGTCAAATTGAATCGGCACGTCGTGCAATTAACCGCCACATTAAGCGCGGCGGACGAATCTGGATTCGTATCTTCCCCGATAAGCCAATTTCGCAGAAACCTGCGGAAGTGCGTATGGGTAACGGTAAAGGTAATCCAGAATATTGGGTTGCAGAAATTCAACCCGGCAAGGTGCTGTACGAGCTGGATGGGGTAAGCGAAGAACTGGCGCGTGAGGCTTTCCGTCTCGCAGCGGCTAAGTTGCCGATTGCTACCACCGTCGTTTCGCGTCACATCGGTGCCTAAGGTTAAAAAGGAATCGAAATGAAAGCCAGCGAACTTCGTACAAAAACAGCCGTCGAGCTCGGTCAAGAACTCGAAAGCCTGCTGAAAGCTCAGTTTGGTCTGCGTATGCAGAAAGCGACTCAGCAGTTGACTAACCACAGCCAGATCCGTAACGTCCGTCGCGATATTGCTCGCGTTCGTACGCTATTGACTGAAAAGGCGGGAAATTAATATGACCCAAGCCCAAACAGCAACACCCGCTAAGCGTCAACGTACCTTAGTTGGTAAAGTCGTCAGCAACAAAATGGATAAAACCATTGTTGTGCTGGTCGAGCGCCGCGTTAAGCATCCTGTATTAGGTAAGATTGTGATGCGGTCTGCCAAGTACAAGGCGCACGACGAGACCAATCAGTACAACGAAGGCGATACCGTTGAGATTGCCGAGGGTCGCCCTATTTCGCGTTCTAAATCCTGGACTGCGACACGTTTGATCGAGGCTGCTCGCGTCATTTAATGACAAAGCGGTTGATATCATAAAAAAGCGACTGGCTTTTAAGCAGTCGCTTTTTTTTTGGCTACGTCATTTACACGTGAGTCACAAACTTGGTGACGAGATACGCATCGAATGTCTCTGCCCCACCCTCACTACCAATGCCGCTATCCTTAACACCACCGAATGGTGTTTCAGGTAAAGCGCTACCGAAGTGATTGATGTTGACCATGCCTGACTCTAGTGCATTGGACACCTTCGTCGCAGTTTGAAGCGAATTGGTAAACACGTAAGAGGACAAACCGAACGGTAAACTATTGGCTCTCGTCAATACTTCGTTAACGTC
This sequence comes from Jezberella sp., assembly GCF_964834465.1. Lineage (NCBI taxonomy): Bacteria > Pseudomonadati > Pseudomonadota > Betaproteobacteria > Burkholderiales > Alcaligenaceae > Jezberella > Jezberella sp. Next base: position 5,917 of record NZ_CBAZRM010000007.1, read on the forward strand.
CGAAAATGACACGACAGGCGCAATCGGACCAAACGGCTCTTCGGTCATCAACATTGCATCATCTTTTAAACCAGTAATAACCGTGGGTGGAAAGAAAAACCCTTTACCCCCTAACGGGTCGCCACCAATGACCACTTCACCACCGCGTTGTCGGGCATCTTCAACAAAGCGACTAAGTGCTGGAATGCGACGCTCGTGTGCCAAGGGCCCCATCTGAACACCGGCCTCTAAACCATTGCCAACCTTAATGGATTTGAGTACATCGGTAAACTTTGCCAAGAACTTGTCATATACCGGCTTTTGAACGTAAAAGCGAGTTGGCGAGACACAAACTTGACCCGCGTTGCGAATCTTAAAGTTCGCCAGCATGGTCGCAGCACGATCGATGTCAGCGTCATCGAAGACCAGCACGGGAGAATGACCACCAAGCTCCATGGTGACCCGCTTCATGTGAGCACCCGCCAAACCAGCCAAAAGCTTACCAACCGGGACCGAGCCCGTGAACGATACCTTGCGTGAAATAGGTGACCGGATTAAATAATCAGAAACCTTCGCCGGCTCGCCCCACACGATGTTCAGCACACCAGGTGGTAGGCCCGCATCATGAAACATCTGTGCAATGGCCATGACCGCACTCGGCGCATCTTCAGGGCCCTTTAGAACCACCGTGCAGCCTGCCCCGATAGCAGCTGCAATCTTGCGGATGGCCTGGTTATACGGAAAATTCCAGGGAGTAAAGGCAACGCAGACCCCGATGGGCTCTTTCAGCACGAGTTGGCGCACATTTGCAGACCGAGGCAGGACGACACGCCCATAAATGCGGCGGCATTCTTCGGCGTGCCAATCACAGTGATCAGCACAGCCAACAACCTCACCAACGGCCTCCGCAAGTGGTTTGCCCTGATCGAGGGTCATATTGTGGCCAATCTCTTGTGCTCTATCGCGGGTTAGCTGTCCGACACGGCGCAAAATAGCTGAACGTTCCATCGGCGAAGAAACCTTCCATGTTTCAAAGGCCTTTTGTGCAGACTTTAGTGCGTGTTCGAGATCCGCTTCACTCGCGTGGGGCAGCTGCCCGAGTAATTCTTGGGTGGCCGGATTAATGACATCTTGCATTTTTCTGCCGTCACCGGAGATAAACTCTCCGTTGATGTACAGCGATAAGTTCTGGTACATGAGGATTCCTGTAGGCGAGTGATTGCACGTAAAAAAACCGTTGCTTAGTGTACAGGGAAACAAAACTCGCTATCTCAGGCGACCTGAGACATTATTTGATACCTGCCCACTGCCAAGGCGGCAATCCTTCAGGGCAATTTGATGTCCATATCCCACAGATATCAACTTAGTCGGGCAATTCGCTTGCATAATAAATATTTGCGGTATATACTGGTGGACTTTCCTGAATCGCTTGGCAAAATTGAAAAGCGAAACAGAAAAGTAAGTTAACAGATTTCAACCCAGGGCGCCGTGTGGCGTCTGACGGGACCAAAACTGGTGACTTGGGCGTGTTTGATAAGCAAGCACATTCATTTTACTAAGTTGGAACAGGAAAAATCATGATCCAAATGCAGACCACGCTAGACGTGGCCGATAACACCGGTGCACGCTCTGTGATGTGTATCAAGGTGCTCGGTGGTTCTAAGCGCCGTTATGCCTCTATCGGCGACGTTATCAAGGTAACCGTTAAAGACGCTGCTCCACGCGGGCGCGTTAAAAAAGGCGAAATCTATAACGCCGTTGTTGTTCGTACAGCTAAAGGCGTTCGTCGCAAAGACGGTTCGCTGATTAAGTTCGGCGGCAATGCGGCTGTATTGCTCAACGCCAAACTCGAGCCAATTGGCACTCGTATCTTCGGACCTGTCACGCGTGAGTTGCGTGGCGAGAAGTTCATGAAGATCGTGTCACTGGCCCCTGAAGTCCTGTAAGGAGCCATCATGGAAAAAATTCGTAAAGGTGATGAGGTTATCGTCTTGACAGGGCGCGATAAAAAGCGCCGTGGCACTGTGCTCTCTCGCGTTGATGCGGACCACGTGCTGGTCGAGGGTATCAATGTCGTCAAAAAGCATACGCGCCCAAATCCAATGCAAGGCGTGGCTGGTGGCATTATCGATAAGACAATGCCTATTCATATCTCGAACATTGGTTTGTTTAATCCTGCGACAGGCAAGGCCGATCGCGTAGGCATTAAAGAAGTCGACGGTCGTAAAGTTCGCATCTATCGATCCAGCGGCGATGTCGTTGGCGCGAAAGCGTAAGGGGCCAAATAAATGTCTCGTTTTCAAGAACTCTATCAAAACAAGATCGTTGGCCAGCTGACAGAGCAATTTGGTTACAAAAGCTCAATGCAAGTGCCACGCATCACTAAGATCACTTTGAATATGGGTGTGTCAGAAGCCGTTGCCGATAAGAAAGTTATCGACCACGCAGTCAATGACCTGACCAAAATTGCTGGTCAAAAGCCAGTGATTACCAAAACGAAGAAAGCGATTGCCGGCTTCAAAATCCGTGAAAACTATCCAATCGGTTGTATGGTGACATTGCGCGGTCAGCGTATGTACGAATTCCTCGATCGTCTCGTCTCTGTGGCATTGCCGCGTGTTCGTGACTTCCGTGGTATTTCGGGGCGTGCGTTTGATGGCCGTGGCAATTACAACGTCGGTGTCAAGGAACAAATCATTTTCCCTGAAATCGAATACGACAAAATTGACGCGCTGCGTGGGATGAACATCAGCATCACCACCTCCGCCAAGACCGACGAAGAAGCAAAGGCGCTATTGACAGCGTTTAGCTTCCCGTTCCGCAACTAAGGGGCGCAAACGTGGCAAAACTTTCAATGATCAATCGCGACATCAAGCGCACCAAAACGGTAGAGAAATTTGCCGCTAAGCGCGCTGCCCTCAAGGCAATTGTCGACGATCAGTCCAAGTCTGACGAAGAGCGTTATGACGCGCGTCTGAAATTACAAGCGTTGCCTCGCAACGCGAGTCCATCACGCCAGCGTAATCGCTGCGCAATCACGGGTCGTGCACGCGGTGTATTCCGCAAGTTCGGTCTTGGCCGTATGAAACTACGCGAATTGGCTATGAAGGGTGAAATCCCCGGCATGACCAAAGCTAGCTGGTAGGAGAATAATTATGAGCATGAGCGATCCAATCGCCGATATGCTGACACGCATTCGTAATGCGCAGCAGGTAGATAAGCCCGCAGTGACCATGCCCTCCTCTAAGCTCAAGGCGGCTATTGCTGCTGTGCTGGTGGATGAAGGTTACGTCGATAGCTTCAAAATCAAGGGTACCGAACAAAAACCGGAACTCGAAATTACGTTGAAATATTACGCCGGTCGCCCTGTGATCGAACGGATTGAACGTGTCTCGCGTCCTGGCTTGCGTATCTATAAAGGGCACGGCAGCATTCCTCAGGTCATGAATGGCTTGGGCGTTGCAATCGTGTCTACCTCCCGCGGCGTCATGACCGATCGCAAAGCTCGCGCCAATGGCGTCGGCGGCGAAGTGTTGTGCTACGTGGCCTAAGGAGAACCAAATGTCACGTATTGCTAAATATCCAGTCGAATTGCCCAAGGGTGTTGAGGCCAGCATTCAGGCAGACAACATTACTGTTAAAGGGCCTCTTGGTTCTTTGACTCAAGCATTAACCGGCGATGTCATCGTCAACGAAGATGGCGGCAAATTGTCGTTTATCGTTGCTAATGATTCTCGTCAAGCGAAAGCAATGTCAGGTACATTGCGTGCGCTGGTGGCCAATATGGTGACCGGTGTCAGCAAAGGGTTTGAGCGTAAGTTGACCCTGGTTGGTGTGGGTTATCGCGCAGCCATCCAAGGCGATGCGATTAAGCTTCAGCTTGGTTTTTCACACGATGTTGTCCATCCAATGCCTGCCGGCATCAAGGCAGAATGTCCGACCCAAACAGAAATTATTCTGAAAGGCTCGAACAAGCAAGTGGTTGGTCAAGTGGCGGCAGAGATTCGCGCGTATCGTCCACCAGAGCCCTACAAGGGCAAAGGTGTACGCTACTTCGACGAGCGTGTCATCATCAAAGAAACCAAAAAGAAATAATCGCGCAAACAAGGAAACATCATGGACAAGAAAATTTCCCGTTTGCGTCGTGCAATTCCGACACGCAAGAAAATTGCAGAGTTGCGAGTACATCGCCTCCAGGTTTTCCGTTCGAATTTGCACATTTACGCAAACATCATTTCGCCAGAAGGCGATCGCGTGCTGGTTTCGGCCTCAACCGTCGAAGCAGAAGTGCGTCAAGAGCTGGCTGGTCAGTCGGGTCGCGGTGGCAATGCCAACGCTGCTTCATTGGTGGGCAAGCGTGTGGCCGAGAAGGCAAAGGCAGCTGGCATTGAGCTGGTGGCGTTTGATCGTTCTGGTTTCCGTTACCACGGGCGTATTAAAGCCCTGGCCGATGCCGCGCGTGAAGCCGGTCTGAAGTTTTAAGCGAGGATTCGTCAAATGGCTACTAAAGCACAGGGTAAAAACGCTCAAGAAGAACGGGATGACGGCTTTCGCGAAAAGATGATTGCGGTTAACCGCGTCACTAAAGTCGTGAAGGGCGGTCGCACCATGAGTTTTGCGGCGCTGACCGTCGTCGGCGATGGCGACGGGCGAGTCGGTATGGGTAAAGGTAAGGCCCGTGAAGTACCTGTTGCAGTACAAAAAGCAATGGAACAGGCGCGTCGTGAATTGTTCAAAGTCACGCTCAAGAACGGTACGGTCCACCACACGGTTGTTGGCAAACATGGTGCAGCGACGGTTTTGATATCGCCCGCAGCAGAAGGTACTGGCGTGATCGCTGGCGGCCCGATGCGTGCAATTTTTGAAGTCATGGGCGTTCGCAACGTTGTGGCTAAGAGCCTTGGCTCGAGCAATCCGTACAACATGGTACGCGCAACTTTAAACGGTTTGCGTGCTTCACACACCCCATCAGAAGTTGCTGCCAAACGCGGCAAAACTGTTGAAGAGATCTTGGGTTAATCATGGCTCAGAAACAAATTAAAGTCACCCTGGTCAAATCGACCATCGGTACCAAGCAAGATCACAGAGCGACAGTTCGTGGTCTGGGCTTGCATAAAGTGAACAGCAGCAAAGTGCTGGTGGATACACCTGAAGTCCGCGGGATGATCAACAAGGTTGATTACCTCGTTAAGGTTTCAGAGGCCTGAAAGGAATAACCATGTCGATTACGCAACTCAATACGATCAAGCCTGCCGAAGGTTCTACTCACGCAAAACGGCGCGTGGGTCGTGGCATTGGCTCAGGCCTTGGTAAAACAGCGGGCCGAGGCCATAAAGGCCAGAAGTCACGCTCAGGTGGTTTCCACAAAGTTGGTTTCGAAGGCGGTCAAATGCCTTTGCAACGCCGTTTGCCAAAACGTGGCTTTGTGACGCTCGACGATCATTTGTACGCCCAAGTTCGTTTGTCGGATTTGCAGGCTTTACCTGTGGACGAGATTGACGTGCAAGTGTTAAAGCAAGCTAACGTCGTTGGCACACAAGTGAAGTTTGTGAAAGTGTTTAAGTCTGGTGAACTGTCACGCAAAGTTACCCTGAAGGGTATCAGTGCAACGGCTGGCGCGCGTGCTTCGATCGAAGCAGCGGGTGGCTCATTAGCTTAAGACGGATTAGATAATGGCAACAGCACAGACACCTAAGGCAACAGGACAGCGGTTCGGCGACTTGAAGCGCCGTCTCGTTTTCTTGGTGCTCGCTTTGGTCGTCTATCGCGCAGGGACTCATATCCCTGTTCCTGGGATCAACCCTGATGCACTGGCTGACTTGTTTCGCCAGAATCAAGGCGGCATCCTAGGTATGTTTAATATGTTTTCTGGCGGTGCGTTGTCAAGATTTTCAGTCTTTGCGCTTGGCATCATGCCCTATATTTCTGCATCCATCATTATGCAGCTGATGTCGGTGGTTTTACCTTCTCTCGAAGCGATCAAGAAAGAGGGTGAGGCTGGTCGACGCAAGATTACTCAGTACACCCGTTATGGAACCGTGTTGCTTGCGTTGGTGCAAGCGGTCGGTATTTCAATTGCTCTTGAGTCGCAGCCCAATTTGGTTATCGACCCTGGGATGTTCTTTCGCATCACGACAGTTGTTACCTTGGTGACTGGCACGATGTTCGTCATGTGGCTTGGAGAACAAATTACTGAACGTGGCTTGGGCAACGGGATATCGATTTTGATTTTCGCCGGGATTGTCGCAGGTCTACCGAACGCACTTGCTGGGTTGCTTGAGTTGGTTAGAACGAATGCAATGTCACCATTGTCAGCGCTCTTTATCATCGCCCTGATCGTGTTCGTGACTGGTTTTGTGGTGTTGGTAGAACGTGGTCAGCGTAAGATCACAGTCAATTATGCGAAGCGTCAGGTTGGCAACAAAATTTATGGTGGCCAGACGTCTCACTTGCCATTGAAATTGAATATGGCGGGTGTTATTCCACCAATTTTTGCATCGTCGATTATTTTGTTTCCAGCGACGATTACAAGCTGGTTCTCTAACAACGAGAACATGCGTTGGCTGAGTGATATTGCTGCCGCTTTGGCGCCTCGGCAACCGCTCTACATTACGCTTTATGCCACTGCAATCATTTTCTTCTGCTTTTTCTATACCGCGCTTGTATTCAATAGCAGAGAAACAGCGGATAACTTGAAAAAGAGCGGCGCTTTTGTGCCTGGCATTCGCCCTGGTGAGCAAACTGCAAAGTTCATTGACAAAATTTTGATGAGATTGACCTTAGCTGGCGCTATCTACATCACCTTAGTTTGTTTAGTACCCGAATTTTTAGTCATGCGTTGGAATGTACCCTTCAATTTTGGTGGCACTTCTTTGCTGATTATTGTTGTAGTAACGATGGACTTCATGGCACAGGTTCAGGCCTACATGATGTCTCACCAGTACGATTCATTGCTCAAGAAGGCGAACTTCAAGAGCCAGAATCTACCAATGAGATAAGCGAGAACAATGTCAAAGGACGACGTCATTCAGATGCAAGGAGAGATTCTAGAGAATCTCCCCAACGCAACGTTTCGTGTCAAGTTAGAAAACGGCCACGTGGTTTTGGGGCATATATCTGGCAAGATGCGTATGCATTACATCCGGATTTTGCCGGGCGACAAAGTCACAGTGGAGTTAACGCCCTATGACTTGACGCGCGCCAGAATTGTGTTCCGCTCGAAATAGCGGTCGGGTAACGGAAGGAAAACAGGAGTCAGAACCATGAAAGTAATGGCATCAGTTAAGCGGATCTGCCGCAACTGCAAGATTATTAAACGTCACGGTGTGGTGCGAGTGATTTGCACCGATCCGCGGCATAAACAGCGTCAGGGCTAATTTTGTTTAGCAACAGCGCAACGTATTACATCAAGGAACAGTCATGGCCCGTATAGCTGGCATCAACATTCCGCCGCATCAGCACGCTGAGATCGGCTTGACCGCCATTTTTGGTATCGGACGCACTCGCTCACGCAAAATTTGCGAAGCCGCTGGTGTGCCCTTTTCAAAAAAGGTCAAAGATCTTACCGACGCAGAGCTGGAGCGCATCCGTGAACACGTAGGTGTGTTTGCGGTTGAAGGCGACTTGCGTCGTGAAGTGCAGCTGTCGATCAAGCGATTGATCGATCTCGGGACATACCGCGGTATGCGCCATAAGCGCGGCCTGCCAGTCCGCGGCCAACGCACTCGCACCAACGCCCGCACCCGTAAGGGACCGCGTCGCGCTGCTGCAAGCCTGAAGAAATAAAAAGGATTAGAAGATGGCTAAAGCTTCTGCTAGTGGCGCTAATCGCGTCCGTAAAAAAGTTAAAAAGAATGTGTCGGACGGGATTGCTCACGTCCATGCATCCTTCAACAACACAATCATCACCATTACTGATCGCCAAGGCAATGCACTGTCCTGGGCAACGTCAGGTGGCGCTGGCTTCAAGGGTTCACGTAAGTCGACCCCGTTTGCAGCTCAGGTCGCTGCGGAAACTGCCGGTAAAGTGGCGATTGAATGTGGTATCAAAACATTAGAGGTTCGGATCAAGGGCCCTGGCCCAGGTCGTGAATCATCTGTTCGTGCGCTCAATGCGTTAGGTATCAAGATCTCGAGCATTGCCGATATCACGCCTATTCCGCATAATGGTTGCCGTCCGCCTAAGCGTCGTCGTATTTAAGGGGAAGCCAAATGGCCCGTTACACAGGTCCCAAATGCAAACTCTCGCGTCGCGAGGGTATTGATTTGTTTCTAAAGAGTGCACGTCGCACGCTCGACTCTAAGTGCAAACTGGATTCGAAACCAGGTCAGCATGGCCGCACTTCTGGTGCTCGTACGTCTGATTACGGTCTGCAATTGCGCGAAAAGCAAAAGCTCAAGCGTATGTACGGCGTGCTCGAAAAGCAGTTTCGTAAATATTTTGCTGAAGCTGAGCGCCGCAAGGGCAACACTGGTGAACAGTTGATTCAGTTGCTTGAGTCGCGTCTGGATAACGTTGTCTATCGCATGGGCTTTGGCTCGACACGGGCTGAGGCTCGCCAGTTGGTGACGCACCGCGCGATTGAACTCAACGGTCACACCGCTGATATCCCTTCGATGCTGATCAAGTCCGGTGATATCGTCGCCGTTCGTGAAAAATCGAAAGGGCAAGCGCGTATTCGCGAATCGATGGATTTGGCGAGTGGTAACGGCATCCCTCAATGGTGCGAGGTGGACTCGGCCAAATTGACTGGTACATTCAAACAAGCGCCTGACCGCGCCGACGTGGCTCGTGATATTAACGAGTCGATGGTCGTCGAATTGTATTCACGTTAATCGGTTGCTTTGCCGTTTGATTGTTAGAAGGGCGATCTGGTTGAAGCCGGATCGCCAAACTCATTTTAGTGTCAGCCTTATCGGTGTAACGAGCCGAGGGTATTGAAAAGGAAAAAAGCATGTCAACACAAGGTTTTCTGAAGCCACGTTCGATCGAAGTCGAACCAGTCGGTACTCACCATGCCAGAATCGTCATGGAGCCCTTTGAACGCGGCTACGGTCATACGCTGGGTAATGCGTTACGCCGCATCTTGTTGTCTTCAATGTCAGGCTACGCAGCCACTGAAGTACAGATCACCGGTGTGGTTCACGAGTACTCAACGATAGCGGGTGTTCGCGAAGACGTTGTTGATATTCTGCTGAATTTGAAGGGCGTTGTCTTCAAACTGCACACCCGCGATGACGTGACGCTGGTGTTGCGCAAGCAAGGCGCGGGCGTTGTGCTGGCCTCAGATATCGAACTGCCACACGACGTAGAGATTATCAATCCTAATCAAGTCATTGCGACGTTGACAGAGTCCGGCAAGCTTGAGATGCAAATCAAGGTTGAAAAGAACCGCGGCTATGTACCCGGCAATGTGCGTGCGCTGATCGACGATCGTGCCCACACCATTGGCCGTATTGTGCTTGACGCATCGTTCAGTCCAGTTCGTCGTGTCAGTTATTCAGTCGAAAGCGCACGCGTTGAGCAGCGCACCGACCTGGACAAATTGATTCTTGATGTCGAAACGAACGGCGTGATTTCCCCTGAAGAGGCAGTGCGTCAATCTGCCCGTATCCTGATGGATCAGATTTCTGTGTTTGCTGCGCTTGAAGGCGCGGGTGACTCCTACGAGATCCCATCGCGCGGCGCGCCTCAGGTGGATCCAGTCCTGTTGCGTCCAGTGGATGATCTCGAGTTGACAGTGCGTTCCGCCAACTGTTTGAAGGCCGAAAATATTTATTACATTGGTGATTTGATTCAGCGTTCAGAAAATGAATTGTTGAAGACACCAAATCTGGGTCGTAAGTCACTCAATGAAATCAAAGAAGTGTTGGCTGCCCGTGGTTTGACCTTGGGTATGAAGCTCGAAAACTGGCCACCCATGGGTCTCGAGCGGCCGTAATTTAGTGCTAGTACCAACCGGACCGCAGTTTACTGATAGAAGATCCGGCAAAAATTCCGGGTGGCTTGCCACCCTTCACGATTCAAGATTTAAAGGAAGTCATCATGCGTCACGGTAATGGATTACGTAAACTAAATCGCACCAGCAGCCATCGTCTTGCGATGTTTCGCAATATGGCTGTTGCGCTGCTTACTCACGAAGCAATCAAGACCACGTTGCCAAAAGCAAAAGAGTTGCGTCGTATTGTTGAGCCTCTGATCACGCTCGGCAAGGCTCCCACTTTGGCCAACAAGCGCTTGGCCTTCGCACGGTTGCGCGACCGCGACGTGGTGGTTAAGTTATTCGCTGAAATTGGTCCACGTTATGCGGCCAGAAATGGTGGGTACACACGTGTGCTGAAGATGGGTTTCCGTCAGGGCGATAACGCCCCGATGGCATTTATGGAGCTGGTCGATCGCCCAGAAATTGGCGAAGTTGTTGACAACGCTGCTGAGTAACTGCTCACTTACCAGCAGGTTATTAAGCCATCACCAAAAAAGGCCCTGCTGAATATCCAGTAGGGCCTTTTTCTTTCAGGATCTCGGTACATCATGATCCGCATCACTGAATTGCGACTACCGATTGACCATGCGCCAGAGGCGCTTGAACTTGCCCTGCTCGCTCGCCTAAAAATCAAAAAACATCAATTGTTGGGTTTTGATATTTTTAAGCGCAGCTACGACGCCCGCAAGAATACAAAGCTGACCCTGACATATACCTTGGATGCGCGCGTTGAAACTGACGTCGAAACAGCGACACTCGCCCATTTTGTCGACGATATTCATATTAAACCCAGCCCCGACACCACTTATCACTTTGTGGCTCAAGCACCCACACGTGTAACAGCAACGCCCTCTGACACCCCACATTCGACAGCAAGGTCAAACAGGGCGAGGCCTGTTGTTGTGGGCTTCGGACCATGCGGCATATTTGCCGCACTATTGCTGGCCCAGATGGGGTTTAAGCCTATCGTGCTTGAGCGCGGTAAGCCTGTTCGAGAGCGCACTCAAGATACTTGGGGATTGTGGCGCAAGAATGTGCTGAATCCAGAGTCCAACGTCCAATTTGGTGAAGGTGGTGCTGGCACGTTTTCTGATGGCAAGCTATACAGCCAAATCAAAGACCCAAAGTTTTATGGTCGTAAAGTTATTCAAGAATTTATCAAAGCAGGTGCACCAGAAGAAATCCTATATGTTGCAAAGCCGCATATTGGTACTTTCAGACTCGTGGGTATCGTTGAGAAAATGAGAGCAGAGATCATTTCTCTGGGCGGAGAGATACGTTTTTCTCAAAAAGTGGTTAACGTGGTCGTTAAGGATCGCAAGATTCAAGCGGTTGAACTAGAGAGTGGTGAAACGATCGAGGCAACCCATGTGGTCATGGCGCTCGGCCATAGTGCAAGGGATACCTTCGAAATATTGCATACCGCCGGTATCTACATGGAGGCCAAGCCATTTTCAGTCGGCTTTCGCATCGAGCACCCCCAATCCATGATCGACAGCGCAAGACTAGGCCCGCATGCAGGCAACAAAATCATCGGCGCGGCAGATTACAAACTGGTACATCATGCGAGCAATGGGCGAGCGGTTTACAGCTTTTGCATGTGCCCAGGCGGCACCGTGGTGGCAGCTACGTCTGAGCCCAATCGTGTGGTCACCAATGGGATGAGTCAATACTCACGAAATGAAAGAAACGCTAACGCCGGCATTGTCGTCAGCGTGTCTCCAGAGGATTATCCAGGTGGGCCCTTGGCTGGAATCGCGTTTCAACGCCAGATAGAGTCGAAAGCCTTTGAGTTGGGCGGTTCGACCTACGAAGCGCCAGGCCAACTGGTAGGTGACTTTCTGGCTGGTCGCGCTTCAACTCAATGGGGTAGCGTTACGCCGTCCTATAAACCAGGGGTGCATTTAACTGACTTGTCAGACTGTCTCCCAGGCTACGCGATTCAGGCGTTGCGTGAAGCTATCCCCGCGTTTGAAAAACAAATCAAAGGTTTCTCTATGCATGATGCCGTGTTGACCGGGGTTGAGACAAGAACCTCTGCGCCCCTGCGAATAACACGTGGGGCCAACTATCAAAGTGTCAACACACAGGGACTTTACCCTGCTGGAGAAGGCGCAGGCTACGCAGGCGGTATCCTGTCAGCAGGGGTGGACGGCATCAAAGTGGCTGAGGCCGTCGCCCTCGATATTCTTGCTAATGCTTCGTCGCAGTAACGCTCATCACGGCATCGGGAAGTGCAGTGACAATCTGAGGCACAAAACACAACACCACGACGGACAGCAGCATAATAATCACAAACGGCACAATTCCCCAAATAATGTCACGCAAGGGAATATCCGGTGCGATATTTTTGATCACAAAGATATTCAAACCCACAGGTGGGTGAATCAAACCAGTCTCCATGACGATGGTCATCACAACACCAAACCAGACCAGATCAAAACCTGCCGCCCTCAAGGGTGGGAGGATGATGGGCGCCGTCATCAAAATGATGGAGACGGGCGGTAAGAAGAAGCCCAGCACGATCACCAACAACAGCACGGCGGCAAGCAGCACCCACCGAGAGGGGTTCAATGCGACGATCCACTCAGCAGCAGACTGGCTCAGGTGAAGGTCGCTCATCACGTTTGAAAACAGCAAAGACATGCCGATAATAAACATCAACATCGTTGACTCTTTAATCGTCGCCTCAAACATCGGCTTCAAATCGCGAACCCGCCACAGACGATAAATAACGCCGATCAGCACAAACGCAAGCACCGCACCCAACCCGGCGGTTTCGGACGGGGTAGCAAGACCACCATACAACGCCACCATGACCCCGGTAAGCAACAGCAAAAACGGCAACACCCGAGGTAGATATGACAGTTTTTGCTCACGCGAATAAGACTCTGATAACAAAATAGCGGGCACTGGTGCATCTGCGCCAGCTGACCGCACCTCAGTCTGAGCCTTTCGATATTGCTGTCTGAACTGCCAAACGGTGTAGATAGAAAACAGCGCCACCAGCATCACGCCGGGGCCAATACCTGCAAGGAACAATCGTCCGAGAGATTGCTCAGCAGCAACTGCATACAAAATCATGGTGATAGACGGGGGTAATAAGATCCCGAGAGTGCCGCCTGCCGCGATGATGCCAGCCGCAAAACCGGGTGAGTAGCCCCGTTTACGCATCTCTGGAATACCAGCGCTGCCAATGGCTGAGCAAGTGGCTGGGCTAGACCCCGCCATTGCAGCGAACAAAGCACACGCCAAAACGTTAGCCACCCCCAACCCACCTGGCACTTTGCCTAGCCACGCGTGGAGTGCTCCGTAAAGATCTTGTCCGGCCCGAGAGCGGCCAATCGCTGCCCCTTTCAAGATGAACAGCGGTATGGAAAGTAAGGTGATGCTGGCCATCTCTTCGTACACGTTTTGCGTCACGATATCCAGTGATGCTGCTGGCATGAAACATGTCATGAAAATCAATGCAACCGTACCCAACGCAAAAGCGATCGGAATGCCTGAGAACATCACGATGAGGGTCACCGCGACGAACAGAAAACCCATCAATAATATCGACATCATCAGTGCCCCTTAGCAACGGTTGGGGTCGCACCGAAAAGATGACCGAGCGTTTGCAACAATAATTGAACACACAGCAAGGACATCCCACCGGCCATCAAACCATATGGAATCGAGAGCGGAGGCCCCCACGTGGATGACGTCACCTGACCATCGACCCAGGCTTCGTGCCAAAGTGTCCAAGACTTCCAGGCAAAGAAACTACAGAAAACAGCGCTCACCAAATCAATCATAAAGAGCCTGAGCTTCTCTAAGGCACGTGGTAAGAGGTCTGCGAGCGCAGAGATGCCAATATGATTACGTCGCTCCTGCACGAAGGCAGCGCTCAGAAAAGTCACCCCGACAAGGCAGAATACTGCCGCCTCATCTTGCCAATCCGTCGTTGCGTTAAACAGTGAGCGTGAAACAACGGAATAGCTGAGGATCAGCGCAGCAGCAGCAAGCCCACAAGAACCCAGCAGCACCATCAAGCGATTAATGTACGAGACTAACCCTTGTACAAAGGAGAGGATGTTCATCAGAAATAATCAAATCAGCTGTTGGGCGGCCTTCATCAGGGCCGCGCAGGTGTCATTGCGGTCGCTGAAGTCCTTCCAGGCCGTGCGTGTTGCAATTTCGCGCCATTTCGAAATGGTTGCCTCATCGAGTGAATACACCTTGGCACCCGCTTTTTGGTAGATTTGTCCCGCCACGACGTCGTCCTTTTTCGCCTCAACTGAACCAAACAATTCCATCTCGGTTCCGACGGCCATCAACAAATCGCGCTGCTCTTTAGGCAACGCATCAAAAATCTTTTTCGACATGATCAAAGGTTCGAGCATGAACCAGTAAGACTTATCTTGCGCGCCAGTGTAATTTTTTGCGAGCTCTTCAAGCTTGAACGAGATAAAGCTTGTCGATGAAGTAAAGGCAGCGTCCATCGCGCCCGTTTGCATGGCTGCATAGATCTCACTGGAGGGCAAAGAAATGACAGATGCACCGGCATCCTTGAGCATCATGTCGAACTCTTTACTACCACCTCGCACCTTTAACCCTTTAGCATCATCGGGGCTCACCAAGGCTTTCCCACGACTCGCCACGCCACCTGCTTGCCAAATCCAACTCAAGATCACGATCCCTTTGTCAGCCAGCAATTTGCTGAACATCGCACCGACATCGGCCGTCTTCCATTTAGCGGCCTGTTCATAACTAGTGACAAGCGCAGGCATTAAACCGATATTGGTTTCAGTCACTTCACCACCCGCGTAGGGAATAGGAAACAGAGACAGATCGAGAGCGCCCTTTCGCATGGCACTGAACTGCGAGTTGACCTTCATCAACGAAGAACCTGGGTAAATCTGAAATTTGATCTCGCCATTTGAACGGCTTTCTACCGCTTGCGCAAAACGTCTGACAAGGCGGTCACGAAAATCACCTTCGTCGATGGTGCCACCGGGAAACTGGTGAGATATTTTTAGATTGGTACCTGCCGCTTGCGCTAAAGCGAGCCTGTCGCCAACGAAAGGCAACGCCGCTGCGCCCAGTAAAAGTTGACGACGAACGCGATCAATAGATTGCAGATGTTTCATATTGTTATTGCCCTTTTTATTCGTAGCGAACGGTGTTCTTGAGGTTAAACAAGCCTGCTAACGAGGCGCGATGAAATAATTTCGCCATGAGTGAATTTCTCATGGTTCTCTTCGACAGTGGCCAGATCGTAAAGATAATTCACCATCAACCCAGCCGATTGCCGTAATCCCTTTTTGGATAAGTCTGCCGCCCAATTAATACGGTTTAACTTTGCCCCATTGCTCAGGTGGAACTTCGCCACCGGATTACCGTGCTTTTCTTGAGTCACAAACATTAAATAAATTGAACAAAGGGATTCGAGCGCCTCTCGCTCGATCGCAGTAGCGGTTTCGGGGGCCCAACCGTTTGACAACCTTTCAGGCCATGATTGCTTTCTCAGGTTCAGCGTCTCTAGCGATTTATCAATTTTCTGAGGGATGGCCAGTTTTGAGGAAGTCTCACCAATCTTGGCACCGCCAATGACCCAGTCCATGAAACCCGGAATGGGCGATAACGTGACAAAGGTCCGTAACGAATCAAACTCAGCCTTGAGATGTTCGGCGACGCGTTTAATCAAAAAATTGCCCATCGACACACCGCGAAGGCCTGGTTCGCAGTTACTGATCGAATAGAAAACCGCGACGCGGGGATTGTTCGCTGAGGAAATCGCTGATTTTTTATCCACCAATGGCCCAATGGCTGCAGGGATTTCTTGCACTAACGCAACCTCAACAAAGATGAGTGGCGTGTCAGGGATCTGTGGGTGAAAAAATGCAAAACACCGACGATCGGGTTTTAGGCGGCGTTGCAAATCATCCCACCCGTCAATTTCATGGACGGCTTCGTGCTGAATGATTTTTTCTAAAATCAGTGCTGGTGAGCGCCAGTCAACCTGGTGCATTTTGAGAAAGCCCGGGTTAAACCACGACTGCAACAAATGGCGCAGGTCATAATCAACGGCCGCCAGCTCAGGCGACTTACTTAACAACTTCAACAGGTCACGGCGCATACCCAAGAGACCCACCGTGCCGCCGGGGCTACGGTTGATGCGACGCAGTAGCTCTTGACGCGGTGGCTCAGCAACCTTGGTCAAGGCGATGAGGCTTTTAGCAGATGGTTTGGCAGCATACTGTTGTGCGGCCTCTGTGACCGCAGTCGGATCGGGATTGAATTGACTGGCAATATTCGCCAAGAAGACTGCTTTTTGATCATCGGCCAGATTTTTATAACAGGTGAGTAACTCATTGGCCATACTTGCGCTATTGGATTCGCCACGCTCTGACAATAACTTCGTTGCAGCTGTTACTGCCCTCGATAAAGAGCGAGCTTGCGCAATTTTTTGCAAAATGGTCATGCAATTGCCTTTTCAAAGCATCTGGAAGTCAGCAGAAGATTCTACGCTTTGATGACAGTGTGATCTCGATGAAACATCTCAAACTAGGGTATCCCCTTAGAGATTGCTAGCTGCTACCGATACAATACGTGTCTGCGGTTTTGTTTTTTTGCAAATCTCTAAGTAAATCCTTGACCCGGTGGATAGTGATGGTGACAGAACCGATGAGTGCGGATGTTTTGCTGGTTTTGACCACGGCACCAGACTTATTGTTGGCTAAGCGAATTGCTCACGTGCTGATCGAAGAGGGGCTAGCAGCCTGTATCAACTTGGGCGCAACAGTTTTGTCGGTTTATCCCTGGGAGGGCGAGGTTCAAGCCGCCAACGAGATCCCCCTGACCATTAAAACAACACGATTGCAGTGTGAGAGACTGATCAAGAGAATCGCCGAACTTCACCCTTATGACATTCCAGAGGCCATTGTCATCCCAGTCATTGGCGGTTACACCCCTTATCTTGAATGGGTCGCTGACGCTACAAAATCCCCGATTGACCCCAAGGCTGACATTTAATGCGTATCGCTCAGATAACTCGATCAATATCACCATGGCTGTTGGCGATCATGATGTTTGTTTCATCCGCATGGGCTATCGTGCGAGCCGCTGAAGCGGATTTTCTTGAGCCAGAAAAAGCGTTCGTCGTAACCGCTACCATAGAATCACCACAGACCGTCAGACTTAACTTTGCCATCGCAAAAAACTATTACATGTATCGCTCGCGGTTTAGCTTTGCGATTGAGCCTGACAGCGTGCAGCAATCGGTTCAGTTAGGCGAGCCCAACTTCCCAGCCGGCAAAATCAAACATGACCCCACGTTTAACCAGGACATGGAGTTGTATTTCAACGAATTGCCCATTCGCTTGCCAATCGCCGCCTGGCCTAAAGGTACAACGCCCGTCCCGTTCACACTAAAAGTAACGGGACAAGGCTGTGCGACAGCCGGGCTTTGCTATCCGCCGATGGACTTTTTGATCAAACTAACGGCCGCACCAGACTTAACTACCTATGTTGTGTTGGATCACCTCGACAATGCCGCTGCAAATAATTGGTTCAACACAAATTGGGGTGACTTGTTATTTGGTGCTGATGACATCAGTTTAGCCAGCTTGCTAGCTTCCAGCGGTTTGTTTGAAATCGCACTGCTGTTTTTTGTGATGGGTGTTTTGCTTTCCTTGACGCCTTGCGTCTTACCCATGGTGCCGATTCTCTCTGCGGTGATACTGGGTGATACTCGGCACCAGAGGGCCAGCCGAGGACGAGGTTTGCTGCTTTCCTTGGCTTATGTCACGGGCATGTCTGTGATTTATACCCTGCTGGGGGTCGCTGCTGGTTTAAGTGGGGCGGGCTTGGCGGGATGGTTGCAAACGCCTTGGGTTCTGACGTTATTTGCGTTGCTTCTCGTTGGCTTGTCGCTGGCGATGTTTGACGTGTTCCAGTTTCAGATGCCTTCCAGTGTTCAAACAAAATTAACCGAGCATCAGTCATCTCTGCGCGGAGGGCGCCTGATGGCGGCGTTCGTCATGGGTGCGCTGTCAGCGCTGGTGGTTGGCCCCTGTGTGGCGGCTCCCCTGGCCGGTGCGTTGCTCTACATCTCGAAGACAGGCGATGTTGTGCTGGGCGGGGCTGCTTTATTCGCCATGGCTTGGGGGATGGGGGTGCCGCTATTAGCGATGGGTGCCTCTGCTGGAAAGCTGATGCCGAAGGCCGGTGCCTGGATGGATGGTGTCAAACAGTTTTTTGGGGTGCTGTTGTTGGCGACCGCCTGGTGGATGATCACACCACTATTGCCAATTGCTTTGCAGATCATCGGTTGCGCTGCCCTGGCCCTTTTCGCAGCGGTCTTATTGCGAACGTTTGATGCGTTGCCCCTGACCCCTGTCAGCCATCATCGAAAGTATTTCACGAAAGTGTTGAGCAAAACCCTAGGCCTGCTGTTGGCCGCAGTGAGCTTGATCTGGCTAATTGGCGTGGCGAGTGGCGGGCGGTCCTTGCTTTCCCCACTCGCGCATTTGGCCGCAAAACCAGTATCGACCTTGGAAGTATCACGACCCAGCGCAGTTAACGAGGTGAATATCCCCAGCTCAGCCAAGCAAAGTCTGTTGGGTGATGGCCAAGCAACGAGCACCGCTAGACTAACCAGTGCAAACAGTACACCAGTAAAATTTCGACGAATCAAGTCTGTCAAAGAGCTTGACGTGCTGTTGGCGCAATCACAGACACCTGTCATGCTGGATTTTTATGCCGACTGGTGTGTCTCTTGCAAAGAGATGGAGGCGCTGACGTTCGTTGATCCGACGGTATCGCAAAAGCTCGAGCAGATGCTTTTGTTACAAGCAGATGTGACGGCCAATGATGTTCAAGATAGAGAGTTACTCAAGCGATTCAGTCTTTTCGGACCACCGGGCATCATGTTTTTTTCGAAAGGCGGCCAACAGAGGCAAGACATTCGGGTCATCGGATTTCAAGATGCTGCGCGCTTTAGTAACACACTGGACCGCTTGCTGAAATAATTCAGTTGGCCGGGCGAATCGATAAGGTATCCATCAGAGGTTGATTATGTCCATGACTCACACGTTAGAACAACTCAATGCGGCTGACCAGGATGAATTTGTCTCAAGCCTAAACGGGCTTTATGCCGGTCAAGACTGGCTCATAAAAGAGGTCTATAGCGCCAGGCCTTTTAAAACGTTGACAGGGCTCAAGCGCGCATTCACCGTTGCGTTACGTCAGAGTCGTCGTGAGCAGCAAGTTGCCCTGATTCAGCTTCACTCAGTCGTCCAACGCCAGGCGTTTAGCGAATTGTCTGGCCCCAACGTTGACGTCGAACGCATTGGGCACCTTTGCAAGAAGTACCGAGACGGGTTTGGGTTTGAGTTCGTCCTTGCGCAGTGCGGGCCAAGAGGTAAGGGTCTAACGGTACAGCAGCTGATCGCAACACTTGAGCGTCGTCTCAATCACCCTGCCGATGTTGAGTTTGATGAAGCGTTGCGAAACATCCATCGTATCAACGAGATCAAGCTCGATGAAATATTCAACCAAGAGCCAACACTGGGTAACTTGGTCTGGGATTGGGCTGAGGCATTAGCCGGTCATAGCGATCCAGGCTACGCCGAGCGCGGCGAATTAACGGTCACGTATTTGACCGACGCACACCGAGCGGTCGCCAAGTGTATCGAAAACTGGATGAAACAGGATTGCGGTTTTGATGAAGTAAAAACCGATGCGGTAGGAAACGTCGTCGGGGTTTATCACGGTACGACAACTACCTCCCAGCGGTTAATGACGGGAAGCCATTACGATACAGTACGCAACGCTGGTAAGTATGATGGGCGACTGGGCATTCTCGTGCCCATGGTTTGCGTACAAGCCCTCGCACGCGCAGGTCGCCGGTTACCTTTCGGCATCGAGGTCGTGGCATTTTCAGAGGAGGAAGGCCAGCGCTATAAGGCCGTCTTTTTGGGCTCAGGTGCTTTGACTGGTGATTTTAATCCTGCTTGGTTAGAACAAGTTGACACGGCAGGGGTCACCATGAAAGAGGCCATGGAGCATGCTGGTTTGTCAACGGCGGATATCCCCAGTCTGAAGCGTGACGCATCCCACTACCTTGGCTTTGTCGAAGTACACATTGAGCAAGGGCCCGTACTCAATGATTTGGATTTGCCATTGGGTGTCGTCACCTCGATTAACGGAAGCGTCCGCTTTCTGGGTGAAATCATCGGTATGGCGAGTCACGCAGGGACGACACCGATGGATCGCCGGCGCGATGCTGCGGCTGCCGTCGCTGAGTTGCTTCTTTTTGCAGAGCAACGAGCGAGTACAGTGCCAGATCTGGTGGCAACCGTTGGCATGCTCTGCGTCCCCAATGGCTCGATCAACGTGGTGCCAGGTCGGTGCCAATTCAGTCTGGATATCCGCGCGACCACTGATGAAGTCCGGGACGCTTGTATTGTTGATGTGCTTGGCGCTTTATCGTCGATTTGCGCTCGACGAGGGGTGTCCTATCAGCTGGAAGAGGCGATGAGAGTTTCTGCCGCGCCCAGCTCACCGACCTGGCAGTCTCGATGGGAACGAGCCGTCGCATCCACGGGTGTGCCCGTCTTTACGATGCCCAGCGGTGCGGGTCACGACGCGATGAAAATGCACGCCATCATGCCGCAGGCCATGCTGTTCGTGCGCGGTGAAAATGCGGGGATTAGTCACAATCCGCTTGAATCAACGACCAACCATGACATGGATCTCTGTGTTGTGGCCTTTCAATCACTGTTAGATGAGCTGAGCGTCTAATTGCCATGAACATCAATGAACAATACCAACGTCTAGATCAATATATCGACGCTCATTTCGACGAGCAGGTTAGCTTTTTGCAGCAGCTTATCCGCGTGCCGACGGACACCCCCCCTGGTAACAATACCCCGCATGCGTTGCGCACACGCGAGCTACTGGCAGCGCTTGGTTTTGAGGCGCAAGCCCACGAAGTGCCTGATGCGACCGTTAAAGCCTATGGCTTGCAGTCGATTACCAATTTGGTGGTGCGTCGCCGATACCAGGAGGGGGGAAAGATCATTGCGCTCAATGCCCACGGCGATGTCGTGCCACCTGGGGATGGATGGACGCACGACCCGTATGGCGCCGAGGTCGTTGACGGCAAGCTCTATGGCCGCGCAACAGCGGTTAGCAAGTCAGACTTTTCGACGTTTACGTTTGCGACCAGAGCTCTCGAGGCCTTAGGTGTCTCGTTATCAGGTGGCGTCGACCTGTTGTTTACGTATGACGAAGAGTTCGGGGGTGAGCTTGGCCCAAAGTGGTTATTGCAGCACCATTTGACGAAGCCAGACTTGGAAATCGCAGCAGGTTTTAGCTATGAGGTGATCACCGCGCATAATGGCTGCCTGCAAATGGAAGTGACAGTAAGCGGCAAAATGGGTCACGCGGCTGTCCCGCAGACAGGGATAGACGCTTTGCAAGCGGCGACTCGGGTATTGGTTGCTCTTTACGATGAAAATGCCCGTTTAGGTCAGCGCAAAAGCGCTGTTAAAGGGATTAACGTTGGCTACATCAACGTCGGACAAATCATGGGCGGTACCAATACAAACGTGATTCCTGGGCAAGTCGTCTTAAAGATCGACCGCAGAATGATCCCTGAAGAAAACCCAGGCGAGGTCGAAGCCCGTTTGTGCGAGATCATCGAGACGGCAGCCACAACGCTAGCGGGTGTGACGGTCAGCATGAAGCGACTGTTGCTGGCAAATGCGATGCAACCCTTGCCAGGCGTTGAGCTGTTATCTGGCCCACTATGCGCCCACGCGACAGCACTGTTTGGACAGCCCGTTGAGGCGTCAGGCACACCGCTATATACCGACGCGCGCTTGTTTAGCGAACGAGGCATTCCTGCCGTGATTTATGGGGCTGGGCCCAGAACGGTCGCCGAATCCAATGCCAAAGGTGCTGATGAACATCTCGTGCTCGAAGATCTGCGGCGTGCTACAAAAGTGATTGCCAGAACCTTGCTGGATCTTCTAAAAGCATAAGCTACCCTCATGGCAACACCAGCCACTGCCGCATCGAAAGCGACTTCCTCCAATGGAAGTGTCATTGTTTTATTGGCACTCGCCGCCTTTGCGAGCTCAAGTGCGTTTCGAGTCTGTGATCCATTGTTGCCTTTGCTGGCGCATGAGTTTGATGTTGGGTTGACAGAGGCGTCTTATGTGGTGACCTCGTTCTCTGTGGCGTATGGGTTTTTGCAATTTTTCTACGGCCCGATTGCTGATCGCTACGGCAAATTTCGAACGCTTTCTTGCGCCACCTTGGGTTGTGCGATCGGGAGCTTGATGGTTGCCATGGCACCGAGTTTGCAAATGATGGTGATTGGCCGGTTTCTTGCCGGGGCCACCGCGGCAGGTATTGTCCCCCTGTCGATGGCGTGGATTGGTGATCATGTGCCCTATGAGCAACGACAAACGACTTTGGCGCAGTTCATCACCGGCACAATTTTTGGGGTGTCGCTTGGCCAGCTGATGGGGGGCGTTTTCGCTGATACGTTGGGTTGGCGGGCAGCGTTCTACTTCTTGGCCACAATCTATGTGATCGTTGGGTTGCTGTTGCTGAGTCGATTGAAAACAGTGCCCGAAAAAAAACCAACGCCTGGCCAAGATACTTCGTTGTTTGGCCCCATCAAACAGGTGCTTAGCATTCCTTGGGCACGTGTCATTTTATTCACCGTGTTTACCGAAGGGGCCGTTGTTTTTGGTTCGCTTGCGTTTTTACCCTCGTATCTGCAGAAGCATCATGGGGTGTCGACATCAACTGCAGGCATCATCGGCGGTATGTTCGCCATTGGCGCACTGATTTACGTGTTTCGTTCGAATGCACTAGTCAAGCGGTTCGGTGAGCGCAAGATGGCGCAGTTGGGTGGGTTGGTCATGGCCATCGCATTTACCTGCTTCTGGGCGTCAAGCGCTTGGCCTTTCGCCGCACTTGGCACGGTTTTGCTCGGCTTCGGATTCTACCTGTTGCATGCGGTGTTGCAGACGAACGCGACGCAAATGGCCCCTGCTGTGCGAGGGACCGCCGTCTCTTTGTTTGCGTCCAGCCTTTTTATGGGTCAGTCGATCGGCGTTTCTTTAGACGCCTGGATCGGAGACAGCTTTGGCTTGGTGTGGGTCTTTGTGCTCGCCGCCATCGCTATTCCGTCGCTTGCACTGCTGTTCGCTCAGGCCTTGTTGAGCAGACGAGCAGCTGCTGGCGCAAAATAAGTCAGGATGCCGTCTGCACCGGCGCGTTTGAAACCCAGTAGAGACTCCATCATGACTTTGTCGAGATCGAGCCATCCGTTGGCTGCGGCTGCTTGCAACATGGCATATTCACCACTGACTTGATAGGCAAATGTTGGCACTCTGAAGGCATCTTTGACACGGCGCAAGACATCCAGGTAAGGCATGCCGGGCTTGACCATCACCATATCAGCACCTTCCTGCAAATCAGCAGCGACCTCTCTCAATGCCTCATCGATATTGCCCGGATCCATCTGGTAAGCCATTTTGTTGGATTTACCTAGGTTTGTCGCCGAGCCCACTGCATCTCTGAATGGGCCGTAAAAAGCACTGGCGTATTTGGCTGAGTAAGCCATGATCCGCGTGTTAATGAGGGATTCTGACTCAAGCATATGACGAATCGCACCAATCCGGCCATCCATCATATCGCTCGGTGCCAAAATATCGACACCCGCTTGTGCTTGCACTCTCGCTTGCTGGACGAGGATATCCTTGGTGATGTCGTTCAGTACATAACCGTTATCATCAATGACACCATCTTGGCCGTGGCTGGTGTAGGGGTCGAGTGCGACGTCGGTCAGGATACCGAGCTCAGGAAACCGCTTTTTTAACGCCGACACGACCCGAGGGATCAAGCCGCTTTGATTCAACGCTTCTGACCCGTCTGGTGTTTTGAGTGATGGCTCAATCACCGGAAACAGGGCCATCACTGGAATGCCCAGCTTGACGCAATCTTCAGCAATTGGCAACAGGGTATCCAACGAATACCTCAAAATACCTGGCATGGAGCCCACTTGCTGCTCAACGCCTGTTCCTTCGGTCACAAAAACAGGATAAATCAGGTCATTTACGGTAAGTGTGTGCTCACGGACTAAACGTCTTGTGAAATCATCTCGACGTAAACGACGAGGGCGATTGATGGGGTAATCTGCAAGAATAATGTGGGGAGTTGTCATGGCACCACCTGAGGAGAAATCCAGTTTTCGATTTGTTGTGTTGCTTCTTCCAGCCCGATTCGGGCGGTTGCTGAAAACGGTACCGCGTTCAGGGCACCGATGTCAGCCAATTCTTTCTTCACCGCAAAAACGGCCTTAATCCGTTGTCCGTAGGGGAATTTATCGGCTTTGGTTAACAAGGTCATGACAGGCCTACCCGTTGGAGCAATCCAATTCGCTAGTCGGCGATCCAAGTCGGTGACCCCTCGACGAATGTCGATTAACAGCACAATGCCGGCCAATGAGGGGCGATCGGCGAGGTAGCCACCAAGAATGTCTGCCCACTCTTCTCGCGCGCGCTGCGCAATTGAGGCGTAACCATAGCCAGGCAAGTCCACCAGAAAACCGAGTTGACTGTTCTCGGGATCCAGCGGGTCTGGCATGCCGAACATATTGATCAAACGAGTTCGGCCGGGCGTTTTACTTGAGAACGCGAGGCGCTTCTGGTTGGCAAGCACGTTGATCGCGGTTGATTTGCCCACATTCGATCTGCCAACGAAACAGACCTCAGGTGGACCAGCCAACGGCAATTGATCTAACCGGGCAGCAGAGGTAAAGAAAGAGGCACGATGGAGAATGGACACAATTAACCAATAACAGGGATCAACCCGTATTGTATAATCAGAGGCTTAATTCTACGTAATATCGAGATTACGGTCGTCGAGGTCTTCAATGAAGCATTTGCTGTCCCGGCTCTTATTTGCCAGCGTTGCACTGGTTGGTGCGTGTTCAGTCAGTACTGTCGTACTCGCCGCTGACGTCGTTGGCCCCGCTAAACCTGATGTTGCCAAGGGTGCAAAACTCTTCAATGAAGGCGACCCATCCCGAGGTGTGGTGGCCTGTGTGTCATGCCATGGTACCGGTGGCAATAGTGTGTTGCCCGCCAATCCCAACTTGTCTGCACAATCACACGAATATCTGGCCAAGCAGTTAAGTAATTTCAAAGTGCAACCAGGTGCCGAGCTGGCGGTTCGTCGTGGCGCTGAAGGCGCTCCATCCGTGATGGCAGCGATGGTTGGCCCGTTGACTGCCGAAGACATGCAAAACCTTGCTGGTTATCTGTCGCAACAAAAGCTAACAGGCCCGGCCACGGCAACGAACCCTAAGCTTGTTGAACAAGGCCAGACGATTTGGCGTGCTGGCGTGCCTGAGCGTAATATTCCAGCTTGTGCGGGTTGTCACTCGCCGACTGGTGCCGGCATCCCTGCGCAGTATCCGCGCTTAAGTGGTCAGTATCCGGATTACATCGCCACGCAATTGAATTACTTTAGAGCGGGCTATCGTACGGCGAATATGATGAATGCCGTGGCTGGTCGGATGAATGATGCAGACATCAAAGCAGTATCTGATTACGCAGCGGGTTTGCGCTAAAACACCAAGCAGATCATTATTTACTTGCCGCCATCAATGGCTAGGCTTGATTCAAAAAAAGGGGCGTCGTAAAGACACCCCTTTTTTCTTCACGACGCAGCAATCGACAACATGAGCTCAGCTGAGACCGCACTAAAGTCACCGGTGACATCACCGCGAGACAACTTGTTCGTGCGATTCATTGAGTTGCTCAGTTCAATGCGATTTTCCATTAGCTTGTTGATGTTCATTTGCCTCGCAAGTGTGATTGGCACCGTTTTGCCGCAGAGTCGGCCAGCAGCCAACTACGTCGATATGTTCGGCCCGTTCTGGTACGAAGTGTTAGATAAATTTTCACTCTGGCATATCTACAACAGTGCGTGGTTCTTGGTCACCATGGCATTTCTGGTGACATCGACGAGCTTATGTCTGATTCGCAACACGCCCAAGATGTTGAAGGACGCTCGGTCCTTTCGCGAAAATATCCGTGCCTCTAGTCTGAAGTCGTTTCACCACAAGATCGATCTTGAGACGTCCCGCGATCTACAAGACTCGGCGCGAGTGACACAGCGCTGGCTGCACAAGCAGGGATACGCAGTGAAGGTGCGGCAAGAGACTGGCGCATTGTTGTTGGCGGCAAAAAAAGGCAGTGGAAATCGACTGGGCTATATCTTTGCTCACGCATCCATTGTCATTATCTGTGTCGGTGGCTTGTTGGATAGTGAGCTACCCACCCGGCTGCAAATCATGTTGATGGGTAAAACGCCCATCGTTGAAAATATGTTGATTGCCAACGTGCCATCGCAAGGCCGTCTGTCAGTGGATAACCCAAGCTATCGCGCAAATGTCTTGGTGCCTGAGGGTTCAGAGCGAAGCAGCGCGATCATCAACGTTGACGATGGTGCACTGGTGCAACCTTTGCCGTTCACGCTTAAATTGAAAAAATTCAACGTGGATTTTTATTCAACGGGCATGCCGAGTCGCTTTGCCAGTCAGGTTGAGGTGACTGATCCAGAAAATGGTAAAACATTCGAAACAACCATCGAAGTCAACGAACCACTGCGCTATCGAGGGGTGACTGTTTACCAATCGAGTTTTGATGATGGTGGAAGCTCGGTGGCGTTGTTGGGTTATCCCCTCAGTGGTAGCGCCAATCTGACGTTTGATGTCCAAGGCAAAGTAGGCGATGCGACGGACGTCGCACTGGGCTCTACGGGCAAGCAGGTTAAAGTTGAAATCACAAAACTGCGGCCTTTTAACGTTGAAGATTTTACAAGCGGTGATCCCGTTGGTCAGACCGCTTTTATTGATCATGTCGCGTCAGTAACGGGTAGTGCAGCGGGTAAAAAAAATAAAAATCTCCACAACGTTGGGCCAAGCGTTGAATATCGAATCATCGATCAAAACGGGCAAGCGACCCTGTTTCATAACTATATGGCCCCGGTTGAACTCGATGGGTTACCCGTCATTCTGATTGGCGTCAATGAAGGGGGTGGGTTTCGCTACTTACGTATACCTGCCGATGCCGATGGCACCGTCGGTGAGTTCATGAGCCTGCGTGCGACGCTTGCTGACCCAGCCGCCCGAAGGCTGGCCGTCGATCGCTTTGTCAAATCCTATCGTGCCTCTGAGGCAGATCAGCAAGCGCTGAGGCTGTCGGCAGAACGTGCGATTGATACTTTTGAAACGGGTGGGTTGCAAGCGATATCAAAATTTCTAGAAACTAATGTACCGTTAGCTGAACAGGAGAGAGCCGCAGATGTGGTCATTCGTTTGCTGGGATCGACGATTGCCGAGTTGCGCAATATTGCCCGAGAGCGGCTGGGTTTGTCAGCAGTGAGTCAGTCCTCACCTGATGACATGAATCGTGCTGTTGACTGGTCAAGGGCAGCGGTGGCGGCATTATCAGACCTCAAGCTATATCCGTCGGCCATGTTGCTGACATTAAAAAGTTTTGAGCAAGTGCAGGCAAGCGTGTTTCAAGTTTCTAGGACCCCAGGTAAAAACATCGTCTATTTAGGTTGTTTGCTGCTCGTCATCGGCGTCTTCACCATGTTTTTTGTACAAGACCGGCGGATTTGGATATGGCTCAAATCATCAGAAACCTTAACGGGGACTCGGGTGTTAGCAGCGATGACTTCGCAGAAGCGTACACTTGACTTCAATCGTGAATTTGACCGCTTCAAACTGGCGTTGAGCCGTCTAGGCTCGCTCGAAGGTAAAGATCCATCATGAGTAACTCTTCCGGGGCAAATGCCCAAGTCATTGATCTCACCAACGATTGGGATGCGTTATCCGATACCGGTGATGCACGCCCCTCACGAACCCTTCCTAACTGGTACGACATCATCTTTTTTATGGTGCTCGCCATTGGCGCAGGCTTGGTGCTTGACCGCTTCAGTCAGGCGATGGATTATTACGAGCAGGTGATCTTGTGCTGCGCAGTCCCAGTCCTGACTTGGATCGGATGGTTGTGGCGGCCGATTCGTCTGTTGATGATTGCGGTCGGCTTGGCGGCGGGGTTGGCGATTTGGCTCTACCACGGTGATCTTGGTCGTGCCGAAACGGTATTCTTGTTGAAGTACCTTTTTTCGTCGCAGTCTGCCATTCTCTGGATGTGTTCCTTATTCGTTTTGGCAACCGTCTGTTATTGGATCGGATTTGCCAGCCCCACCGCCGCATGGCTAGGTACGGCGTTGACCTGGGGCGCTGTGTTTTTAGGGACCACCGGGATGTTGGTTCGCTGGCGCGAGGGGCATCTGATGGGTGCCGACATCGGGCATATCCCCGTCAGCAATCTTTATGAAGTTTTTGTGCTTTTCTCGTTGATCACGGCATTGTTTTATTTGTTTTTCGAACGACGCTACAACACGAGAACCTTGGGCGGCTTTGTGCTCTTGGTGATCACCTCTGCCGTGATTTTTCTGCTTTGGTATTCGTTTAGCCGAGATGCTGCGCAGATACAACCGCTGGTGCCTGCCCTCAAGAGCTGGTGGATGAAAATCCACGTGCCAGCAAATTTCATTGGTTATGGCACATTTTCGTTGGCCGCGATGGTGGCGTTTGCCTACCTCATTAAAGAACATGGGCGCACGAGGTCATGGCTTAAGCTGATGCCCCTGTTTATTCTAGGGGTATTACTCTGTATCGAACCCATGGTTTTTCGTACGCAAGGCGTATCAGCGACGTGGATGCTGTATTTTGGTTTCGGCGCCATGATTGTTGCGGCTATTTTGTTTTTCCGGCGGTCGATTGCAGACCGTTTGCCGTCTCTTGAAGTCCTTGACGATATTATGTATCGGTCTATCGCGATCGGCTTCGCCTTCTTTACCGTTGCGACTATTTTGGGGGCACTCTGGGCCGCCGATGCGTGGGGCGCTTATTGGCAGTGGGATCCTAAAGAGACGTGGGCCTTAATTGTCTGGCTCAATTATGCAGCATGGTTGCATTTGCGGCTGATGAAAGGGCTTCGCGGCACCATGGCGGCCTACTGGGCACTGATTGGGCTGTTGGTGACGGGGTTTGCCTTTCTGGGTGTCAACATGTTCTTGTCTGGGTTGCACTCTTACGGAGCCATCTGATTGGTGACACCACCACGACCACCAGCCAAACCTTGGGTGGTGCTGACAGCAACGACATTTGTTCAGGCCCTCGTTGCCATGGCGTTGATGACCTTGCCGGTGGTCGCCCCCGCAGTTGCCAAAGATATTGGGGTTTCTACCGCCTATCTCGGGGTATACGTCGCGACGGTTTATATCGGAGCCATGATTGCCAGCCTGCTCGGTAGCGCAGCAGTCAAGCGTTGGGGGGCAATTCGTTTGAGTCAGATGGGGTTGTGTGTTGACGCCCTGGGTCTGTTTCTCTGTGCCGTCCCCAATCCCATTTGTTTGTTGATCGGTGCGCTGTTAATCGGGTTGGGATATGGGCCGATTACTCCGGCCAGTTCTCACTTGCTCATTAAAACAACACCTGCCAACCAGCTGTCCTTCGTGTTCTCGATCAAGCAGACGGGTGTGCCACTTGGCGGGATGGTGGCGGGCGCTCTGATTCCTTCGATGACTATTTGGATCGGTTGGCAGTGGTCATTTATCACATCGGGGATTGCCTGTGCGGTGTGTGCCTATGCTGTGCAACCCTTGCGCGATGAACTCGACGATGATCGCGATCCCAAGGCAAGATTCTCGGTGGTGGCAAGTTTGGTCAATCCTTTAAGACTGGTTCTGGGCCTTCGCGTACTTCGCTTGCTAGCGGCCTGTTCTTTTTTATTCGCCATTTGTCAGATGTCCTTAATGGCCTACTTGGTCACGTTTCTATACGAAGACCTGCACTGGGGCCTGGTCGCGGCCGGTGCTGCACTCACGTTGGCCCAAGCAGCAGGGGTAAGTGGTCGTATTCTATGGGGGTTTATTTCTGACAACTGGCGCGGACCCATCGTGATGCTGATCGTCATCGCCCTTTTGCTGTTGGTTGCAGCGCTGGCCACGCCGCTGTTGACTGAGCAGACGTCAAACTGGTTTCTGTTTCCGTTACTGATCGTATTCGGTGCCACGGCAATTGGCTGGAATGGTGTCTTCCTCGCAGAAGTTGCCCGTCAGGCACCTGCTGGACAAACCAGTATGGCAACGGGGGGGTCGCTATGCATTACGTTTTTGGGTATTGTGATGGGGCCATCCCTGTTTGGCGTTTTAGCCGGTGCCCTGCATAGTTATGGCGCAGGTTATGGCTTTCTCGCTGTGCCAGCGCTGGTGACCTTGTCTATACTAGTGATGCTCTACCGATATCCCAGTTCGTCCAACTAAACCTATAAACCTAAGCGATTCGCTGCGAACATGAAGACTTTTTTTCACCCCGATCAGAATCTCCATCACCCTCAGACGTACTTGTCACGCGGCAAAATGCGGGTGCCTCAAGAAATCCCGTTACGTAGCGCTCGTATTCTCGACGGTATTGCACAATTGGGTTTGCCTGTTGAGCAGCCGAAGGATTTTGGTGTTGAGCCTTTGCTCGCCGTGCACGATGCAGGTTATTTGAAATTTCTTGAAACTGCCCATGCCCGTTGGGTTGAGACAGGGCCCGATTGGGGGGATGAGGTGATCTCCAATGTTTTCATCCGCGAAGGCAATCCTTTGCGTGGCATCATGGCAGAGGCAGCAATGTACCTGGCCGATGGTAGTTGCCCCGTTGGGGCACAAACTTGGCTGGCCTCTTATTGGTCAGCGCAATCTGCTGTCGCCGGTGCTCAGGCCATCCTAGAAGGTGACCAGAAAGCTTATGCGTTGTGCCGTCCTCCGGGCCACCATGCCCGTCTGGATGCTGCCGGCGGGTTCTGTTATGTCAATAATGCCGCCGTTGCCGCTCAATATTTAAAACAGAAATATGCACGTGTTGCAATTCTGGATACAGACGTTCATCACGGGCAGGGCATCCAAGATATTTTCTATGAACGCGATGATGTGCTTTATGTTTCGACCCATGCAGATCCGACCAATTTTTATCCGGTCGTGGCAGGTTTTGACGATGAGATGGGTGTTGGCGCAGGCAAAGGCTTTAATGTCAACTTGCCGATCCCACATGGCTCAAGCGAGCAGGTCTTTTTTAATAAGGTCAACGCGGCGTTTGCAGCGCTAAAAGACTTCAAGCCAGACGTGCTTGTGATGTCTCTCGGTTTTGATGTGTACGAAGAAGATCCGCAATCCAAGGTCGCCGTGACGACCGAAGGCTTTAATCGACTGGGTAAATTGATTGCGGGTTTGAGCCTGCCGACCTTGGTGGTGCAAGAAGGGGGCTACCATTACGACTCGCTGGCTGCGAATACGGTTAGCTTTTTCTCTGGTTTGCTTGGGCGGTAATCGTTCGCCACGCTGAGGACGACGAGCTGCGCTGCAGCATTGCAGCGCAGATGAACAGGGTCAATCGCTTACGGTAGGCAGCTCTCACCCCGGATCAGATCAGCAAAGGTTTCGCGCTGCTTGATCACGTGATATTGATTGCCATCCACCATGACCTCGGCGGGGCGGGGGCGACTGTTGTAGTGGCCTGCCATGACAAAGCCGTAGGCACCGGCAGATTCGATGGCGATAACATCGCCTTGCATCAGGGCGAGATCTCTTTCTTTCGCCAGCCAGTCAGCGCTTTCACAAACCGGCCCCACAATATCGTATCGGGTAGTGGCCGTCTCGCGCGCCACTATCGGCAAGACCCCGTGCCAGGCTTGATAAAGCGCTGGGCGGATGAGGTCATTCATCCCTGCGTCGACAATCGCGAAATTACGGCTTTCAGTGAGCTTCAAATACTCAACCGTCGTGAGTAGCACCCCCGCATTGCCGACCAAGGACCGACCGGGCTCTAGCACCAGTTGCAGATGTTCGAACCCTTTTACTTTCAGTTCGGCGAAGACTTGATCCAAGAGGATCTTGGGTGCCAAGGGCGTTTCATCATCGTAACGAATGCCAAGGCCACCCCCTAGGTCAAGGTGATGTAGTTTGATACCTGCTTGATCCAGTTGCCCAATCAGTTTGAGTAGTTTATCGAGCGCATCCAGGTAAGGACCGACTTCGGTGATCTGAGATCCAATGTGGCAATCAACACCAATGACGTTAATGCCAGGCAGAGCGGCCGCACGCAAATACGCATCCAACGCTTCTTCGATGGCAATACCGAATTTGTTTTCTTTTAAGCCGGTAGAGATGTAAGGGTGCGTCTTTGCGTCGACATCGGGATTGACACGCAACGAGACCGCAGCGACGTGCCCCATTGCCGTGGCCACAGCGGACAAGCGATCAAGCTCAGGTAGCGACTCAACATTGAAGCACTTGACGCCAGCGGTTAAGGCAGCCTGCATTTCCCAGACTTGTTTGCCTACCCCTGAAAACACAATCTTGGCGGGATCTGCCCCAACCGAGAGCACCCGCGCTAACTCGCCACCAGAGACGATGTCAAAACCGCTGCCCATTTTGGCGAACTCATTGAGCACGGCGAGGTTAGAGTTGGCTTTCATCCCGAAGCACACCAGTGCGTCGTGACCACTCGTTGCCTTCGAATAGTTGGCCCAGGCCATCTTGAGTGCTGCGCGAGAGTAGACATATAGCGGGGTGCCAAGCACTTTTGCCAACTCAGCGAGTGCCACACCCTCGGCAAATAGCTGTGAACCTTGATAATGAAAATGCGGTGTCCCAGCGGGGACACTGACAGAAGGCAGATGGGTAGTCATCAAAGGATATTGCGCTTATTCAATCACGATGGGTGGAGGGGTCAGTGGCACGGGCACCATGAAGAGCGGGCCAATGGGATCCTGGTCATCCCAAACCTCTTGGTCTGAGTCGACAGCAGGCGGAACCTTGACATAATCGGGCGGTGTCCACGTACGATCAATCGGTGGTTTCTTCGGGGCATACGGGGGTGCGATGTAAAGCGGCATTTTCAGGCCACAGCCCGAAATGCCAGCGACAAGTCCCAGCATCGCTACAATGCGAATAATCCTGCGGTGGTAAGTAAAAACCATCAAAACAAACTCCGTCATGCCCGAAGGTACATTATGACTGAAACCGAATTTCTTGACCGAGTCGCCACTTTACTCAATGCTATCGAGTCTCAAGCAGACCATTGGTTCGAAACGCTAGACCTTGACGTTGAAACACGTCGTCAAGGTAATGTACTGAATCTCATCTTTGATAACGGACATCAAATTGTCATCAACAGCCAAGCACCACTGATGGAAATGTGGCTTGCGGCACCGAGTGGCGGGTTTCATTACCGCTTTGACGGCACTCACTGGAAAGACACACGCGGTGGCCTCGACTTACATGAAGCACTGTCCTCGGTTTGCAGTGAGGCCGCGGGGCGCCCGTTGATCGTCAGCCTCTAACCCGATTCCTTCGTTGAAAGCACGCAGCTCAATCTTATTGCCCTGGGCGATAAGGTGAGTTGCCTGAACCCAAATTGTTTAAGAAATCACCCAGCGAGTCTTGTCCTGTCACAGGTGGCATCGCCACGCCTTGTTGACCCTGAGGGCCATCCAGACCAACGCGAGTGACTGTCTCACCAGGGGGGAATTCGCTTAAATATAAGTTTCCACCCTCAGCGATGATGCCATCTGGTGCTGGGGCACGCTTCTGCTCAGGGTAGTCTTTCAAGGCAGACATCATATAGCCAGCCCAGATCGGCAGTGCTGCGCCACCGCCGGTCTCGCCAGAACCCAACGATTTAGGTTTGTCGAAGCCCATCCAGGCAATCCCGACGAGCTGCGGCATATAGCCAGCAAACCAAGCATCCACTGAGTCGTTCGTGGTGCCCGTCTTACCTGAAATATCATTGCGCTTAAGAATTTGCCGCGCTTTGGCTGCGGTCCCAACCGTCGCGTTGTTGCGCAATAAATCATCGATGATGTAGATCGTCCGTGCGTCAACCGTTCGGATTGCGGTGTCTCCTGCGATGACAGGTTTGGCCTGCATCAACACTTGCCCGTTGGCATCGGTCACATGGTCGATGAGATAGGGCGTGACACGATAACCACCATTTGCGAATACTGAGTAAGCACTCGCTAACTGCATTGGGGTTACTTCACCTGCACCCAGTGCCATGGGCAGATAGGCAGGATGACGCGACTTATCGAATCCAAAACGTGTGATGTACTCTTGTGCGTATTGCGGGCCGACTAACTGCAGAATACGAATCGACACCATGTTCTTTGATTTGGCCAATGCATCACGCATCGTCAGCATGTCTTCGTACTGGTTGCCATAATTTTTGGGTGTCCAGGGTTTGGATCCCGTTTGCGCGGCTGACAACTCAAAGGGCTGATCTGAAATCAGCGTCATGGGTGTCAAGCCTTTTTCAATGGACGAGGCATAAATAAACGGTTTGAACGACGAGCCTGGTTGCCGCCACGCTTGAGTGACCCGATTAAAGTTGCCATGATAAAAATCGAAACCCCCGACCATCGCACGCAACGCACCGTCTTGCGGTCTCATGGCGACAAAGGCGGCTTGCACGGTCGGGGGGTTTAAGATTTCCCAATAGTCTGCAGTCTTGTGTAAATGAACCACTGAGCCTCGTTGTAAACGCTGATCCGCTAGCGCCCTGGGGTTCAAAGCGCGCTGGATAACCCCCAGCGCCTTCTTCTCTTTGATCGAGATAATGTCAGACGAACTGCGGGCAACACGGACTTCATCTGGCTTTGCAGAGAGTACGACGCCGGTCAGCATATCCGTGCGATCAGGATGTTTTTCGATCACACCATCCAAAAACTCATCAAACTTAGCCGCGTTGTTTTCTATGCCAGGAGGAATGTCGACGGTGTCTTCAGGCCCAGGATAAGGTGCCCGTCGTGTGTAATCGATGATCCCTTCGCGCAAAGATTGGTATGCGGCTTCCTGATCTTTGGCAACGATCGTGGTGTAGACATTTAAACCACGTGAATACAGATTATCCGGATAGGACGAAGCCATCAGCTGGCGAGCGAGTTCAGCAACATATTCGGCATGCACTGCGTACCCGCCGGCAGGCGTCCCTTCGGCCGATTTCAGGACGATGGCCTGGTCCATTGCGGTTTTATATTCGGCATCGTTCAAATACCCGAGACCGTGCATACGACCCAGCACGTAATGTTGCCGGATGATGGCCCGAGGCTTGTTTGCGATGGGATTAAACCGAGATGGTGCCTTGGGGATACCCGCAAGTAACGCCGCTTCAGCTGGCGTAATATCAGCGAGGTTTTTACCCAAGTAAGCGCGCGAGGCTGCCGCAAAACCGTAGGCACGGTTACCCAAATAGATTTGGTTCAGATACAACTCGAGAATTTGATCTTTGGATAAACTGGCTTCAATCTTGAACGTCAGAAGCAACTCGTAGAATTTACGCGAATACGTTTTTTCAGATGACAAATAAAAATTGCGTGCCACCTGCATCGTGATGGTGCTTGCCCCCTGCGTTTTTGACATCGACAAGAGGTTGGTTAAACCGGCTCGGATCACACCCACCCAATCAATCCCGCCGTGTTGATAGAAGCGATCATCTTCGGCAGAAAGCACGGCTGCTTTCATGACGTCTGGGATTTCAGCAAAATGCAACACGTTGCGTCGCTCTTCGCCAAACTCGCCGATCATGACTTTGTCTGCGCTATAAATGCGCAACGGCACCCGCGGGCGGTAATCTGTCATCGCAGTTAAGTCAGGCAGGTTGGGCCAGGCAAGTGACAACGCCATCGCGCCGAGTAGCAAGCCGCAGAGCGCAAGACCCAGCCCTAGAATGCTTAACTTGAGGAGAAAATTGAGGATGAACGAGCCGCCCGATTTACGTTCGGGTTGGTTGTCATCGTCATCGTAATTGTCAGAGTATTTATCCATTGCCGAGTATTTTAATGGTTTTGCAGGGGTTGTCCTGACGATTTGCGCAGTAATGGGATAATGTCATTATGAATGAAGCAGATTCGCAACCCCTTTCTCCTGACGATGCCAGCTCGGCTCACACGCATGAGCCATTGCCTGCCCAGCTGCGCACCCAAGTATCTGAGCTGCCGGCTGCGCAACCGCGAGAAAGTTTGGTCGACCTGCTGGGTCATGATCATCCGGTTTTCCTGGTTGGCATGATGGGTGCAGGAAAAACCACCGTCGGCAAGCATTTGGCGAAAGTATTGCACCGAGAGTTTGTCGACCTGGATCATGAGCTCGAGGCCCGATGTGGTGTGCGCATTCCCACCATCTTTGAGTTCGAAGGCGAAGAAGGGTTCCGTAAAAGAGAGTGTCAAGTACTGGATGAGTGCACCCAAACCCCCGGTATTGTGCTGGCAACGGGAGGCGGTGCGGTCCTGGCACCGGCGAATCGGCAACGCCTGAAAGCCCGTGGCGTCGTTGTGTACCTTTGTGCAGGCGTCGATGAACTGTTTCGGCGTACGAGCCGCGATCGCAACCGCCCGCTGCTGGCAACCCCTGATCCTAAAGGCACGTTGCGAACCTTACTTGAGCAAAGAGAACCTCTTTACCGAGAAGTGGCCGACCTTGTCATTGAGACGGGAACAACCAGTGTGAGTCATCTGGTGACCGTGGTGATTGACCAATTAAAAGCCAGTCCGAAATTTGCTCGGCTGCCAGAAAACGAGAACCCACCATGCATACCGTGAACGTGACCACCTCGGGTGGACATTATCCTATCCACATCGCGCCGGGCAGGCTCGATCTCTTGTCGCAATCGGTGCCGGCAGATGCCACCAGTATCGTATTGGTGACTAACCCGACGATAGACGCGTTGCTGGGTCAGCGGGTGATGGTCGAGTTGAGCAAAGCGGGTAAGAAAATTATCCAGGTCAATTTACCTGATGGTGAAGCGTTTAAGACCCTTGAAACCTTGGATCTGATCTTTGACCGCATGCTTGAGGCAAAACTCGATCGACGCACGGTTATGGTTGCCTTGGGCGGCGGCGTGATCGGGGATATGGCAGGGTTTGCCGCCGCGACCTACATGCGCGGCGTGCGGTTTGTTCAAGTCCCGACGACGCTGTTGGCGCAAGTCGATTCCTCTGTCGGCGGTAAAACAGCGGTCAATCACCCGCACGGTAAAAACATGATTGGGGCATTTTACCAACCGATTGCCGTCGAAATTGATACGGATGTATTAAAGACATTGCCAGAGCGAGAATTGTCCGCGGGCTTGGCCGAAGTCATCAAATACGGTCTCATCATGGACAAAGATTTTTTTGCTTGGTGCGAGCAACAGGTCACAGGGCTGCGTGAGCGCGATCCTGACCTGTTGGCGACCGCGATTCGACGCTCTTGCGAATTCAAGGCCTATGTTGTCTCAAAAGATGAACGCGAGACTGGCATGCGGGCGCACCTGAATTTAGGTCACACCTTTGGTCACGCGATTGAGGCTGGATTAGGCTACGGGCAATGGTTGCACGGTGAAGCCGTCGGTTGCGGTTTGCTCATGGCGGCTGATTTATCTGCGGAAGTGTTTGGGTTCGATCGTGCAGATGTTGAGCGGGTGAGAGCGCTGGTGCAGGCGATTGGTTGCCCCACGGTTGCTCCCCGGTTGGGTGGCATTGAGCAATGGATGTCTTTGATGCTTGGTGACAAAAAGGCCGAAGCGGGTGAGATACAGTACATTTTGATGCCGCGCTTGGGCGAGGCGGTGCGCACGAAGGCAGACCCAGCGCTGGTCGCTAAAGTCATTGCCCGCAATACCGCTTAATTGACGATCAAAAAAGGGCGTTTCATGTCAGTACTTGCCGGTTACGCCTGTCATCCAGAGCGCACGAAAGGTCGGCGACATCCTGAGCCCTCGCCCAGCAACCGAAGCGAATTTCAACGGGATCGTGACCGTATCATTCACGCGAATGCGTTCAGGCGTCTCGAATACAAAACTCAGGTTTTTATTAACCACGAAGGCGATTTATTTCGCACCCGATTAACGCACTCGCTCGAAGTGGCGCAGATTGCTCGGGTGCTAGCGCGCAACCTTCAGCTCAATGAAGATCTGACCGAAGCGATTGCCTTGGCCCACGATCTTGGTCACACCCCGTTCGGCCACGCGGGGCAAGACGAGCTCAATGCCTGCATGCGCGAGTTTGTGCCAAACGCAGGAGGTTTCGAACACAACCTGCAGAGCTTGCGTGTGGTGGATGAACTCGAAGAGCGCTATGCCGCCTTCAATGGATTGAACTTGTGTTTTGAGACGCGCGAAGGGGTGCTCAAGCATTGTTCTATCGCACATGCCCAACGGCTGGGCGATGTTGGTCAGCGGTTCATTGACAAGACGCAACCGTCGCTTGAGGCGCAAATTGCCAATTTGGCCGATGAGATCGCCTACAACAACCATGATATTGATGATGGGCTAAGGTCAGGATTGTTGACGCTAGAACAGTTGCTTGGCGTCCCAATCTTTGCACGACACTATCAAAAGGTACGGGTGGCATGGCCCACCATTGCCTTGCGCCGGGCGATTTCTGAAACGATTCGAAGCATGATCAACACCCTGATCATGGACGTCGGTCAGACCACAGCCGCACGTTTACAAAAGGCTGCCCCGCAGGATGTGGATCACGCGCGCCGCTGTGGCGAGTTGGTGGCTTTTTCTACTGAAATTCGGGCAGAAGCGAATGCTTTGAAAAAGTTCTTGTTTGATCATCTCTATCGACATTACAAAGTGCTTCGGATGACCACTAAGGCACGCGCGATCGTGCGCGAGTTATTCAGTGCGTTTATCCACGAGCCAAAGTTGCTGCCACCTGATTACCGACGCGAAGACGATGCCGCGCAAGGCAGGGCTGTCGCCGACTACATCGCCGGTATGACGGATCGATATGCGATACGAGAGCATGCACAGTTATTCAAAATGGGCGAACATTTTTAGGTATCTGTTGTCAAAATCCTTTGCAACCGATACTGTCTTGCCACGGGAGTAAATCCTAAATGAAACTTACCTTTGCATTCGCTTCACCGTCCGCCATGATGTTTATTACGCGCTTTGTACTCGCCGCGACGGCCGTTAGCCTGGCGACCAACGCATCAGCGCAAGCGAGACCACCTGATCAACTATCTATTGTGCAATTCTGTAACGCGCAAGGGTTCAAATGTCAGCTGAGGTTCGTGGATTCTCATCGAGGCGAAGATGTTGTGGCCTTGTCCCAGGCTTATCTGACGCGCTCGGGTGATTCGATGCTGGGGCCGAAAATATCGATGCAAGCCAATTGCTCTCCTGGATGGGTAGCTTCAGTGACTGCGCAGGAAGGCACCATATCCTCTGGCGGCGTGGTGTCTGGTAACGCAACGGTTTGCGGTTATCCCGATCCGGTTGCCGCCCTCAAAGCTGCTTTGCAAGCGTGTGATACCCAGACACCAGGTGTCTGTAAAAATGCCAACCATATCCGTGCGGTTTGGGGTCAATGGAACGGTGTCACCGCAAGCCGCCGGTTAATCGAACCGGGTCGTCCCTACGATCCGCTCAGCTATCCAGACGGGCAGCAATGCAGCTCTACCGTCCCGATTTACTCAACCTCGACTTGCTTGCCTGAGGCCGTTCATCCGCTCAAAGAAGCTGGCGTGAAATAACGGCGGGCAAACTACCTTGACAAGACGCGTTTCAAGTAATGTCCCGTATGGCTTGTCGGGGTAGCAGCAATTTTTTCTGGTGTCCCCTCTGCCACGACCAGGCCGCCGCCATCCCCGCCTTCAGGGCCCATGTCAATCACCCAATCTGCGGTCTTGATGACATCAAGGTTGTGTTCAATGACCACCACCGTGTTGCCCGCCTCGACGAGTTGATTTAATACCTTCAGTAACAATGCGATATCGTGAAAATGCAGGCCTGTCGTGGGTTCATCCAAAATATAGAGCGTACGCCCGGTGCCTCGTTTGGATAACTCAAGCGAAAGCTTGACCCGTTGCGCTTCGCCCCCAGAGAGCGTGGTCGCGCTCTGCCCCAGCCGCAGATAGGATAAACCGACGTCAATCAAGGTTTGCAGCTTGCGTGCGACGATAGGGACAGCATCAAAATACACCAGTGCCTGCTCGACCGTTAACGATAAAACCTCGTGGATGTTGCGACCCCGGTAACGGATTTCGAGCGTCTCGCGGTTGTAACGCTTTCCTTGGCAGACATCACAAGGTACATACATGTCGGGCAGAAAATGCATCTCGACTTTCACCACCCCATCGCCTTGACAAGCTTCACAACGTCCACCCTTGACGTTGAAACTGAAACGCCCGACGTCGTAGCCGCGCGCCCGCGCTTCAGGGACGCCCGCAAATAATTCGCGGATCGGTGTGAACAACCCAGTGTAGGTCGCCGGATTGCTGCGCGGCGTGCGCCCGATCGCGCTTTGATCCACGTTGATGATTTTGTCGATGTGCTCTAAACCACGGATCGTCTCATAAGGCGCGTGTTCTGCTTGCGAATGATGTAGCGCTCGCGCGACGACGACTGCTAGCGTGTCATTAATCAGCGTCGATTTACCCGAGCCGGAGACACCCGTCACGCACACCAATTTGCCAAGCGGTAGCTTAAGGTCGACAGATTTCAAATTGTTGCCAGTTGCACCAGTCAGTTCGATCCAAGCTTGCTCGTCCTTGATCTCGCGCCTTGTTGGTACCTCGATCTGTCGAGTACCAGACATATATTGACCTGTCAGCGAGTCCGGATTCGCTTCGATATCTTCGGGGGTGCCTTCGGCGACGATTTGACCACCGTGCTCACCAGCGCCTGGCCCCATGTCAACGACCCAATCTGCTTGTCGGATCATGTCTTCATCATGTTCGACCACAATCACGCTATTGCCAAGATTGCGCAAATGCTGCAGGGTTGCGATCAGTCTGTCGTTATCGCGCTGATGCAAACCGATGGACGGTTCGTCAAGCACATACATGACGCCCGTCAGGCCCGAGCCTATTTGGCTCGCCAATCGGATACGTTGCGCTTCACCACCCGAGATCGTGTCTGCGCTTCGATCCAGCGACAGATAGTTCAAACCGACGTTGTTTAAAAAGGTCAGCCGGGAGGCAATTTCTTGCACAATTCGATCTGCGATTTCTTTTCGCGCACCTGTGAGCTGCAGATCTTTAAACCACTGTAAGCATTTAGAGAGCGGCAGTGCCTCGACCTCATAGATACCCAAACCGCGTTCTTGCCAGCCTGTTGCCGCTGGGCTGTCAGCCATGGCTTTCGGGGTGGCGATCACTTCGTCGCCTATTCGTACATGGCGTGCCTCGGCTCTGAGTCGAGAACCTTGACAATCTGGACAGGTCTGGACCGCTCTGCATTTGCTGAGTTCTTCGCGCACCACCGAGGAGTCCGTCTCAAGCCATCGCCGAGTCAGGTTGGGAATAATCCCTTCAAACGGGTGGCGTTTTACCGTGCTGTGCCCCTTTTCATTCAAATAGAAGAAAGGGATCTCGACTGGGCCAGAACCGAAGAGAATAATCTCTCGGATCCCTTCCGGGATTTGATCCCAAGGCGTTTCAATATCGAACTCATAATGCGTAGCCAAGCTCGATAGCATGGAGAAAGTAAACGCATTGCGTTTGTCCCAACCTCGGATAGCACCAGACCCCAAGCTGAGCTCGGGGAAGGCGACCACGCGCTTTGGATCAAAATAACCGACATGACCAATCCCGTCACAGCTCGGGCAGGCCCCGACAGGATTGTTAAAGCTAAAGAGGCGAGGTTCAAGCTCTGGCAGACTATGACTGCAAACGGGACAAGCGTAACGGCTGGAGAAGAGATGCTCTGTATTGTTATCCATGTCCAGAGCGATCACCCGGCCCTGAGATAAATTGAGAGCGGTCTCGAAACTTTCGGCTAATCGTTGCTTACTTTCTGGCTTGATCCGAACGCGATCGATGACAACATCAATGTCATGTTTCTCGTTTTTATTGATGACGGGCAGTGAATCAAGATCTACCATCGCGCCATCCACGCGCAGCCGGACAAAGCCTTGCGCCTGCAGGCTTGCGACTTCGTCTTCGAACCCACCTTTTTTCGTGCGTGCCATGGGCGCCAGGATAGCCAACCTGCGCTCGCCGGGCCAGGCCATCACGCTATCCACCATTTGACTGATGTTTTGGGCTGCAAGCGGCAAACCATGCGAAGGGCAGTAAGGGATGCCTACCCTGGCATATAGCAGGCGCAAATAGTCGTGTATCTCAGTGATGGTGCCGACAGTTGAACGTGGATTATGTCCGGCCGCTTTTTGCTCAATGGAGATGGCTGGCGACAGACCTTCGATCAAATCAACGTCGGGCTTGTCCATCAATTGCAGAAATTGCCTGGCATAGGCAGATAAGCTCTCGACGTAACGTCGCTGACCTTCCGCGTACAGCGTATCAAAAGCGAGCGAGGATTTGCCTGAGCCCGACAAACCCGTCACGACGACTAATTGATGGCGTGGGAGGGTAAGCGAAACATTCTTGAGGTTGTGGGTGCGAGCACCCCGAATGCGGATTTCGTCCATAGAGTCTGATTGATCGCATTTGTGACGGGCAACTTGGTACTATAACGTGCTTGGTCATAGCGCATGTGACGACCCACACTGTTCGCTGAAGAAACTGGGTTGTTTGTCTGCGTCGCTCAGTGCGCTACCCTGCCAGGTCTGAAAAACTCTTAACAAATCGATGTCTAGCAAAGTTACCCTTTCACTTACTCCTCTCGAACGCAAAGCGAGTTTCGCACTCGCCGGGTTATTTGCGGCTCGCATGCTGGGGTTGTTTTTACTTTTGCCCGTTTTCGCCGTCGCCGCCAAGGGGTTGCCTGGGGGTGACGATCCCGCGCAGGTGGGATTAGCCTTAGGGATGTACGGGTTGACGCAAGCATTGATGCAAATCCCTTTCGGCCTCGCCTCTGATCGGTGGGGGCGTCGCCCCGTGGTCGTCACGGGATTAGTCTTGTTTATTTTGGGTAGCGTCGTCTGTGCCTTATCGCAAGACGTTTTCTGGATCACCATTGGCCGTGCGATTCAGGGATCTGGCGCGATATCCGCCGCAGTCACTGCTTGGCTAGCGGATGCGACCCGTCCCGAGGTGCGCACGCGTGCCATGGCGATGGTGGGGGGGTCGATCGGTATTTCGTTTGCCGTTTCATTGGTGGCGGCACCGCTGATTGTGGGGGCTACCGGTTTAACGGGCCTGTTCTGGACGATCGCGCTGCTGGGCCTGATTTGTTTGGCCGTTGCTGGTTGGGTTATCCCCGATGCCCCTATCACAACTAAGATGGATGATAGTGTGAAGCCACTGCAAGTGCTCACTAACTCAGCCTTGATTCGACTCAATTTTGGCGTCTTTTGTTTGCATATGACCCAGGTTGCCCTGTTTGTGGTTGTGCCCCCATTGTTTATCAAACTTGGTCATATGCAGTCTTCCGAACTTTGGAAGGTCTATTTACCCGTTATTTTCGGCTCTTTCTTGTTGATGGTGCCAGCGATTTTCTGGGCAGAAAGGCGCAAGGCGCACGTCAAGTTGTTGAGGTTGGCGGTGGCCGGTCTGGTCGTTGTCTGTGCGATTTTGCCAGCCAGTAGCGGCGATTTTTATACGCTGGCGTTTGCCTTAACGGGTTTCTTCGTGATGTTTAATGTGCTTGAGGCGCTACAGCCCTCCTTGGTATCACGCATGGCGCCTCCCGAGTTGAAAGGCTTAGCCTTGGGTTTTTACAATACGTCACAAGCAGTGGGCCTGTTTCTGGGTGGGGCACTGGGTGGCAGGTTGATGTCACATGGCGGGAGTGATGCAGTATTTTGGGCAGTGTGTGCCCTGTCTGCCGCCTGGTTACTGGTGACTTGGGGGCTTAAGACTAAGGTTCTGCCCTGAAACCTGATTGTTTGATGATGGGCTCCCATTGCTTTCTAAAGTTTGCCAACATCGCTTGCGATTGCGCTAAATCAGCGACCACAGGATCCAGCATCATCGCGTGAATGGTTTGTTGCACGGTCGCATCCTGCATGACCTTATTAATCGCACTGCTGAGCAGTTTGACCTTTTCCTCAGGCATGCTGGCGGGCGCAAAGAATGCATTCCACCCCATGCCTGTCAAAGCGAGGTTTGACTGTTTAAAGGTAGGGACACTGGGAAGAGATGGCTCGGGGGTCTCTCCCGAAACGGCGATGATGTTGACCTTGCCCGCTTGATGCATGGGCAACAGTGAATTGAGCGTATCCATGGCGACATTTAAATGCCCACCCGCCAAGTCATTGAGCAACGGGGCGGATCCTTTGTAGCCAATCACTTGTACCGGCGCCCCGATTTTTTCTTCCATCATCATGACAAAGAAATGCGGCAAACTACCTGTTGCGGGAACGCCGATGTTGTACTTGGCGGGATAGTAGCCCAGCTGGTAAATCAGATCCGCCATGCGTTTGATTTTCGATTCAGTCGACACGGCCAGAGCAAAGCGATAGTTGGTAACCATCGAAACGATGTTGAAGTCTTTCGTGGGATCATAGCCAATATCTGACATCACCAGCGGCGCAATGACCATGACAGCGGGGTTGCCAATGAGCAGCACATTCTCGGTTGAAGCAGCTTTCTTGACGAGTTGCGCTGAAATACGACCGCCGGCACCCAGCTTGTTTTCAATGATAACGGGCACGCCTAATTCGTCTTTGAGCCTGTCGCCGATGATGCGCGCTACGCGGTCAGAGTCGCCCCCCGCGGGATAGCCAACGATAACGGTCAGGGGTTGAGTCAGGTTTGCCACGCTTTGCGCTTGCACGCCAAGCGGTTGAAACGCCAGACCGAAAGCAACTAAAAAACCAGCGATAAGTTTAGGCATGTAGATCACATCACCAGAAAGTGTTTTGATTGAGCGGCGGCCCGCTGACCA
The DNA here is from genome assembly GCF_964834465.1 of Jezberella sp. Lineage (NCBI taxonomy): Bacteria > Pseudomonadati > Pseudomonadota > Betaproteobacteria > Burkholderiales > Alcaligenaceae > Jezberella > Jezberella sp. The sequence continues at coordinate 50,797 of NZ_CBAZRM010000007.1, forward strand.
TCGCGATGCGGGATTTTCATCTCGTATAGCATATTTTGGCCCGTTTCAAACCGCTGGATGTCGATTAAACTGTGTCAAGACAATGACGAGCTAGGTAGTTTTGCGTCTAGCGTAAATGGGCTCGCCGCCTGATGATATCGGTTTGTGCAGGGTTGGGTGTTTATCCACCGAGCCCGTTTGATGAATAGTTTTTTGAATATACGGAGATCGGCATGGCATCGGTCAATAAAGTAATTTTGGTGGGTAATCTCGGCCGCGATCCCGAGGTGCGTTATAGCCCTGACGGTGGCGCGATCTGTAACGTGTCGATTGCGACAACCAGTAGCTGGAAGGATAAAACATCCGGTGATCGCCGCGAAGAAACCGAATGGCATCGTGTCGTGTTTTACAACCGCTTGGCTGAGATCGCTGGCGAGTATTTGCGTAAAGGTCGTCCCGTTTATGTCGAAGGTCGCTTAAAGACCCGCAAATGGCAGAACAAAGAGGGCGTTGATCAATACACGACCGAAGTGGTCGCCGATCAAATGCAAATGCTCGGGGGGCGCGAGGGCGGTGAGGGGATGAGTGCGGGCGCTGCTGGTGGTGTCTCGGGTGGGATGAATGAAGGTCAATCCCCTCGTCCAGCAGCCAGACCGCAAGGTCAACGTCCAGCGGCGCCAGCTGCGAATGGCGCGAATTTAGCTGATATGGAAGACGATATTCCGTTTTAAAATATACCTGCGACCAATACTGTAAATTATTTCTCCCAAGGGCCCCGTTTTACGGGGCCTTTATCATTTTTCAATTATTAAATATTGTAAAACTTCATTGAGTTAAATATGGAAATGCTTTACCTTAAAAAACGTACAGATTTATCAAGAAGCTTTCGTATTAAATGCAATTAAAAAATTCCAAACCAAAAGTTTTGTGATGCAAAGCGGCGAACGTTTGCCATCAATTTTCTGCGTACTAATGCTGGGATTGAGGATGAAACCTTGCTTTCATCCCCCATGTTCATCCATGTGTTGGCCGTAGTCAGCCGAGTCAAGGACAATAAACTCACCGCCAAAGAGCAAAACGAAATGTTGCATTGGTTGTTGGTAGCTAATGCGCGGGGTCGATATTCACGCGGTTCAACAGAATCTTTATTGAATGAGGATTTGGCCATCATTTTTCGTACGGGTGATCTTTCTGCCTTGATGGAGCCAGTCAAGCGACAGTTTGGACGCTTGACTATAGAACCTAATGACCTGGCTGGTCGTGGTGTGAATAGCCCTCTTTTCTCATTAGCGTATCTTGCGTTAAAGGCTTCAGGCGCTAAAGATTGGTACAGCGGGTTGGGACTGTCTTTGACTCATCAAGGCAAACTTCACTTTATCCAGTGGCATCACATCATCCCCAAGTCCTTGGTCAAGGAGCAAGGGTTTGAAACGGGTGAAATCAATGAAATCGCCAACATGGCTTTCATCACAGGACAAACTAACAGACGCATCAGCAACAAGGAAGCTACAGGGTATTTGGCGGATGTAGTTGCTAAACAGGGAACCGCCGCATTGGAGAGTCAATGCGTTCCAACTGACCCAGCTCTTTGGTCCACTGAACGCTACAGGGAGTTTCTGAAGTTTCGACGTGAGGCGTTAGCTGCACGCATGAACGCATTTATCAAGGAAAAGGCTGGGCAATGAGCAACTTCGCCTTTCTCCAGTCTGAATGGTCCATCCTTTATGGCGCGGCCATCAAGGCCGAAGAAATGGCGAACACGGATGCACGCGCATCCTGTTTCTATGCTCGGCGCACGCTGGAATTGGCTGTGGGGTGGCTTTACAAACATGACAAGTCGCTGCGCCTTCCCTACCAAGACCACTTGAGTGCCCTGATTCACGAGCCCAGCTTCCGGGCGGCCGTGGGTGACGCCGTGTTCACTAAGACCAAGCTCATTAAGGACTTGGGTAATTTGGCTGTGCACAGCACCCGTCCCATCCAGCGTACCGATGCCATCACGGCTACGCGCGAGCTGTTCCATGTCTGTTACTGGCTGGCGCGTACCTATGGGCAGCGCGTTAGGCCCGCGCCGGAACTCCGCTTTGCCACTAACTTGATTCCATTGCCCGCTGCGCTATCTGCGATGCTTCTGCCACTGTCATTGGAAGTAAAGCGCATTCTGAATCGTCAACGTATGCATGGACATATGCAATGGCTGTCATGGCTGAATTGTGCCAATTTTCCATTAGTCGGTTTGTGCATGTTGGGTATGCCGTTATTAATCTTTCCCGATATGTGGCAAGAACATAGAATCCGCTGCATTGAAAGCAATTTTTCAATCTCACTCAAAGGACTTTTATGCGTTCCAAGCCACTTTTCAGTTCTCTCTGTCTCGCCATAATTTTGACGCTCGGTAACCAGTCAGCCTACGCAGCAGAAACACCTCAAGCCATCAAAACCTTTTACGCGAACTTCAGCGTTCCGACACCTGCACCCAACGCTGAGTTGATTGCCGCGTCCACCACCGAAAACTGGAAGTCTTGCAGCGCATTGGATAAATGCCGTGGGCGCGAGGAATCAGCTAAAGCATTCGCAGGCTTTGCCAAAGCCATGCCAGACCTGAAGCACGAGATCAAAGACATTGTTGTCACCGCCGACCGCATCGTGGTGCGCGGACAGCTCAGCGGCACACCCGTTGGTGACTTTTTCGGCGTGCCCCATTCAGGCCGCTCGTTCTCCATCATGACCATTGATATTCAAGAAATGCGCGGCAATCGCATTGCGCACACATGGCACATGGAAGATTGGCCTGAGGCATTGAATCAATTGCGCGGCAATAAATAAAGAGAGCCTACCAATGACCACCAGCCGAAGGAAATTCCTGGGCACAGGCGCGGCACTTTCGCTCGCGCCTTTTGCAGCCTCCATCATGGCCCAAACCACCGAGAAAAACATGTCCACTGCTTCTACCCCTGCGCACCTTAGCGCAAGCCCCGCCGGTCCATTCTCAACACAGCCTTGGAATGCTGACCACCGTGTTGATATGGGTGCATATTCGGTGGAGCGGGTTACTTTCCTTTGCGACGGGATTGAAATAGTTGGCAACCTTTTCATCCCTGCCGGGGCAGGCAAAAAGCCCGGCATCGTCATGACCGGACCGGTGGCCTACATAAAAGAGCAGGCGCCCATGCAGTATGCAAGCCGCCTTGCCAAAGAGGGCTTTGCAACGCTTATTTATGACCCACGCTATCACGGCGAATCTGCCGGAATGCCAAGGCGTTTTGAAAGCCGCAAGGCCAAGGTAGAGGACATTCAAGCTGCTGTTGAATCTATGGCAACCAGGGCGCAAGTCGACGCGTCTCGCATCAGCGTGGTGGGCTTCTGCCAGGGCATGAATTGGGCGGTTGAGGCTTGCGTGGGTAATCCGCGGGTCAAGGCTGTCGCGTTGGTGGCAGGCCACTATCTGATGCCAGAAACCGCCGCGCTGTACCTGGGCAATGCAGAGAACGTAGCGAACCGCATTGCCAAAGCCAAGGCTTCAAAAGCGGCGTTTGAGAGCACCGGTCAGGTGGATTACATCCCCGTCGTCAGCCTGACGGACACCAACGCATTGCTGACTGCTCGCGCCATTTACGACTTCTACTACCACTGGGCAGACCGTGGCCCGTTCTCGGCGTTCCAAGGCTTGTGGGAAAACCGTATTACGCAAATGAGCGAGGCGGATATCTGGGGGCATCGCATTGACGAACAGTTAAAGCGTCTGGATAAACCAGCCTTGATGGTTCACAGTGACCGCGCCGCCAGCGGCCCCAAAATTCCGCGCCAGATGTTTGAGCTGATTGCCAGCAAAGACAAAAAGGCCGTGTGGTTTGAAGGCAGAAACCAGATTCAGTTTTACCAGGACGCGCTAACCATTGACATGGTTATTCCACACCTGTCAGAGCACTTTCGCAAGTACGCCGCTTGAGGTTTTAAACAGTCCGCATCGCAATCTACCGAAAAAACGCATGAAATTTCGCATCATCCCAGCGCTGGCAAGCACTCTCCTTATGTTCGGCACCGCTACCCATGCGGCTGAAAAGCTCGAACTGCCCCCGGTCAAGTTCCCCGTCGCCATGACCGCTACAGAGAAAGGTAATGTCGCCGTTGCATACGCATTCATGAATGCGCTCAATATCGACAAAAGTGCTGCTAAGGTCGAAAAGTACATCGACGACAAACTGATAACGCACAACCCGCAAATCGACGGCAAAAGAGGCATGGTTGGCTTTGCGGACTATTTGAAAGACAAACATCCCAATGCAAAGGTGATGGAGTGGACGCATGTCTATGCCAAAGGAGATCTGGTGGTTCAACACTATTTGTATAGCCATGATGGCACAAAGACGGACACCAAAATTGTTGACTTCTTTCGTGTCAAGAACGGAAAAATCGTTGAGTACTGGGACGTATTACAGCAGTTGGAAAGCAAGTAGCGCATGCCCCACCCGCGCCCCAATTGCGTTATTTCTCCACTTTCATTTTTCAATTTAGGAAGCTAATCCATGTACGCCATTACAGGAGCCTTCGGGCAAACTGGCCTAGCCATGAGCCAGGCATTAATAGATGCGGGCCAATCAATCCGCATGATTGTTCGGCGCGACGATGCCCAAGCAGCGCTGTGGCGCGAAAAAGGGGCAGAGGTCGTCATTGCTGATCTGACCAACATTGAGCAGGTAACACGGGCGCTAGCCAACGTCAAAGGTGCCTACCTGATGAACCCGCCCGCCTACTTTGTTCCTGACCTTTTCGCGCAGGCGCGTGCTGTGCACCAGACCTTGATCGCAGCTGCAAACGCGGCGGAAGTACCGCACGTGGTGGCGCTATCTTCTGTAGGTGGTCAGCACGCCCATGGAACGGGAAACATATTGACAACCCACGACCTGGAACAACAGCTTGCAAACTACAAAGGCGTTGCAACAATTTTGCGCGCTGCTAATTTCATAGAAAACTGGGCCTGGTCCATGCAGCCCGTTATGGAAAAAGGCATATTGCCTTCGATGTTCGGGCCGCTGGAGCGCGCCTTGCCCATGGTCAGCGCGTTGGACATTGGCCGCACTGCTGCGGCACTGATAGTTGAAAGCCCCGCCAATACGCGAATCGTTGAACTGCATGGTCCGCAAGACTACTCGCCCGCAGATGCGGCCGACATGTTCTCCAAACTGCTTGGCCGCAACATACAAGCTGTTGAAGACAATGCCGTTGGCTTCTCAGCCATCATGGCCAGCAAAGGCTTTCCCGCCACGACGGTTAAGGCTTTTGTAGATATGTTTGACGGATTTAACTCCGGGCTGATCGCCTTTGAAGGCACCCACGAAACACGCAAGGGACAAGTTTCGTTGCAGGCTGCGTTGGAAGCTGTGTTGAAGTCATCTCCAAGCCATTAACTGTAGATTCACACATGAAGTTATCTGACAAAGGCCCCATTGCATCTCCACCATCCATGCCCGGCCTGTTAGGCCGCATCTCAACAGAGATTCAAAGCTGGCTGGGCATCATTGCCGCTACGCACTGGGATTTGTACCGGCCCACGGTGCCTGACGGTGTTGACTTTTACATCGGTGAAACCGAGATAGGTCATCTTCATTTTTATGGCGAAGCGCATATCACCAGCGACCGCACATTGTGTGAGCGCTTTATTGCAGAAGGCAAAGCACAACCCTTTCGATTTCGGCAAGACTCCGCTTACCGCTACTGGACCCAGGTGACCATTGCCAACGAGAAAAATGTGCAAGACACGATTGAACTATTTCGCGCCAACTATGAGCGACTCCGACTGAAGGACGCGGTCACTGAAGCTTGAATTGCTCGCGCAGCCATTGCAAGCCCCTATCCCGATGGGCACGTTCGTGCCAGATAAGTCGGTAATCAAACTGCAGACTTTTTTCCATGATCGGAAGCACTGCGATGGCGTAACGTGCGGCCCACAGGCTTGCAAGCCTTTGCGGTACTACCGCGACCCAATCGCTGCTAAGGACACTTTCCAAGGCCGTATAGAAATACGGCGATGCCACCACAATGGGCAAAGCTTTGAGTCCAAGTTGCTCATAAAGATTGTCGGTAACGTAACGCCTTGATGCCAAGTAGCGCGGTGCGCATTGCGGATATTTAGCGGCCTCGATGAGTAGGGCCTTGCCACCGGGCTTTTCCATAGTCGTTAGGGGGTGTTGCTGATTACAAACCAGAGCGTAACCATCACTGAAGAGCTTTCGGAAATGAAAGTCCGGGGGGAGCGAGTCGTCGGAATAAAGGGCACAATCAAGCTCACCTCGCTCCAGCTTTGCGGTGGTCTCGTCAGACCAGGGATCGATTTGCCACGTAATCAGAGGGGCTAGCTTGCGCAGGCTTTCCAAGTTCGGCATGAGCGCCGCAGAAACACCGTAATCCGTGCTGGCCAAGCGAAAGGTTCGCGTCGACGCTTTTGCATCAAAAGCAGACACTTCAAACAATGCATTCATACTCGCCATGGCAGCCCGCACTGCAGGACGCAAGAGCTCAGCAACAGGCGTTAGAACATAGCCGCGCGCTGTACGCACCAGCAGGGGATCAGAAAAATGCCGCCGCAGCCGCATCATTGCGCGTGATGCAGCAGGTTGACTCAAACCAAGCAGCTCTCCGGCGCGGGTAATGGCTTGGGAGTCTAGAAGCGCTTGAAGAAACCTTAACTGCGCTATGTCGAAACTGTCTAGGCCGAGTTTTGAATTCGTGTCTTCCATGTCGTCTCAGACGGTATTTTTCTTTCAATTGCTTAAGATAACTGTTGGGGTCATTATGAATCCCTCTCAACATCATGGATCGTTCCAATTTTCCATGTTTCAGACATTCGTCAACACTCGCAGTTGCCCAGGCACAGGGATTTGGTAGCTAGAGACAATGTTCAACTATCGCTAGCTGATGGGTGCGTACCGTTCCTATGGCAGCGATGACTGCTTTGGAGAAGGCAGATCGTAAAACGCTAAGTCGGCTTGCAGCCCAAAGCGGCGCCGTCGAACCTGTTATAGCGACACCAGAAAATTGATATACGGTGGTCAGGGACTTCCGGAGAAGTTGATCCGTCAGACCGGAATATGCATTGATGCCTTATCTCATTGGGAAACATCCTGGCCATCAATATGCCGTTTTGGAATGTCTTTTGGTGATCTCTGTTTCCGCATTTCTTCAAAATAAGAGTCCTCTAATACAGATGGCATCCAAAGAGAGTCCGCAAACTTTTCGAAATCCGACTTAGACAGCAACGGGCCGACCTTACCGCCATTCGAGTCAATTGGCTGCGAGTGCTTCTTCATGGTTACTCCTAGTCAAATTGTCCGCCTTATGTCCTGCGCGATCAAAACAATCTTGACGTGGCAAACCTGAAAATAAGGCTGTTTCGGTTGACAGCCTTTGATCGCTCAAGATATCCGATTCGCGTGGTCAAGTCAACCAGACTGTTCAGTCATGTCTTTGAAATAGTTAGAGCGAATTTATTTACAAATAAATTTACACTTTTGCCACTTTCAATTTTGAAAAATTTGTATTTCACCAATGAAAATGGCATAAATCTTGTTATTCGCATAAGGCGATTAAAGTCTCCGGTAAACTTTTCCTTTTTAACGCCCATGTTGTTAGCCGTGTCAATAAAGCCAGCGGGGTCATGAAGATGGCCCCGTTTTTTTTATGGCGTTTTTGCTAGCCCATCGAAAAACACAAAATGATCGCTTGATCTTGCCCCACGCTCGCTTCTCCTCTTGAAATTTTGTTGGTCAATCCCTAAATAGTCAGTACCCGGATGCCTTAAGGGTCTGGGCAATGAAACTTGCTTAAATTTAAGGAGAAAATGATGACCTACACGCTAGGTAGAAACGTGCTGTTGAATTCAATTGGTTTTGATCGGCTGATCGATGCGTTTGAGCAAATGAGCTCAAGTGACGGCGTCAATAAAGCCCAGAGCTATCCACCCTATAACATCGTCAAAATCAGTGAGCGTGACTACGCCATTGAGATTGCGATCGCTGGTTTCAAACAAGACGAAATCGACATCACGTCTGAAGGCAGCAAGTTGACGGTGACAGGGAAGTTTAAGTCTGAGCCGGTTGGTGAATATCTGCACAAAGGCATTGCGAATCGTGACTTTAAACATGACTTCACGCTCGCTGAGACAGTGGTGGTTCGTTCGGCTGATATTGAAAGCGGTTTGTTGGTGATTAGGCTTGAAAACGTGATCCCCGCTGAGAAACTGCCCCGCAAGATCTCGATCGGCGGCGCTGGCCGACTGTTGCCAGAAGACGCGCAGGATAAGTTAGCGGCTTAAGACCGTCCCGTGGCGCTAGTCAGAGCTGTCTGCTGACTAGCGTCACCACCTGAGATTGGCACAAATATTGCTTCTACCCTTAAACAAAACAGGGAGACGCAATACCGTGCAACCACCATTCGCTGGAATCACTCGCAGACCAGCTTGCGCCGAGGCCACAGATACAGATTCGGCGTGGATCACGCGCGTGTCCGCTGAGCCCTCTAGTCAGCCGCAATCGCAGGCTGGCGCTGGCCCACTGGATGGCTTGCGCTTTGCCGTCAAAGACAATATTGACGTGGCGGGTTTACCGACAACCGCCGGATGCTCGGCTTTTGCTTACTCGCCGAGCGAGCACGCGCAGGTGGTAGACCACTTGCTTCGGGCTGGTGCGCGCCTGATAGGCAAAACCAACCTCGATCAGTTTGCTTGCGGTCTCAACGGAACACGTTCTCCCTACGGCGCGGTTCCTAATGCAATCAACGCGGCCTATGTTTCGGGCGGATCCAGTTCCGGCTCGGCTTACGTCGTGGCCAAAGGCCTGGCCGACTTCTCTCTGGGCACGGATACGGCAGGCTCGGGACGTGTGCCCGCTGGTCTGAACAACCTTGTGGGCCTGAAGCCGACCCGTGGTTTGATTTCGGCCCGAGGCGTGGTGCCCGCAGCACAAAACGTCGATTGCGTCTCGATTTTTGCAGCGACAGTCTCAACGGCAGCGAAGGTGTTGCAGGCGTGTATAGGCTATGACGAGGCGGATCCGTTTTCCCGAAGGGTTACGATGGCTTCGAAACCCTTACCAGCAAAGTTTCGCTTTGGCGTACCCGATACCCTTGAATTCTTTGGCGACAAACTCGCTGAGGCGGCTTTTACCCAGTCTCTGGATCAGCTGACGCGCCTCGGTGGTACCGCGGTGACGATTAATTACGCACCGCTTGCGCAGGCCGCGGCCATGCTCTACGACAGTGCATTGGTCAGTCAGCGCTATACCGCCATTCAAGCATTTTTTGATGCCCATGAAGAAGAGGTGATCGAGCCGGTACGCAGCATCATCGCCAAAGGACGGCAATATAGCGCCGCTGACTACATTCGTGCTGAGATTGAGATGTTGGCCCTCAGTCAGGTAGCCCGGCGGATGTGGCAAGAGATCGATGTCCTGTTTGTGCCGACCGCACCGACGCACTACACCATCGATCAAATGCAAGCAGATCCTGTCGCCCTTAACCGTAACCTTGGGCAATACACCAACTTCGTTAACCTGTTTGACTACGCTGCGCTGTCGGTACCGAGTCTGATCAGGCCCGATGGATTGCCCTTTGGCGTCACCCTGATTGGCCCAGCTGGCAGCGATTGGCAATTGGCCGATCTGGGCCAGCGTTATCACCACGCCACGGATTTATCGCTTGGCGCCACCTCGCAGACCTTGCCTGAGCCAGAGCCCATCGCAGCTTTGCAGACGCCCGCTACCGTACGGGTCGCTGTATTGGGGGCACACCTGAGCGGCATGCCGTTGAACTGGCAACTGACAGAGCGGGATGCCACCTTGGTCGAAGCTACGCATACAGCACCTGACTATCGCTTTTTTGCGTTAGCAGACTCGCAACCGCCCAAACCTGGTTTGTTGCGTGTGGAGTCAGGCCAGGGGGCCGCAATCGCCCTCGAGATCTGGGAGATGCCGCTAACCCACTACGGTTCATTCGTTGCGTCGATCCCAGCCCCGCTGGGCATTGGTACCTTGACACTCGCCGATGGCTCTTCAGTGCAAGGCTTCGTTTGTGAAGCACAAGCGCTAACAACAGCGACGGATATTACTCATCTGGGCGGATGGCGCGCCTACGTAAACAGCTTGACCCACTCAACCAATTGACCTTTTACTCACCCTTGGAGTTCTTCATGACCCATCGCACCTTGACAGCTAAGCCCTTTGTCTCCACTTCGCGCCGCAAGCTATTACAAGCAGGGGCGGCCACTGGTGCATTGAGCGTGCTGGGAACCCCATCGCTCGTTCACGCGCAAAGCACCCCAAAAATTCGAATCGGCTATTGGCCCATAGCGGCAGGTCTGCCCTTTTACGCGGCGCTTGAAAAGGGTTACTTCAAAGAGGCGGGTCTGGACGTTGAGGGCGTTAAATTCGCCAGTGCCGCACAGATTATGGAAGCGATGCTTGCCGGTCGTTGTGACGGTAGCGCCAACGGTACCGGCTCAGCCAACTTGGGCATCGGTGAAGTTGCCTCCCCCGGTACCTTTAAAATCTTTGCGTCCAACCCAAGTAATGTCAAAGACGTGTTGGACGAATTTTTAGTCGCCTCTAGCAGCCCCGTAAAAACCATGGCTGAGCTCAAAGGCAAAAAAGTTGCCAGTGGCCCTGGCATTCAAAACCTAACACTGGCCAGAACAGTACTTGAGCGTGCAGGTGCAACCGGGGCTACCGTGATTGAACTGCCGATTGCACAACACGTGGCAGCACTTGCCGCAGGTCAGGTTGATGCTGTCTATACCCTGGAGCCGACCGGGACGATTGGTCGCTTGAATGGTGCCACCCGCGTCTTGGAAGCTGGCGTCATCTCTAAGTACATCCTCGGTGATGCGATGGCGCCGTGGTTCGGTGGTTCGGCCTCACTGACCGCAGATTTTGTCAAAAAGTACCCGACCGAGACCAAGAAATTTGTCACGGCCTATGGCAAAGGTATTGATTACGTGCGCAAGAGTACCGTTGAGGCGCGTCAGTACTTGAAGGGCTACACCGCGATCGAAGGCGATCTCACGGCAGAAGTCCCGATGGCTGCCTATACGATGTACAACGAATTCACGCCCAAAGATATCGAATACTTTCAGAAATTCTTCGATCTGTTCTTTGATAAAGGCATCTTCACGTCGCGCCCCATGGTCGAGTCCATGCTTTACAAGGGTTAGTCATGCAGGACACTCTTCGCTGGAGTCCAGCACGTCTTATGCCACTGATCGGCCCAGTGATCCTGTTCTTGATCTGGGATCTGGTGGTGCGGTTCAAGCTCATACCCCCCATTCTTCTACCTTCACCGTGGACAACCTTGGCGACGCTGTTGACGGGGATGGGAGGGGGTAGTCTGTCTGGCGATTTTGCCTACACCCTGCTGCGAACGTCAGAGGCTTTTCTGATTGCGGCGGTGATGGGTGTGCCGCTCGGCGTACTGCTGGGTAGTAACGAGCGGGCTTACCGAAGCGTCGAGTTTGTGATTGATTTCTTTCGCTCGACCCCCTCGTCGGCCTTGATACCCTTGTTCTTGATGATTTTTGGCGTCTCTGACATCAACAAAGTCGCAATTGCCGCCTTTGGTGCACTACTCATCGTGTTGTTCAACAGCGCCTATGGGGTCATCAACGCCCGCAAGCAAAGGGTCATGGCTGCCAAGGTGATGGGCGCCAGTCGCTTTCAGATTTTCAAAGACGTGCTGATCTGGGAAAGTCTACAGCCAACGTTTGTAGGCTTACGAAGCGCCGTATCCATGTCACTGGTGATTGTCATCGTGGCGGAAATGTTCATTGGTTCTGAGCGAGGTCTTGGCCATCGCATCATCGACTCGCAGCAAGTGATGAATGTCAGGGATATGTACGCCTCTATTTTGGCGGCTGGTGCGTTGGGATACGTGTTGAATATTATATTTTTGGTGTTCGAAAAACGAATCGTGCACTGGAGTGGGAGATAAACTTGAGCGTTGTCCTGAACCCCCTGATCGCGCCAGATCCGCTGCCGCCCGCGTTTGTTCCTGGCCCTATTGGCACGCATATCACCATTCGTAATTTGACCAAATATTTTGCAGGTTCTCCGTTATATGAGGATTTCAATTTAGATATTCCGAAAAATAAAATCGTTTCGGTGTTTGGTCCTAATGGTTGCGGCAAGAGCACACTGATCAACATGATTGCGGGTCTGATTCCGATCGATCGTGGCGAGATTCTGTTTGATGGCAAATCTTTAAGCGAGACCAAGATTGGTTATGTGTTTCAGAACTACCGCGAAGCACTGTTCCCCTGGATGCGCACCATCGACAATATTGCGTATCCCCTCAAGCTTGAAGGGAAGTCAAACGCCGAAGTCGCGCAGCGCATGGAAGAGTTGATCGTCTCCTTTGACGTGAATTTCGACCTGAAGCGCTACCCCTATGAATTGTCGGGTGGCCAGCAACAAACAGCCTCGATCATGCGTGCTCTCGCGCCCAAGCCCGAAGTATTATTTTTAGACGAACCATTCTCTGCGCTCGATTTTGAGATGACCTTGTTTATCCGCGAGAAATTGCAGGATGTATTCATACAAACCGGCACGACCATGTTGTTGGTCTCTCACGACCTAGAAGAAGCGGTCTACCTCGCTGATCAGATTTTGTTGCTCACTAAGAGACCCACTAGCGTCTCCGAAATCTTAAATTACGACGACCCACGTCCCCGCAGTATTGAAACGTTGACTCAACCAAGCTTCATTGAAGCAAAAAAACGTAGTCTTGAGATCTTCCAGCGTGAGGTGCGTAAATGAACGAAGCCGATACCCTTGAATTTGTGCTGGCCAGTGCCAAAGCACTGGGCATTCCCATGGACGATGGTCGCGCCGAACGGGTCGCCGTGCATTTGCAACGGACCGCTGAGATGGCCAAGCTGCTGGAGAGCGCAAACTTGACGCCCTTCGATGAGCCTGCCGAAATTTTCTGTCCCAAGCAGCGCTAACATGAACATTCAATCAGCGAGTGCGACCCAACTTGCGCAGGGCATTGTCCGTGGTGATTTTACGGCTGAGGAAGTGGTCGGCGCCTATATCGAACGAATTCAAGACACCGACGCGAGCGTCAATGCCTTCACAACACATTGCTTTGACCGCGCGCTGCGTGAAGCTGAGTCGATTGATAAGCGTCGCGCCCGTGGTGATGTACTGCCCCCATTGGCTGGCGTGCCTTTTGCGGTGAAGAATCTTTTCGACATTGAGGGGGTAGTCACGCTGGCGGGCTCGACCGTGAATCGCTCTAACCCCCCTGCGCAAGCCGACGCGTTTTTGATTCAACGAATGGTGGCTGCCGGCGCCGTGTTGATGGGAGGGCTCAACATGGATGAGTTCGCTTATGGCTTCACCACAGAGAACTCTCATTATGGGCCTAGCCGAAACCCGCACAATTTGAATTGCATCGCGGGGGGATCCTCTGGCGGGTCTGGCGCGGCGGTGGCTGCGGGGCAAGTGCCCATTTCTTTGGGATCAGACACCAACGGATCCATAAGAGTTCCCGCATCTTTGTGCGGCGTTTGGGGCTTGAAGCCGACCTTCGGTCGTCTATCGCGAAGGGGTTCCTACCCCTTTGTGCATAGCATTGATCATTTAGGGCCGTTTGCTGACTCGCTGAGCGGTCTTGCGCAAGCCTATGATGCGTTGCAAAGTCCAGACAAGCAAGATCCAGGGTGCCGCGCCAGCCTCATTGAGCCCGTATCGACGAGGTTAACTGAAGGTCTCCAAGGGCTGCGCATTGGCGTGCTGGACGGATACTTCCACGATTATGCGAGTGTCCTTGCTCGTCGAGCAGTGCAAGATGCCGCCCAAATCCTCGGTGCGACTGCTGAAGTCACTTGGCCTGACGCGGCTTTGGCGCGAGCGGCGGCTTTTATCGTGACAGCCAGCGAAGGGGGTCAGTTGCATCTCGATCACTTACGAACACAAGCACAAGACCTTGAGCCTTTATCGGTCGATCGTTTCATGGCGGGCGCTTTGCAACCGGCCGCGTGGTATGTACAAGCACAACGTTTTAGACGCGTTTACCGAGAAAAAGTGAATACCTTGTTTAAGCATTGGGATGTCTTGTTAGCGCCCGCTACCCCGGTGAGTGCCCCTTGTATTGGCACGGAATGGTTGACATTACACGGACAGCAAATGCCGAGCCGAGCAGCCATGGGCATATTGACCCAGCCAATTTCATTCGCAGGGTGTCCCGTATTGGTCGCCCCGCTGTGGCCGGATGGCGCAGAGAACATGCCCTTAGGTGTTCAAATAATTACCGCACCGTGGTGCGAAGATGTTGCGTTTCGGGTAGCCTCTGTTTTAGAAAATAGCGGTGTGGCACGTTTCACTCACGTGGAGTTTTGAATGGATATTAATTTGCCGGATGTCCTTGCTGAAGTCAGCGCAATATTCGAACAATACGAACATGCGTTGGTTACCAACGACGTCGTCACGCTCGATGCATTGTTCTACAACAGTCCTCATACCTTGCGTTACGGTGCAACCGAAAATCTGTATGGCTATGAAGCAATACAGGCCTTTCGCGCCAATCGACCTTCCCAAGGTTTAGCAAGAGAGCGAATGAATATTGTCATTACGACTTATGGACGAGACTTCGCCACGGCTAATACAGAGTTCAGACGCGTTGGCAGCGACAGGATAGGCCGCCAAAGTCAAACCTGGATGCGCACCCCTGAAGGGTGGCGGGTGGTGGCAGCACACGTGAGCATGATGTCGTGAAGGTGGGCTCTGCCGTTGGCGCAGTTGTGTGAATCAATGACGCTTTGTGCGGTGCCGTACAGGTAAGGTTGCTGACTTCGTCGATAATGAAACTCTCAAAACTATCGGACGATGAACAATGAAACTGGGACGCTTGTTTTTCTCACAGCGCCGAAACTATCAGGTGCTGGCACTAAGCGCCGCTTTGGTGTCGGGCGGTTTCCTATTGTTCTCATACACCATGCCCAGCCACGCGACCGAAGAACCTGATTATCAAGTCGTACAAAAACTCGCCGACGACATCGAGATCCGTGAGTACGGTACCTATGCGGTTGCCGAAGTATTGGTTAAAGGCGCTGCGGCAGACGTTGGCAATACCGCTTTTCCCATCCTTGCTGGCTATATCTTTGGTAAAAACAAAGGCGAGCGCAAGTTAGAGATGACAGCACCCGTTACCCAAACAGCCGAGCCAGTGAAACTAGAGATGACCGCCCCTGTTACCCAGACGGCTGCCTCAGGTGGTTTTATCGTGCAGTTTGTTTTGCCCAAAGGGGTCACTGTTGCGACTGCACCAGAGCCCACGGATGAAAGAGTGAAATTGCGGGATGTCGATCCCCAACGGGTCGCGGTTATTCAGTATTCAGGCTTTTGGTCAGATGATAATTACAACGAGCACCTTGCGCAGTTGGAGGCCGCCTTACGCAAAGCCAATCTGGCCACGGTAGGTGAGCCGGTTTATTCGCGTTATAACGCGCCGTTCACCTTGTGGTTTTTGCGCAGAAACGAAATCTGGTTGCCCCTGGCGAAGGCGCAATAAAGGATCAAGAGGTTGCGTTCATGCTGACTAGCCTGCCTGGCGCTTAAACCGCTCGAATTCGAGTGGTTTTAAGGAGTATTCTACGAACGATTAGGCGTTTACTTAAGCCCTTCGTGAGAGAACAGACGAGCATGTCCAACCAAGACAAACCAAGCAATCACAACATCAATCCATCAGCTAATCTGGATGGCATGTCTAAAGGCTTGACCAATTACGGCGATCGCGGGTTTTCGCTGTTTTTACGTAAAGCCTTTATCAAAGGGGCGGGGTATACCGATAAAGCGCTTGATCGGCCGGTGATTGGCATTACCAATACGGGCAGCGCTTACAACCCTTGTCACGGTAACGCCCCGCAACTGATTGAGGCGGTCAAACGCGGCGTCTTGATGGCCGGTGGTCTGCCCATGGATTTCCCGACGATTTCGATTCACGAGAGTTTCTCTTCGCCCAACAGCATGTTCTTGCGCAACTTGATGTCCATGGATACCGAAGAGTTGCTGCGTGCTCAGCCGATGGATGCTGTCGTCCTGATTGGGGGTTGCGACAAAACCGTGCCTGCGCAGTTGATGGGGGCGGCATCGGCGGGGTTGCCGGCCGTTCAGCTAATCACAGGATCGATGCTGACAGGATCTCACCGCGGTGAGCGCGTGGGCGCTTGCACGGATTGTCGTCGTTATTGGGGCAAGTTTCGCGCCGATGAAATCGATGCCGAAGAAATCGCAGACGTCAACAACCAACTCGTGGCGAGTGTGGGTACTTGCTCGGTGATGGGGACGGCAAGCACCATGGCGTGTATCGCTGAAGCGTTGGGGATGACTGTCCCGGGTGGGGCGTCGCCCCCAGCAGTCACCGCTGACCGGATAAGGGTGGCCGAGCGAAGTGGCGAATTAGCGGTGGAGATGGCACGCAAACAATTGACCATTGACAAAATTTTGACGGCTGAGGCGTTTGAAAATGCCATGCGGGTACTGCTGGCGATTGGCGGGTCGACCAACGGTATCGTTCATCTAACGGCCATTGCAGGTCGAATGGGGTTTGAGATTGACCTTGATGCGCTTGATCGTATGGGGCGCGACACCCCCGTATTGCTGGATCTCAAACCGTCAGGTGATCACTACATGGAAGACTTCCACCATGCGGGCGGGATGGCCACTTTGTTGCGCGAACTCAAGCCGCTCTTGCATCTGAACGCCTTAACCGTCACCGGTCGTACCCTGGGTGAAGAGCTCGAAGCGCAAGGCCCCGGGTTTGAACAACATGTCGTGCGCCCTCGCACTAACCCCATTTATCCTCAGGGCGGGATCGCCGTGCTGCGGGGCAACTTGGCGCCAGGCGGCGCCATTATCAAACAGTCGGCGGCGAACCCCGCCCTGATGGAGCACGAAGGCCGCGCTGTCGTCTTCGAAAACCTGGAAGACATGGCTAATCGCATTGATGCGGATGATCTGGATGTCACCGCACAAGATATTCTGGTCCTTAAAAATATCGGCCCGAAAGGCGCTGCAATGCCTGAGGCTGGTTACATGCCTATCCCCAGAAAGCTGGCGCGCGCAGGTGTCAAAGACATCATTCGGATCTCAGATGGTCGGATGAGCGGTACCGCGTTTGGCACGATCGTGCTGCACGTCACCCCCGAGTCCGCCATTGGCGGCCCACTTGCCTACGTCAAGAATGGCGACCGTATCAGATTAAGCGTGGCCAACAGAGCGTTAAGTTTGCTGGTGAGTGCAGACGAGCTTGAGCGCCGAGCACAGGCGCAGCCAGTGGTCGTGCCGACGGCGAGTCGCGGTTATCGCAAATTATTTTTGCAGAGCGTGACACAGGCCGATAAAGGTGCTGATTTTGATTTTCTGATGCCACCACTCACGGCCGGTAAGATCCCGACTGAGCAGAAGTCATGAAAAATATTGCTGTCAGAAAACTAAACTAGGACAGTGAAGTCAAAGCAAGTGAGGAGCCAAGCATGTTAACAAGGCATAAAGTCTGGGCTAAGCGCCGCCGCGTCAATCGAGTCTGGTCAGGGTTAGCGCTGTGGGCACTCAAGGGGCTAACGGTGCTAACGGTGCTAACGGGGCTAACGGGACTAAGCGCGCAGGCGCAGTCCGCAGCCCCTTACCCCGCTAAGCCAATCAGGCTTGTGATCGGTTATTCGGCTGGCGGGCCTACCGATCTGATTGGCCGCTTGATGGCTCATGGGATGGAGCAGATCCTGGGTCAACCTATCATTGTTGAAAATAAGCCTGGCGGGGGGTCTAACATCGCCAGTGAAGCCGTTGCTCATGCGACCCCCGATGGCTACACGCTGCTGGTAGGTACCATTTCTAACGCGACCAACATGTCGGTCTACGATAATTTGCGTTACGACACACTGAAAGATTTTGTGCCTGTCACGCACTTTATGTCGTCGCCGAGCGTGCTGGTCGTGAACCCCAAGTTGCCGGTCTACCATTTAAAAGAACTCATCGCTTACGCCCGTGCGAATCCAGGCAAATTGACTTACGCGACGACTGGCACTGGCGGTTCAACCCATTTTGCCGGCGAGCTTCTGAAGATCAGAGCCGGGATTGATCTGTTGCATGTTCCTTACAAAGGCGCATCTCCTGCGATCACCGACATTATGGCGGGCAATGTCTCAATGGGATTTATGACCGCCGCAGGCGTTGTGCCGTCTGTTCAAGCGGGCAAGCTCAGGGCGATTGCGGTGGCTGGTGCCAAGCGATTGCCGCAGCTGCCGAACGTTCCGACGGTTGAAGAAGAGGGTTTGGCCGATTTTGAAGTGAGCTCATGGAACGGTCTGTTCGCGCCGGCCGGCACCCCGCCCGCCATCGTTGAAAAGTTGTCTCAAGCCGCACTGACGGTGCTGGGGCGACCAGAGACGCAGGCACAGTTTGCAGAGGATTCTGCTTTCGTGGCGGGCGGCTCGCCAGAAGATTTCCGCCACTACGTTGCTGGCGAGATTTTAAAGTGGGCGGCCGTTGCGAAAGCGGCTAACATTAAACTCAACTAAACATCTGACTTCACAGATATTGGCTGCCCCAATTTTCAGGGAGATCTACCGTGAATAAACCATCCCCAGAGTTTGAAAGCCTATTACCCCCGCTTGTGTTGAATCGTCGTGGCTTTCTCACGACGTCAGTCATGAGCGGCTTCGCCGTTGCCGCCGGGCCAGTAATGGCGCAAACGGCCATCAAGACCGACGATAAAGGATTGATTGCTGGGCAAGTACAAATCCCTGTTGCGGGTGGGAGCGTGCCCGCTTATCGTGCGGCCCCTGCGGGTAAAAAGAATCTGCCGACCATCCTGGTCGTCCAGGAAATTTTCGGTGTTCACGAATACATCCAAGACATCTGCCGTCGTCTCGCTAAGCTTGGTTATCTCGCCATCGCCACCGACTTGTATTCACGTCAAGGTGATCCTTCCAAATATACGGAGATGGGCAAAATTTTTGCTGAGATTGTGAGCAAAGTTCCCGACGCTCAGGTGATGAGCGATCTGGATGCGACCGTTAAATGGGCCGTCGCGAACGGCGGCAATGCCAACCGTTTGGGTTTGACGGGATTCTGCTGGGGTGGACGTATCGCCTGGCTTTATTCGGCACACAACCCTAAGTTGAAAGCGTCAGTGGCGTGGTATGGACGTTTGGTGGGCGATAAAGACGAATTACACCCTACCAACCCGATCGATTTGACGGGTAAGTTACATGCGCCGGTGCTTGGCTTGTACGGTGGCCAAGATACTGGCATCCCTGTTGCCAGCATGAATCTGATGAAGGCAGCACTTGAAACCGGTGATGCCGCGGCTAAAGCCTCTGAGTTTGTGCTGTATCCTCACGTCGGCCACGCGTTTCATGCAGATTATCGCCCCAGCTATCACGAGACAGAAGCGAAGGACGGATGGGTAAAAATGCAGGCGTGGTTTAAACAGTACGTCTGATCCAACACCCCCCCGACGTACGGGGTGGGTTTTTGAACCCTTTTTTGGCGGGATTGCGTCATGACTACGATCGCCGTCATTGGCGCAGGACCCGCTGGCCTGATGGCGGCAGAGACGCTTGCCGAACAGGGTTTTACGGTGCAAGTGTATGAAGCCAAGCCCTCTGTCGGTCGAAAATTTTTAATGGCCGGGCGAGGTGGGTTGAACATCACTCACTCAGAGCCCTCAGACCTGTTCGTGACTCGTTACCGTGGTCGGCACGCAGAAATGCGCACGTTACTCGAGCGCTTTGATGCCCTAGCCTTACGCGCGTGGGTTCAGGGCTTGGGGATAGAGACCTTCGTTGGTAGCTCGGGGCGTGTTTTTCCGCAAGCAATGAAAGCGGCCCCATTGTTGCGTGCCTGGTTACATAGATTGCGTGGTCAGGGTGTGCAGTTTTATATGCGTCATCGTTGGCTTGGGTGGGGCTCAGAGGCCGTGACAGACGCGCATCAGTTGTTGCACTTTGACACACCAGCTGGCCCCAAAAATATCACCGCTGATGCAACAGTGCTGGCCTTGGGGGGCGGAAGCTGGGCCTCACTCGGATCCGATGGCGCTTGGTGGCCCTTGCTGCAAAAGGCAGGGGTTGAACTGGCGCCCCTGCTGCCGAGCAATGGTGGGTTCGAGACGACATGGTCGCAGCATTTCATTGATCAATATGCCGGGCAACCGATTAAGACGGCGACCTTTAAAACCTCGGCAACAAAATCGGTTGCCATCCGAGGTGAATGTATGTTGACCGCTCAAGGGCTCGAAGGGGGCGTTGTTTATGCCTTATCGGCAGACCTGCGCGATCAGATCCTGAGCCGAGGTAAAGCCATCCTCACGATTGATCTGTTGCCAGATCATCAACCGCAACGCGTACTTGATGAGATCACGCGAGAACGAGGTTCTAAATCCATGTCCACACATCTGCGGGCCCGATTGGGCTTACAGGGGGTTAAAGCTGGATTGCTACGCGAGTGCACGAGTGCAGAGACTTTTAAAGATCCGGTAAAACTCACACGAGCGATCAAAGCACTGCCAGTGACTTTGCTCGCCTGCCGTCCCATTGACGAGGCGATCAGTACCGCCGGGGGCGTCAAGTTTGAGGGGCTCACACAAACCTTAATGTCCAAGCAGCTGCCCGGCGTATTTATGGCTGGTGAAATGCTCGATTGGGAGGCCCCTACCGGTGGTTATTTGTTGAACGGTTGCATGGCAACAGGCAAAGCGGCGGCGCATGGGGTAACGACGTGGTTTAAAGAAACGAAGAGAATTCCAGACCTTCGCGTATCCGCCTTGTAGACTTTCTTGGTTTGCTGCGTTCATGAAGTGCTGCCTCAATTTTTAAATTGGCCAAGTTCAGGCTATTCTTCCAGCAAAATAACGATTCGTCGGGCCTGACCGCCTGCTGCTTAAAAGAATATTTATGACGACTTCTACCGCGCTTGAATTTGATTACGTTATTGTTGGCGCTGGCTCAGCCGGGTGTGTGCTCGCCAATCGACTATCCGCCGACCCTAAGATCCGAGTCTTGCTGCTCGAGGCGGGTGGGCCAGACAACTACCACTGGATCCACATCCCCGTTGGTTATCTCTATTGCATTGGTAATCCACGCACTGACTGGTGTTTTAAGACGGCGGCTGATCCTGGCTTAAATGGTCGTCAGCTTGGTTATCCCCGAGGGCGAGTGTTGGGGGGCTGTTCTTCCATTAATGGCATGATTTACATGCGCGGGCAGAGCGCTGATTATGACAGCTGGGTTGCTGCGGGCAATCCTGGTTGGGGTTGGGATGATGTGTTGCCTGTTTATAAAGGGATGGAGCATCACCACGCGGGCAATAGCGAGTTTCATGGCGGTGACGGCGAATGGCGAGTGGATCGTGCACGCTTGTCTTGGGAAATTCTTGATCAATTTCGCGATGCCGCCGAGCAAGCCGGCATCTCGCGTATCGACGACTTCAACCGGGGCGACAACGAGGGAAGCAATTATTTTGAAGTCAACCAGAAGGACGGTTGGCGATGGAATGCCTCAAAGGCCTTTTTACACCCCATCAAGCATCGCAGTAATTTGACGGTGCTCACGCATGCACGCACCACGCGCCTCGTGTTTGAAGGTAAACGCGTGACCGGCGTTGAGTTCATCAAGGACGGTAGTCAACAGATTGCCCGGGCAGCCCAAGAAGTCGTTATGGCGGCAGGCTCGATTGGCTCTGCCCATATATTGCAAGTCTCTGGCGTGGGTGATTCGAGTGTGTTAAGCCCCTTGGGCATACCCCTGGTGCATGAGCTCAAGGGCGTCGGACAAAATCTGCAAGATCATTTGCAGTTACGAATGATCTATCGCGTCCAAGGGACACGAACGTTGAACACGATGGCTAATTCGCTCTGGGGCAAGGCCATGATTGGTCTTGAGTATGCACTGACGCGACGAGGCCCGATGAGCATGGCGCCGTCGCAATTGGGGGTGTTTGCGAAGTCTGATCCCACTCAGACGCGGGCGAACGTGCAATATCACGTTCAGCCCCTGTCACTCGAAAAATTTGGTGAGTCGCTGCATTCCTTTCCGGCGTTCACGGCGTCTGTCTGCAATGTGCGACCAACCAGCCGCGGTCATGTGAAGCCACTGTCGGCTGATACGTCACAAGCGCCAGAGATTTTTTGCAATTACCTGTCCACGCCTGAAGATCGACGCGTCGCGGCAGACAGTATCCGTTTGACCCGACGCATTGTCGGCCAGGCGGCACTGGCCAAATTTAAGCCAGAAGAGTACAAGCCCGGCCCCAGTGTCGGTGATGATGAGGCGGCACTGGCTCAGGCCGCGGGTGACATTGGCACGACTATCTTCCATCCCGTCGGCACCTGCAAGATGGGTCAAGACGACATGGCGGTGGTTGACGCACGCTTGCGGGTACACGGCATTCAGGGATTAAGGGTTGCTGATGCCTCAATCATGCCCACGATTACGTCTGGCAACACGAATTCACCCACCATGATGATTGCTGAAAAAGCGGCTCAAATGATCTTGGCGGATCGGCGATAGGAGTAGTCGGTGAAACCTTGGTTGATCCGGGCCAAAAGCGCGGTTGACCCTAGGCTGTCAGGCCGCGTGTAACTAAAAGTACTTGTTCAGACAATGAGTAAAAACCTCACCGCGGTTACCGCGCACACGGTATAGTGCCCTAGGTATAGTTTAAGGGTAGGCGACGCGTTGATGGTGATTCCATTTTCTGTTCAAGTCTTGGCGACGGTGCTGTTCGTGTGTGCCATCCTGCACACTTTTTCTGTCACGATTTTCGCCAAATTATCAGATAAAAAAGGTACGCACTCGGGTTTTTGGCACTTGCTGGCCGAAGTCGAGGTGGTGTTTGGCCTCTGGGCCTTCATCCTGATTGTCGCCATGGCGATGATGGCCGGGCCAGCCACAGCCATCCATTTTGTCGACCATAGTAACTTCACTGAACCCTTGTTTGTTTTCGCGATATTGGTGGTTGCAGGTAGTCGGCCCATTCTTGAGTTAGTGGCTGCACTCGTGCGCGTTCTGGCGAAGGCATTGCCTGTCAACAAGCATTTAGCGACCTTTTTCATTGTGTTGAGCGTCGTGCCTTTGCTCGGGTCGTTGATTACTGAGCCCGCAGCAATGACGTTGGCGGCCTTGTTGCTGCGCGATGCCTATTTCAAATGCGCGGGGCACGAACGGTTTAAATATTTGACGCTGGGCGTTTTGTTCGTCAACGTTTCAATCGGGGGCGTATTGACGGCCTATGCCGCCCCCCCTGTGTTGATGGTTGCTTCAACCTTTGGTTGGACAACCTCGCACATGCTGTCTGAGTTCGGTTGGCGAGCCATCGTTGCTGTGGTGGTCAATGCTTTATGGCTGACCTTGGTTTTTCGAAAACAACTGAGTGCTGGCGAGGTTGAAACGCACCGCGGGGTGACCGAAGAGGCTACCGTCCGAGTGCCGTTTGCTACGGTTGCGGTTCATTTGCTGTGCTTGGTTGGTGTCGTGATGACGGCGCATCATCCCGCCATTTTTATGGGCCTGTTGGTGTTGTTTATTGGATTTTGTACGGCTTACCCACGTCATCAATCCCGCCTGATGATCAAAGAAGGATTGCTGGTAGGGTTTTTTCTGGCAGGCCTTGTCCTTCTGGGGGCTTTGCAAAAATGGTGGTTACAGGATTTGCTCGGTGGTCTTTCCCCCCTTGTGCTGTTCTGGGGCGGGATGGCGCTGACTGCGCTGACAGACAACGCAGCGCTGACTTTTTTGGGATCTTTAGTCGACGGTACCTCAGCGTCGTGGCAGTATATGTTGGTGGCTGGTGCCGTCACGGGGGGCGGGTTGACCGTCATTGCGAACGCCCCGAATCCTGCCGGTTACTCCATTCTTAAGAGCAGCTTTAAAAACGAGGCGATTTCTGGTGGTGGCCTTTTACTGGCCGCGATTCTACCAACAGCGATCGCTGCGGCCATGTTTCTGGTCTAAATCACTGAATGGGTAAAAACCCGTTAAAATCCAAGGCTTTCCCCAACTTATGGGGCGCTCAGGTCTAGCTTGAGCACCCCGTGTTTATTCGAAGAGTTTTATCGTGCCAATCTATGCCTATAAGTGCAGCGCGTGCGGTTATGCTCATGACACGTTACAAAAGATGTCTGACGCGCCCTTAACCGTGTGCCCCGAATGCCATCAGTCGACCTACGTTAAGCAGGTAACAGCCGCCGGTTTTCAATTGAAAGGGTCGGGGTGGTATGTGACGGACTTTCGCGACAAAGGTACTGGTGCTGCCAAAACAGCAGAGCCTGCCCCTGTCGTGGCAAAAAAAGATGGCGTGGCTTCCTCAGAGGGGTCGGCCAGTGCTGATACGGCGGCCGCGCCGGCTGGCGCGGCTGCGTCAACCAGTCAATCGACGGTCTCGCCCTCAACAAGCGCCGCACCGCCCGCGACGGCCCCTTCAAGTTCGCCTGCCAGTTCAACAGCCAACAAATAAGCCCATCAGGATATCACTCACATCATGCGCTGGCTTAAAACCTATCTCTTAACTGGAATGTTGATCTGGGTTCCGGTGGTGATCACCATCTGGGTGATTGGGGTGGTGGTCAATACGCTAGAAGGTGTGGTGCCCGCCTTTTTGTCTCCTCAGGCGTTATTTGGTCTTGATATACCTGGCTTTCGGATGCTGCTGGTGTTGTTGGTATTGCTCGTGACAGGGATGTTAGGCGCTAACTTTTTTGGCAAACGTATTTTTGGCCTATCCGAAAAAATCCTGGGCCGCATCCCCCTGGTCCGCTCGATTTACCAATCAGTCAAGCAAGTCAGCGACACACTGCTGGCCCCGAATGGTCAGGCATTTCGTGAAGCTGTCATGATTCGCTACCCGCATCAGGGATCCTGGTCGATCGCCTTTTTAACAGGTGCACCCTCGGGTGAGGTTGCTGCGAATCTTGATGGGGATTTTGTCAGCGTTTATATCCCGACGACCCCCAACCCCACGTCAGGTTTTTTTCTACTTATGCCGCGTAGTGAAGTGATTCCACTCAAGATGTCTGTGGACACTGCGTTGAAATACATCGTATCGATGGGGGTGGTTTCACCACCCGCGTCGTAATTATTCGTCATGAATCGCTCGTTCTTACTTGGAGTACTCTGAATGCGTACCTGCTACACCGGTCAGGTTTGTCGTGATCACCTAGGCCAGACGGTCACTTTGTTTGGTTGGGTGCACCGTCGTCGTGACCATGGCGGCGTGATCTTTATCGACATGCGCGACCGCGCAGGTCTGGCGCAAATCGTGTTTGATCCCGATAACGAGCAAGGCTTTGCCATTGCAGAACGGTTGCGTAATGAGTTCTGTATCCGAGTCACGGGTTTGGTTCGTGAGCGTCCGGCTGGCACCAGCAACAGTGATTTAGCCTCTGGTGAAATCGAGATTTTGTGTCGTGAAGTTGAAATCCTCAATCCATCGGTAACACCGCCTTTTCAGCTTGATGATGAGAACTTGTCAGAGACAACACGACTGACGCATCGCGTGCTTGATCTGCGTCGTGGTCAAATGCAGCGCAACATGATGCTTCGTTATCGTGTCTCTATTGAAGTCCGCAAGTTTCTGGATGGGCTGGGGTTTATCGACATTGAAACCCCCATGCTCACCAAGAGCACGCCTGAAGGCGCTCGTGATTACCTCGTGCCTTCTCGGGTCAATGCTGGCGAGTTTTTTGCCTTGCCGCAGTCGCCGCAATTGTTCAAGCAGATGTTGATGGTCTCGGGTTTTGATCGCTACTACCAGATCACCAAATGCTTCCGTGATGAAGATTTGCGTGCAGATCGTCAACCTGAATTCACCCAGATCGATTGTGAAACGTCATTCTTGTCAGAAATTGAAATTCGCGAGATTTTCGAAGAAATGATCCGTCATGTCTTTAAGGCGGTTCAGAACGTCGATTTGCCTGCGCCATTTCCAATCATGCCTTGGTCTGAAGCCATGCGGTTATATGGCTCAGACAAGCCCGATTTGCGGGTCAAACTCGAGTTCACAGAGTTGACTGACGTGATGAAGGATGTTGAGTTCAAAGTCTTCGCGCAAGCGGCGACCACCGAAGGCAGCCGAGTCGTCGCGCTGCGAATCCCGGGGGGCGCAGCGATTTCGCGTAGCGAGATCGACAGTTACACCAAGTTCGTGGCGATATACGGTGCAAAAGGATTGGCGTGGATTAAGGTCAACGACATTGCTGGGGGCCGCGATGGTTTGCAATCGCCTATCGTCAAAAACCTCAACGATGCTGCGGTGGCTGAGATGGTCAAGCGTACCGGTGCGCAAAATGGGGATTTGATTTTCTTCGGTGCTGACAAAGCGAAAGTCGTCAACGATGCGATGGGCGCCTTGCGCGTCAAAATTGGTCACAGCGAGTTTGGCAAGGCAGCGGGTCTGTTTGACAACGTTTGGAAGCCGCTGTGGGTCGTTGATTTTCCGATGTTTGAGTACGATGAAGAAGCTGACCGCTACGTCGCAGCACATCATCCGTTCACTAGCCCCAAAGATGGTCACGAAGACCTGCTGACAACGGATCCGTCCAAAGCAATCGCTAAAGCCTATGACATGGTGCTCAATGGGTGGGAGATCGGCGGTGGCTCGGTGCGTATTCACCGCGAAGAGGTCCAGAGCAAAGTCTTCCGCGCACTGAAGATTGATGCTCAAGAGGCGCAGCTCAAATTTGGATTCTTGCTTGATGCGTTGCAGTACGGTGCGCCACCCCACGGCGGTATTGCGTTCGGCCTGGATCGGATTGTCACCATGATGACCGGTGCTGAATCAATCCGCGATGTCATTGCCTTCCCCAAGACGCAGCGTGCGCAGTGCTTGTTAACTCAAGCCCCGTCGCCAGTCGACGAGAAGCAGTTGCGCGAGCTGCATATCCGGTTGCGCCAAGCAGATATCAAGCCTGCGTGAAGTATCTAATGTGATTCAGCGAAGCACGGTCAGCGAAGGGTAAGCGATGACCGTGCTTCGTATTGTCAGCTATAACATCCACAAGGGTAAATCGGTCTCAGGCAGAGATTCGCTGGCCGAGTTGCGAGTGCATTTGCACGGTTTGAATCCTGACATCCTGTTTCTGCAAGAGGTTCAAGGTCGCAACGAGAAGCAGTCAAATCTGCACGCCCAGCATGAGTCTTTAGGCGCTGCTTTGCAGATGCAGGTCGCTTATGGCCCCAATGCGATTCGTGACCACACCCATCACGGCAATGCCCTATTGTCGAAGTACCCGATCACCGAGTTCGAGAATGAGGATATTTCTGACCATGTGCTCGAGCAGCGAGGGCTCTTGCATGGCATCATCGACGTCAAGGGTGCTCGCATCCACTGTGTGGTGGTGCATCTTGGTTTATTTGCTGCAAGCCGAGTCAGGCAGATACAACGCATCTCTGAGCGAATCAAACGCCTGGTGCCCGAGCAAGAACCGTTACTGATTGCAGGCGACTTTAATGATTGGCAAGACTCGCTGGCCCCCTTGTTTGTCAATGAGCTGGGCGTGTACGAAGTGTTTTCGCAAACCTTTCAAAAA
Source organism: Jezberella sp. (assembly GCF_964834465.1). Lineage (NCBI taxonomy): Bacteria > Pseudomonadati > Pseudomonadota > Betaproteobacteria > Burkholderiales > Alcaligenaceae > Jezberella > Jezberella sp. Next base: position 78,346 of record NZ_CBAZRM010000007.1, read on the forward strand.
AATCAAGGGCCAATCCGATTGACTGACTTAGGCATTGAAACGTTGCAGAGAAAGCCCTCGCCGCGGACGTTTCCGGTGGGCTTCCCGATGCTACCGCTAGACCGGATTTATCAACGCGGTTTCGTCGTGAAAAGTGCAAAAGTGCTTAAGGGCAGGCCTTGGACTCAGTTGTCAGATCATGCCCCCATCATTGCTGAGATTGAGTTGCCGTGAGCTGACTGGACTTATTTAGGGTGTTTGGTGCTGAGGATAGGGTCTGAAAGCGCCATCAACCAACCAATCATGACCGCATAGAAGCCAACGGTTCGCATGCCTCGAAACATCAATTCGGTTAGGCCAAACACGGCGAAACCCAAGCAGACCGCTAAACCCATAGCCGCTGCAACGCGTGCGTTATTCGTTTGATCGGTCGCCAATCTTCGAGCAAATAAAAGTGCAGGGGCGAAATAGACAAATAGCAGGGCTGCGCCACCCAAAACGCCTTGCGTGGCGAGGGCCATCATCATGTCGCTATGAGGTTCTGCCCATTCATCAGCGACTCTTTGCAACACCAGTCCTTTGCTGACTCGCTCTTGCAGCGCGGGTTGAAAATTTTTGCGTAATCCTAAGCCGAGCAAAGGCTGTTCGACAAAAATATCCATCGATGAACGCCACAATTGCAGTCGAATACAGGTTGAGCTAAAGGCAGTCGAGTTGGTCGTCAAGCATTCAGTGACTTCGTGATAGCCATCCATCAAGCGTTCATGCATTTTCGGGATGCTGAACAGCATGACGCCACATAGCAGTAGCAAACCGACAGCTGTGTAAATCATGGTTGACAGGCGTTTGATCCAGCCATTGAGGTAAAGCCAAATGAGTCCGAACACTGGCACGGCGAGCCACCCGGTGCGTGTTTGTGTCAAAACAAAGCCGACCATCGTGATCAAGACCACAGCCCATTTAGCCGCTTTTTCAGCGCGAGGCCAAGGCGTCAATGACCAGCGGATTGAATACATCAGCAACATGGCCATCAACAGCGTCAAATTGCCGTATGAAACAGAGTTGAACTCTGGGGTCACCGGCCGCCCTAACTCACGTTCAGCAGGCCAAAAGACATAGGCTGAGCTGGCAAGGCCAGCAATGGCGAAGCCCCAAGATGATTGACGTAGCCATTGCGGCTTCATGCTTAATGCCGCGCCCAGCACAAACAGACAACCGAGCAACATCCGAACGGCCCGTTCAAGTTCCGCGCCAGCGGTCGAATGATGCAAGGCCATAAACAGTAAGATCGGCACGAACGCGAATGCGAGTGCCCCTGTCAGGGCACGGTATGGTTTGAGGCTGGCAAGGGTCAAACGCCATCCACCCTCTCGCGTGAACCACATGGCAAATGCAGAAAACACGAGCCCATACCATGCGATGCTTGAATGGCCAAGTTCGGTCAGAAGCAACGTGGGTATCGCTGCAATGACCACACCGCCCACTGCAGAATTAATTTGCTGAACAGAAATTCTCATATTGAGCAATGATAAACGAGCCATGACGCTTACAGTGTCATCATAGGTGTTTTGTAACAGTTTGTAAGTTTTTGTACGTTTTTGCTATTGCTCGGCATCATGACGGATGCGAATGCGGTGACTGATCCAGCCGACAAACACACATAACAACACGCAGATGATCAGGCCAGCCTTCACCCCTGTGCCCACAGAGATTCGTGCAATCAGGATGCCGACCATGGCGGTTCCCATGGCACTACCGACCGCCCGCGTGGTTTGTATCAGGCCCGAGGCAGCACCGACGTCGACGCGATCAGCGAGCATTTGCATGAACAAAGTGAAGTTTTGCAACAAAAAACCTAAGCCAATCCCGCAAACGGCCAGCGTCACCAGAATCCATTGATCTGAACTCTGTGCAGTAAAACTAACCATGGCAATACATCCCAGCGCAAGAAGGATGCTACCGAAAACCATCAATCTTTGTGGATGAGAGGTACGTCTAAAAAGATAACCATTGCAAATACTACCTATCGGAATCCCCGCAACTAATGGTGTCATGAGCAAACCGGCCTTGGTGGGACTGTAGCCAAACTCTTTTTGAAGCAGCAGCGGGATATAAAAAATCAACACATACATGACCGCGCCGATCAGGAAGGCTGAAAAGTTAAGCCAGCGGGCCTCTGTGGTTCGCAAAATCCGTAAAGGAAAAATCGGTGTCACCGCTCGGCGTTCAATGGGGATCAGCCCCCATGCAGACAACCCACCCGCGAACATGAGGCCGAACGCCAGTAAAAAATGGCTTGACTTTGAGGGGGCGATAGCCAGCTCTAGGCCCGCGAGAGGGGCACCCACGGCAACGGAGAGTACTGCAGCACCCAGCCAGTCGAACCGATGATTGTCAGCTTTGGGTGGCGGCGTGACTTTCGGGAAGTGTTTCCAGATCATGTAAATCGCAATCCCGGCAGCCGCAGGGGTCAGGAAAAACGCCGCACGCCAGCTGAGCGCCTGCGTCACCATCCCGCCCAACACAGGCCCGAGACCGCTCGACACCGCAAACGCAACGGAGACGAGCGCCATCCAGCGAACGCGTTCTTTATGGTCGGGGAAAATATCAGCTGGGGCGGTAAAGGTGGTGGCGATCATCATGCCGCCCCCCAGGCCCTGAAACACTCTGAATCCAATAAGTTGCGCCATACTTTGCGACAGACCACTCAGGATAGACCCCAACCCGACGATAGCCAGTGAGATCAGCATCAAATGTTTGCGACCATAAAGATCACCAATCCGGCCGAAAATCATGATGGTGATGGCGCAGGCCAGAAAGTAACCTGTCCCCACCCATGCGTAACTATCCATTCCATCCAATGCCTGGGCGACTTTGGGCATGGACGTACTCACAATGGTTGAGTCAAAAGCGGCGACGACGACTGCCGCACAAATGCCCGCCATCGCCATCAGTAATTGTTTGCGCTGATAGGGTGATTCGTGAGCGTTCGGTGGGGTCGGCAATTCAGTGCGCATAAGCAAAAGCATAGCACCCGAGCCAACCTCGCTTCGAATACCTTTTTTCTATAGAATCAACCTGAAAATACAGGTCGAGACAAACCCATGAACATTGACGAGCAGCATTTGCCCAAGACAAGCGCTAATTTTGCAGCATTGTCACCGGTTGATTTCATCAGACGATCTGCTGAAGTGCACCCCGACCGCCTTGCGGTCATTCATGGTGATATTCGGCGCACATGGTCTGAGACTTATGCGCGGGCCATGCAGCTAGCGAACGCTTTAGCGTCCCGAGGGGTTGGCAGGGGCGATACGGTGACGGTCATGCTGCCCAACATCCCTGAAATGGTTGAGTGTCATTTCGGCATCCCCGCGATCGGTGCTGTCATTAATACGCTAAATACTCGGCTAGATGCCGCGAGCTTGACCTACATGTTGACTCACGCGTCGTCTAAGGTAGTGATCGTCGATCGAGAATTCTCGGCGGTGATGCACGCAGCGCTGATCGAGGCAAAGCGAATCAATCCTGAGTGCTCACCCTTGGTGATCGATGTCGATGATCGTCAATATCAGGGCGCGGGCGAGCGCATCGGTCAATTGACGTATGACCAGCTGATCAGCGCGTCGTCAGATGCACCCATCGACTACCAAGGCGACGAATGGGATGCGATTGCCTTGAATTACACCTCTGGCACGACGGGTGAGCCAAAAGGGGTGGTGTATCACCATCGTGGCGCTTACCTCAACGCGCTCAGTAATATTCTTGAGTGGGATTTACCGGCGCATTGCACCTACTTATGGACCTTGCCGATGTTTCACTGCAACGGGTGGTGCTTTCCGTGGACAATTGCTGCGCGGGCGGGCGTCAATGTGTGCTTGCGTAAAGTCACCCCCGAAGGCGTGTTCGGGGCGATTCGCGAGCACGGCGTGACACACTATTGCGGTGCCCCTATTGTTCACAGCCTGTTGGTCAATGCCCCCGAGCAACTCAAGCAATATGGCATGGAAAACATCGGGCCCGGCAAGCCGATTGCTGTCGTGCGGGCAATGGTCGCTGGTGCAGCACCCTCGGCAACACTGATCGAAAGCATGGCGTCCATTAACATCTCTCTCACGCATGTTTACGGATTGACTGAAGTCTACGGCCCCTGCGTGCTTTGCACGCCACAAGCGGCCTGGGATGAGTTGCCTTGCGGCGAGCGTGCTGTGTTTCATGCACGGCAGGGCGTGAGATATCACTTACAGGCAGGCGCAGATGTGATTGATCCGCAGACGATGCAACCCGTGCCTCGCGATGGGCAGACGATTGGTGAGATCATGGTGCGTGGCAACATTTGTATGAAAGGCTATCTAAAAAATCCTGAAGCCACCGCCGAAGCGTTCGCGGGGGGGTGGTTTCATACCGGCGATCTGGGTGTGCGTTTTGCAGACGGGTACATCAAGATCAAAGATCGAAGCAAAGATGTGATTATTTCGGGCGGCGAGAACATCTCTAGCATCGAGATCGAAGACGTTCTGTATAAACACCCAGCCATTCTTGCGGTCGCCGTGGTGGCCAAACCCCACCCCAAGTGGGGTGAGACACCCTGTGCCTTCATCGAACTCAAGCCCGGCGCGCAAGTGTTGGCGGCAGATCTGGTCGCACACTGCAAGCTGCATTTGGCTGGGTTCAAAGTCCCTGGGGCTTTTGAGTTTGGTGATCTACCCAAAACATCGACTGGCAAGATTCAGAAATTCGAGCTGCGCAAACGATCGGGGGCGGTGACTGCGATCGATCACGAGTGACGAAACGCCGCCGCTGGCTTCAGAGTAAAATCCCCTAAACATATAAGGATTTCGCTGCGCATGGCCTACGTTTTAGGCGCGTTTCTCGTTTCATTGGTGATGTCATTGCTTTTGGTACGGCATCGCCGACTCCGACTGGCTGGGGTTGACCACGATCTCACCGGGGTTCAAAAATATCACGCCAGTCCTGTCCCACGTACCGGCGGGGTCGCGATCTTCATGGCGATGATCCCGGTTTTTGCCTTAGCGGCTTTTCGTGATCCAGCCATTTACCCCGACTTGATGATTCTGTTTGGTTGCGCCTTACCGGTGTTTTTGGGGGGGCTAGGCGAAGATTTGTTTAAAAACGTCCGCGTTTTGGCTCGCTTGAGTTTGGCACTGATCAGTGGGGCGCTGGTTTATTGGTGGCTTGGGTCAGCCGTGACACGGGTCAATGTCTACGGCCTCGACGAGATTCTCAAGATCTCAGCAGTCTCTTTTGTGTTCACGATTTTTACGATCGCCGGGGCTGCCAACGCCATTAACATCATCGACGGGTATAACGGTCTCGCGACCGTCGTCGCAGCGATGATTTTGGCGGGGCTTGGTTATGTCGCTTTTTACCTAGGCGATCGGTTGATCTTGGTCGCCGCCGTTGGCATGCTGGGGGCGCTGGGCGGATTTCTCATCTGGAATTACCCCCGTGGGTTAATTTTCTTGGGTGATGGCGGGGCTTATTTCATTGGTTACATGATTGGCACTTTATCAGTGACTATGCTTGCCAGACATCCTCAGGTGTCGGCTTGGTTTCCCTTGTTGTTATGTATCTATCCTGTCTTTGAGACGCTGTTTTCGATTTATCGCAAAAAATTCGTCCGAGGCAGATCGCCCGGTGCACCCGATGGCGTGCATTTGCATATGCTGGTCTACAAGCGTCTCGTGAGATGGGCGGTTGGGTCGTCTGAGGCGCACCTGATCACCGAGCGCAATGCCATGACCTCTCCCTATCTTTGGGTGCTGTCGTCGATGGCAGTGATCCCGGCGGTGTTGTTTTGGCAGTTTCAAATTCCCTTGATCATTTGCACGGTGCTTTTTTCAGTATCCTACGTGGTGCTGTACCGCACGCTGGTGCTGTTTCGCATGCCTAAATGGTTAGTTGTACAAAAGAAGAATCGTCAGTAAACATGCGAGTCTTGCACGTTCTTAAAACCTTTTTCCCTGATACCTATGGTGGCATCGAGCAGGTTGCCCATACCTTGGCAAGCCATACGACCAAGCTGGGTATAGACAACCGAGTGCTGGTGCTGACGCCTGGTAAAACGCGGATAGATGTTGACCCGAGTGGCTATGAGATTCGTCGTTATCATCAAGATATGTATATTGCCTCAACCGGCTTGTCGGCGAGTTTTCTGCTGAATTTTCGTCGTGAGGCTGCTTGGGCTGATGTTTTGCATCTGCATTTCCCTTGGCCTTTCGCGGATTTGTCCTATCTGATGACGGGGATAAATAAACCGTCGCTCCTCAGTTATCACTCGGATGTGGTCAGCCAAGTCAGGCTCAACCAGATCTACGCCCCCCTTCGCGACAGGTACTTTGGCAAGATGCAGCACATCCTTGCAGCTTCGCCAGGGATTATGGCCAGTAGCCCCGTTTTGCAGCAGTGGCAGCATAAAGCCCAGTTGATCACGTATGGGATTGAACATTTTGAACAAGGTTCGCTACTAGACCCCGCGGTTGCCAAATGGCGTCAACGCTTCGGCGAACGGTTTTTTCTCTTTTTAGGGGCACTTCGCTACTACAAAGGTCTGCATATCCTGCTTGAGGCCCTCAAAGGCCGCGACTATCCAACAGTGATTGTCGGTAAAGGCGATCAGCATGAGGCATTGAAAGCGCAAGCTCAAACCCTAGGGTTAAAACACCTGCACTTTGTTGATGATGTGACCAACGAAGACAAGCGCTGCATCATGCGGGCAGCCTATGGGTTTGTTTTCCCCTCGCACTTGCGGTCTGAGGCCTTTGGCATTGTGCTGGCGGAAGCTGCGCAGCAGGGCACCCCCATGATCACTTGCGAGATCGGCACAGGCACGAGCTATGTTAATCAAGACCAAGAGACGGGGTTGGTCGTCGCGCCCAACGATGCACAAGGTTTTGGCCGGGCGTTGGATACGTTTTGGCAGCAACCAGAGCAGGTCGCTGTTTGGGGTCAGAACGCCTTGGCGAGATACCGTGGTCACTTCATGGCGGATCAGATGGTTGCCTCATATTTAAAGCTTTATGAGCAACTATCGGCATCGGTCAGCGCCACCAAGCATCCCAAGAACGCTAGCGTTTAAGGGTTTGGCTGTATACCGCTAATGTCTGCTGAGCGCAGGTATCCCAACTAAAGCATTGTGCTCTGGCGAGACCGCGCTGGCGCAAGTCGGCGTGAAGTGAATCATCGCCAACGATGCTGCGCATCGCAGTTGCCATGGCGGCAATGTCGGTTGGATCAATCATGATGGCGGCATCGCCTGTCACTTCAGGTAAAGACGTTGTGTTGGAAGTAATGACAGGGACTTGAGCCGCAAACGCCTCTAGCACGGGCAATCCAAACCCCTCTGCCAGCGAGGTGAATAACATGGCTCTGGCCATTTTGACGACTGGCAGTAAATCGTCAGCGGGCACGTGCTTTAACCATCGAATGGCGCCTGAAGCCCTATCTTGCTCGATCAGTTCGATCACGTCTTCGCATTTCCAGCCAGCACGACCAATGATGACAAGTGGATGTTGAAGACGCTCAGCTGGGGTGAGTGATCGATGCGCGTGAATGGTTGCCGCGAGATTTTTGCGAGGCTGTAAGGTACCGACTGACACAAAGAAAGAAGCTGGCAATTTGTACTCGTCGCGTATCTTTGCCAACCGAACAGGCGCGACATCGTTGTACCAGCGTTCATCCACCGCCAGCGGGATGACCGTGATTCTGTCCAGGGGGATATCGCACCAGCGAGAAAGTTCGAGCTTGGAATACTCAGAGATGGTGATCACTGAATCAGCCCAATTGGCGGCTTTCTTCCAGAGGGCATTCTTTAAGCCCCGTAATTTGCCGCTGACCCATTGGGGGTGCGAGAGCGGTATCGCATCCATCAAGGTTGCCACTACAGGCACGCGAGAGCATTTCGGTATCCAGTGGTCAGTGGCGTGAATAAGATCGACTCTTTTCGCAAAATCGCTGATCCCCGGGCAACTAAGCCCAGTGGTCGCCGAAAATAACGCGCTCAGTGAATAGTGACCCAACGTGATCCCAGGTACTTCAGTCAGTTTCGCAGGCACCTCATCGCCAAAAGCAAAAGGCATCAATCGGATGGGCGCACTGTAGAGGGACGCATTGCTGGCTACCGTACCGTTTGAAATGGCTTCCATTCGGCGCAGCATTTCGAGGGTGTAGTTGCCAATGCCGTCGATGCCGCCACCCGCCATCCCTTTGACCAGTGCAGAGACGCCAAAACCAACTTTAATCATGATTGCACTGCCGCAGCTTGCAGCATCCAGGCAAGTGTTTCGCGCAAGGGGCGCGGCGCCCAATCAGGAACGTATTTTTTCAATAAGCGATTGTCACCACCGAGTTTAAGTACCTCGTTAGCGCGAACAAATGCAGGGTTGACTCGTGCTTCAATCGTTTGGCCGGTGAGTTCACTGGCCATTTGCAACGCCCCACGCAAGGACACAAGCTGACTTGAGCAGACGTTGATGATTTGCCCGACAGGCTTGGCCTCAAGCAGTGTCCTGTACGCGTGCACAACATCCCTGACGTCATTGAACTCACGCCAAACATCCATGTTGCCCAATTCAATGGTGTTTTGCTTGCGTACAAAATGTGACACGATCTTGGGGATCAAGAAACTGTCTGATTGACCGACGCCCGTATAGTTAAATGGACGGGCTATCACCACAGGGATTTTAGGGATCCAGATCTTGGCCATGTACTCCATTGCCAATTTACTGACTGCGTAATCGTTGGCGGGCTCAACCGGCTTGGCCTCGCTCAATAAGCCCTCTTGAAGATTGCCGTACACATTCGCGCTGCTGGCAAGCAAGACGCACGCTAGCCCCTCTGCGACGGGTGCAAGTGCTTCTAGCAGATTGCGACTACCCACCAGATTGACGTCGTAAAAAGCCTTGGGCTGACCGTGTCCGACGAACGCGATCCCCGCTAAGTGCACCACATAGTTGGGGCGCGCTCTGGCGACGGCCTCTTTCAGACTGGGTAAATCCAACAAATTGGCAACGACGGTTCGAGGGTGATCCGAGGGAGTGTCACCTAGACCCCAAACCTCGTAGCCATGTTGTTCGAGTTCGCGCGCCATGTAATGACCCGTGAAACCCTGCAAACCCGTGATTAAGACGCGCTTTGAGCCTGAGGTGCTAACGCCGCCAGCAATTGCCATGTTTAGAACGAGAACCCGCGTTCGTTGCGCCCCAGATCTGCGACAACCATCATCCGGCAGAGTTCTTCGAGGGTCGTTTTAGGGGCCCAACCCAGCTTGGTCATGGCCTTTTCTGGGTTGCCAATCAAAAGCTCGACTTCGGCGGGACGATAAAACCTGGGGTTAATGCGCACCAAGGTTTTGCCAGACGCTGTGTCAATCGCATGCTCTTGCTCACCGGTGCCCTTCCACTCAAGCGAGATATCGGCCGCTTTGAAAGCCATGGTGACAAAGTCACGAACCGTCTCAGTGCGGTTGGTTGCCAACACGAAAGTATCTGGTTCGTCGGCCTGCAGCATGCGCCACATCCCCTCGACGTAATCTTTTGCATAACCCCAATCGCGCTTTGCATCCATATTGCCGAGTTCAAGTAAGTCGAGTTTGCCCAGCTTGATCTTGGCCACTGAGTCAGTGATTTTGCGCGTCACAAACTCGCGACCGCGCAGCGGTGACTCATGATTAAACAAAATACCGCTGGTACCAAAAATACCGTAACTTTCGCGGTAATTGATGGTCATCCAGTGCGCATAGAGCTTGGCGACCCCGTAGGGGCTGCGCGGGTAAAAGGGCGTGCTCTCGATTTGGGGGATCGCTTGTACCTTGCCAAACATTTCTGAGGTGCTGGCCTGATAGAACTTGATGCGGGGATTGACAATGCGAATGGCCTCAAGCAAGTTGACTGGGCCGATGCCCGTGATGTCTGCTGTTGCCAGTGGCTGGTCAAAAGACACGCCGACAAAGCTCTGAGCGGCGAGGTTGTAGACCTCAGTAGCCCCGGTCGTTTGTAACAGACGAATACTTGACGATAAATCTGTCAAATCGTATTCAACCAGGTGCAAGTCGGGGTGCTTTTCAACGCCGAGTTCTTCAAGACGCCAGAAATTCACCGAACTTGTGCGGCGGTAGGTGCCATAGACCGTGTAGCCCTTGCCGAGTAGCAATTCTGTGAGGTAGGCCCCATCTTGTCCGGTGATGCCGGTTACGACTGCAATCGTTTTTTGACTTGAATTCGCCACGCTTAAACCCGATACGCTAACAAAAGGGCGATTATACTTGCGGATATGTACTAAAAAGTACAAAAAAAGGTCAAACTCCACCAGTAGCCAATCGAAGACCGATAGACAGCATGAAATTAATCCCAGTAATTTTGTCCGGCGGTGCCGGTACTCGCCTATGGCCGGTGTCCAGAGAGTTGCACCCCAAGCCTTTTATTCGCCTGGCAGACGGCCAGAGCTTGTTGCAGAAGTCATTTCTGCGAGCCATCGCGCTGCCGGGTGCCGTCGAAGTCCTGACGGTGACCAATCGAAACTTATTCTTCAAAACCGCAGACGAGTACCGAGAGACGGGCCCCATCCCTGTGCCCCTGGGCTTTATTCTCGAGTCAGAAGGCCGAAACACCGCGCCCGCAATTGCTGCCGCAGCACTCACCATTCATCAAACCTATGGTCCCGATGCCGTGATGTTGTTTTTGACGGCAGATCACCTGATTGCTGATTTCACCGCCTTTAGCGAGGCCGTTGCCACGGCGATCGAGCTGGCTTTGCGAGGTAAGGTAGCTACCTTTGGGATTAAACCTGAAGCGCCTGAGACCGGCTATGGGTACATAGAAGCCAGCGGTCACGACGTGCTGCGTTTTGTCGAAAAGCCCGATCTGGCCACCGCGCAAGCCTATGTGGATAGCGGTAAATACCTCTGGAACTCAGGTATGTTTTGCATGACGGCTCAAACCGCCATGACCGAACTGGGTGAATACGCGCCAGCGGTATTGAAGGCGGTTGACGAAAGCCTGAAGGTGTCACGCCGTGTTGAGGGCGCAGGCCAATATCAGATCGAACTTGATGCCGCGACGTTTGCAAAAGCCGAAAGCATTTCAATCGATTACGCGCTCATGGAGAAAACCCATCACGCAGCCGTCGTCTCGTGCTCGATCGGCTGGAGCGATATCGGCTCTTGGAACGCGCTCGGTGATTTGATCAAACCCGATGCAAACGGCAACAGCGTGAAGGCTGAGGCCTTTATGCACGACGTCAAAAACTGTTACATCCAGGGCGAAGATCGCATCATCGCTGCCGTCGGGATCGAAAATCTCATCATCATCGATACCCCTGACGCACTGCTGGTGGCTGACAAAAATCACTCGCAAGATGTGAAGCAAATTGTTGGGCAGTTAAAAAAAATCGATCACGAAGCTTACAAGCTGCACCGCACGGTGCATCGTCCCTGGGGCACTTACACCGTCCTTGAAGAAGGGACTAACTTCAAGATGAAGCGCATTGTGGTCAAGCCGGGTGCGTCGTTGTCTCTGCAGTTGCATTACCACCGCAGTGAGCACTGGATTGTTGTTGACGGGATGGCAAAGGTCGTCAACGGCGATCAGGATCTGCTGATTGCTACCAACGAGTCCACGTATATCCCCGCAGGGCATAAACATCGTCTAGAAAATCCCGGCAAAGTCGATCTCGTGATGATCGAAGTGCAAAGTGGCAGTTATTTGGGCGAAGACGACATCGTCCGATTTGAAGACAATTACGGGCGCGTCTAATGCTGACCACCCATCAAGGTTAAGCGATGCGCATGTTTGCAGCCCTTTGGGGTTACCGAGGCTTCATTGTCGAAAGCGTCAAGCGCGAGTTTCAAAGCCAGTACACCAACGCCCTGCTCGGGGCCGTTTGGACAGTGATCAAGCCGCTTTCCATGATTGTGGTTTACACGGTTATTTTTTCGCAAATCATGCGCGCGAAGTTACCCGGGGTAGACACCAAGTTCGCCTACAGCGTTTATTTATGTGCAGGCGTGCTGACCTGGGGCCTGTTTACCGAGATGGTTAGCCGCTTGCAGAACATTTTTCTGGATCAGGCCAACTTGCTGAAGAAAATCAGTTTCCCCCGCCTCTGTTTGCCTGTGATTGTTGTGGCGAATGCGTTAGTTAACTTTTTAATTATTTTTGGCTTGTTTACCTTGTTCTTGATCTTTTCAGGGCTATTTCCCGGCGTTGTTTTTTTTGCGCTGATCCCTGTGCTGATGATTCAGGTTCTTTTTACGATCGGCTTAGGCGTGAGCCTAGGTGTCTTGAATGTATTTTTTAGGGATATCGGGCAATTCTTTTCCGTTGTCTTGCAGTTCTGGTTCTGGCTTACACCGGTGGTTTATCCCCTCACGATTCTGCCTGCAGCGATGCAAAAGGCCGTTCAATACAATCCGATGACGGCGGTGATCGTGTCTTATCAACAAGTGCTGGTCGAAGGGATCTGGCCTAACTGGGTTTCGCTTTGGCCAGTCACCCTTGCAGCCGTGTTGTTGTGTCTGTTTGGGCTAAGGCTGTTTCGGCAGCACGCTGGCGAAATGGTGGATGAACTCTGATGGGCACCGTGACTGTCACTAACCTGGGCAAAGCGTACAAACAATATCGAAGCAAGTGGTCGAGATTAGCCGAGTGGATGATTCCTGGCGTGAAGGCTCGCTCGACACTGAAATGGGTGTTGCAAGATATCTCTTTTACCGTACAGCCCGGTGAGGCGATCGGTATTATCGGGATCAATGGCGCGGGCAAAAGTACGCTTCTGAAAATGATTACGGGGACGTCGCAACCGACGGCCGGCAGCGTTCATATCACCGGAAGAGTTGCGGCTTTACTCGAGCTTGGGATGGGGTTTCACCCTGACTTTACCGGACGTCAAAATGCCATGATGGCGGGCCAGTTGCTGGGCTTGACCGGGCAGGAAGTTGAACAGTTGATGCCAGAGATCGAGGCCTTTGCAGAAATTGGTGACTATATCGATCGCCCTGTTCGGGTTTACTCAAGTGGGATGCAAATGCGCTTGGCGTTTAGCGTCGCGACGGCCAAAAGGCCTGATGTGCTGATTGTTGATGAGGCCTTGTCGGTGGGCGACTCGTATTTTCAGCATAAAAGCTTTGATCGAATTCGACTTTTTGGTGAGCAGGGCACGACGCTATTGATTGTTTCGCATGACAAGAATTCAATTCAAAGTATTTGTGACAGAGCCATTTTGTTAGACGGTGGGCGTCTATCCATGGAGGGCGAGCCTGCTGCCGTCATGGATTACTACAATGCCTTGCTTGCTGAGCGTGGCAACTTGACCGTCAGACAGCTGACGGGTGAAGACGGCAGGATTCAAACCGTTTCGGGCACAGGCGAAGCAAAAATTGAAAAAGTGTTCATTGCCAGCGAATCGGGTCAACCGCTCGAGGTCGTGGCAGTGGGCCAAGCCATCAAGCTGGTTGTCGAAGTGCTCACCGTCCAAGATATCCCAGAGCTGGTGTTGGGCTATGTGATTAAAGACCGCCTTGGCCAAGCGGTCTTTGGCACAAACACGCATTACCTTGACGATAAGCTCGAACGCATTTCAGCCGAGAGCCACATCACCTACAGTTTTAGTTTTCCGGCAAATTTAGGGATAGGAAGTTACTCGGTTTCAATTGCCCTGCATACGGCCGAGTCGCATATTTCACAAAACTTTGAGTGGCGAGATCTGGCGACAGTCTTTGACGTCATTAACGTCGACAAGCCACATTTTGTGGGTGTCACTTGGTTACCGGCGGTTCTGGAGTGCAAGCGATGACAGATGGGTTTTACCGAGCATTTGAAGATAAGCACCGCGGCTCGCTCGATGTCATCAAGCAACGACAGCGTGTCTATCTGCCCCTGGTTAAGCCATTGCTCAAACAGTACCCTGGCGCTCAGACGATCGATCTAGGGTGTGGGCGTGGCGAATGGCTTGAATTACTGGGTGAGCAAGGCTTTCAGCCGTTTGGTATCGACCTCGACGAAGGGATGTTGGCTGAATGTCGGCTAAGAGGACTGAGTGTCCGGACGCAGGACGCGCTGGCAGCCTTGAGAGAGCTACCTGACGCGAGTCAGGCAATTGTTTCGGGGTTTCATTTTGCTGAACATATCCCGTTTGACGTCCTGCAAAATGTCGTTCAGGATGCGCTTCGAGTATTGTTGCCTGGCGGGTTGCTCATTCTTGAGACGCCGAATCCTGAAAGTATTTTGGTTGGGACGAGTAATTTCTACTTAGATCCCACGCACGAACGGCCACTCCCCCCCCTGCTCATGGAGTTTTTGCCCGAGTACTATGGTTTTCACCGGACCAAAATCCTCAGGCTACAAGAGCCCGCGAATCAGTCGCACGAGCGTCAGCCCAAGATTTACGATGTGTTCGCCGGTGTCAGTCCCGACTATGCCATTGTCGCGCAGAAGGCAGCGACGGCAGAGGTGTTGATGGCGGTCAGCCATGCGTTTGATAAAGATGTTGGCGTCACGCTCGGGGATGCATCGGCACGCTACGATGCGGATATCCATGACGCGGTTACTGAGCCCTTAGCCGCGTTAGATCAGCGCTTTGATCAACGGCTGAGACTAATCGAGGCGCATCAGCAACGCATTCAAGATCATTTGACCTTGATTGAGGCGCGACGACCTATTGCCAGAATCAAACGAGGGGTCAAAAAAGTTCTCTTTGGGGCGCTTCGCAGAGGCCAAGCGACGTTGAATGCGAACCCACGCATTCACGGCGTGTTGATCAAAATTAGCGAACGTCTGGGTATCTTCGACCTGTTACACAGAATGATTAATCTTGGCAACCCGGCGGCGGCTAAACGCACTCAGCAAGACGGGCTTGAGGTAGCCGACGAGGCGACCTTATCAGACCAGCCTCAAGCCGTTCGACAAATTTTCAGCGAACTAGACGCCGCCATCAAAGAGACAGAGAAGCACTGATGCGTATTGTGATCGACATGCAAGGGGCTCAGTCTGAGAGCCGGTTTCGCGGCATCGGACGATACTCTCTGTCCCTCGCGCAGGCCATGGTGCGCAATGCCAGCGGGCATGAGATTATGTTGGTGCTCAACAGTTTGCTGGCTGACACCGTTGCCCCGATTCGAGCTGCGTTCGATGGCCTTTTGCCGCAAGATCAAATTCGCGTTTGGGATGGCATTGGCCCCACACGCGAAGTCGACCCCGCTAACACGCAGCGTCGTGAAGTATCCGAGCGCCTGAGAGAGGCATTTATTGAAGGGCTCGAGCCCGATCTTGTTCTGATCACGAGCTTATTCGAAGGGTTAGGCGACGATACTGTCACGAGCGTTGGCCTTTTTGACAAACGTACGCCGACAGCGGTCATCCTCTATGACTTAATCCCACTGATTAGCCCGGATAAGCATTTTCTCAGTAGCAAAATGCATCAGGATTTTTACAAACGAAAAATCACCTCTCTGCGTCATAGCCCGCTTTTGCTCGCTATCTCTGAGAGTGCTCGACAAGAAGCCTTGACTGCCTTAGGGTCTCGCGCCGAGGATGTGGTCAATATTTCAGGGGCGTGCGACGCCTCTTTTAAAAAGCTGTCTTTATCCGACAGCGACATCCGAGCGCTCAAGCGCAAATACTCGATTGAGCGGCCGTTCATCATGTACACGGGGGGCGCAGATGAGCGAAAAAATCTCGTTCGCCTGATTCAAGCCTATGCCCGATTGCCTAAAGAAGTCAGGCAGTCGAAACAGCTGGTGTTTGCAGGCAAAATGCCAGTGGACTACACGTCGGTCTTTAGAAGCGTCGCCAGAGAAGAGGGCTTAAGAGAGGCGGATCTGGTCATCACGGGTTACCTTGAAGATCAAGATCTTTTAAAGCTCTATAACTGTTGCGAACTCTTTGTGTTTCCCTCGTTGCACGAAGGTTTTGGCTTGCCGCCCCTTGAGGCCATGGCCTGTGGTGCGCCCGTTATTGCGGCGAATGCCTCGAGTTTGCCAGAAGTCATCGGGTTGCCAGAGGCCTTGTTTGATCCCACCTCTGTCCAGAGCATTTCGGATAAATTGCAACTGGCGCTCACAGACCCCGCCTTTAGAGAAAGGCTAATTGCACACGGGGATGAGCATTTCAAACGGTTTTCTTGGGATGCGAGCGCGATCATGGCGCTACAGAGCATTGAACGTTTCGCGGCAACGCTGGGCGGTAATGAGCGCACGTCCTCGCCAGTGATCGTTGAGCATGTGGCTTCACAATGCTCACCCGCGCAACGTATTTTAGTGATCAAGCTGGATCATCTGGGCGACTTCATTCTGGCGATCCCCGCCATTCTCAAATTGAAAGCCCGCTATCCCAATGCCCATATCGATGCAGTCGTGGGTAGTTGGTGTGTTCCCCTTGCACGCAGCTTAAATGTATTCAGCGAAATCCATGCTTTTGATTTTTTTAAACAAAAATCAGCGGCGTCTCCCAGCGCGAATCAGGTAGCACTCAAGCATTTTCTGCAACGATTACCCAAGCAATACGATGTCGCGCTTGATCTGCGTCGGCAACCCGATGGGCGTCAACTGCTGGCTCTGTGTGACGCGCGGTTGAAGGTGGCTTATCAAACGTTCAATGCCAGCCTTGACCAGCAAATCAATCTGCTGCTTTCGTCTGCAAAAGATGTCCCCTACAAAACGACCGTATTGAACGAGCAATCGACCACCAAGCAGATGGTCGCCTTGATTGATGCGATCCCGGCGCGGGATGACGATTACCTGCCTCACGCACCCGTTGGGGTGAACAGACCGACTGCTGCTGCAGGGTCAATCGCGCTGTTCCCATACGCAGGCAACGAAGTCAAAGAATGGGGGCTGGGCAAGTTCATCGAATTGATTGGTCGTTTAATTGAAGAACCGACCGTCACAAGCATTAATATCTATGTGACCAACGACCAAGAGGGTCGGCCCTTTGTTAGTCTGCAATCCCCCAAATTGCAGATTCATGTGGCTTTGCCTTATGACGGGCTGCTCGCTTCGCTCTCCGCCAATCAGCTATGTATCGCCAACAACTCGTTTGGGGCACACATCGGCTCTTATCTGGGCTTAACCGTGTTGGGGATCTATGGTGGTCACGAGACCGTTGCTGAGTGGGCACCTGTGTTCGGCACATCCGTCATTTTGCATACAGCCGAACCGTGCTCCCCTTGCCATATCGCCGTCAAAGACCAGTGCCCGTATGGTCTTCGGTGCCTGACGCAGATTAAAGTTGACGCCGTGTATGAGCAAGTCATCCACTTGCTCGAAGCGGCAGATCATGAATTGGCCTCGTCCGTCTCGACGGATGCGGGTCACCCTCATCTCTTAAGAAGCGTTCGGCGCCAGGCATCCCTAGGTCGCGACTTGATTGATGCGATTTCGTCACTTCAATTGCAGCAATGGAGTGCGGTTGACCGGATTCGACTTGCTCAAGCGATGGCCAGAAATCAAACGCAACAAGAGGCCAGACGCATTTGCGTCGATATCTCGATGTTAGTGGCAATGGATGCCAAGAGCGGCATTCAGCGTGTCGTGCGGGCGTTGCTGAAATCTTTTGTTGAAGCACCCCCAGCGGGCTATGAAATTCTGCCCATTTATACAACACCTGATGAGCAAGGATATCGGTGCGCCAAGCGCTTCATGCATCGCTGGCTAAATAAGAAAGTAAGTGAACTTCCTCGAGACGAAGCCGTGTTGTTTACTGACAGGGACATTTTTCTGGGGCTCGACTTGCATCCGTCATTTGTGCCAGAACGAGGTCAACTGTTGCAAAGCCTGCGCAACCTCGGGGTTCAGGTGAAATTTGTGGTTTACGACCTATTGCCGCTCACGATGCCGAAGAACTTTCCGCTGGGGATCGAAGCCGTCTTTACCCAATGGTTCAACACAGTGATGCAGTCGCAAGAATTGATTTGCATTTCCAAAGCCGTCGCAGACGAAATCAAAGCAGACTTTTTGCCTCATGCCGCAGGCCTCAAACCGATGCGGGTAACGCATTTTCAGTTAGGCTGTGATATCGACAATTCAGTCCCGACGCTAGGCATCGATGAGAGCGCAGAGGCTGTGTTGGCGCAACTCAAAACCTCCACCACATTTTTGGTCGTGGGGACAATTGAGCCCAGAAAAAATCACGAACAAGTCTTGCTTGCCTTCGAGCAACTCTGGGCTGACGGTCACGACGTCAACCTTGTGCTGGTCGGTAAGTTCGGCTGGAATATTGACGGTTTGGCTGAAAGGCTCAGAGGCCATCAGCAAGCAGGTAGGCAGCTTTTTTGGCTCGAAGGCATTAGTGACCAATACCTACTCGCGCTATACGATACCTGCGACGCCTTGATCATGGCGTCTGTGGGCGAGGGGTTTGGTTTACCGTTGATTGAGGCGGCCTCTCATGGGTTGCCGCTGCTGGCCAGCGATCTACCGGTTTTCAGAGAGGTGGCAGGTCAACATGCGTTTTATTTTGAGGGATTCACTGCCCGCGAAATCAAGGCTGGCGTGCTAGCCTGGTTGGCGCTATACCGCACGAATAGCCATCCGGTCTCGACAGGCATGCCCTACGTTACCTGGCAAGAAAGTGCTCAGCAGCTGTTAAAGGTGGTTTGTGCCTAGAGGTTCGGGCGTCAAACCGTATCAGTATAATCCGCCTAATTAATTGATTTACCAAAGCAAAGTGCCTTATTTATGAACATCTTGGTCGTTGGTGCAGGTTATGTCGGATTGGTCACAGCTGCTTGTCTCGCGAATCGAACCAATCGGGTGGTTTGCGTTGATACGGATCCGAAAAAATTAGCCAAATTGGCCGCGGGTCAAATACCGATCTACGAGCCAGGGCTCAAAGAGATTGTTGACGCTGCGATGGCAAGTGGTCAGTTGTCGTTCGAACTCGGCATCAAAGCGGGGTTGTCCCAAATAGAGCAAGACGGCGCTGAACCTACCTTGGTTTTTATCGCCGTCGGCACCCCCCAAGGCGAAGATGGCTCTGCAGACTTACGCTATGTCTTGGCAGCGGCTCGCGAAATCGGTCAACATCTGACCAAGCCCGCGATCGTGATTAATAAATCAACCGTGCCCGTAGGGACGGCCGATTCCGTGAAAGGCGAAGTCGCTTGGCAATTGTTTCAACGTAAATGTTTTATCGACTTTGATGTCGCCAGTAACCCCGAGTTTCTCAAAGAAGGGGCTGCGATTGAGGATTTCTTCAAACCTGACCGTATCGTGATCGGCAGTGATAACGAACAGACGCGGCACCACATGCTCAGGCTGTATCGCCCCTTTGTTGACGACGACAAGCGGTTGCTGACCGTTGGTGTCAAAGAGGCAGAGCTGATCAAGTATGCATCCAATGCGATGCTGGCCACGCGGATTTCATTCATGAACGAAATCGCCAATATTTGTGATCGCTATGGCATTGATGTGGAAGACGTACGCCAAGGCGTCGGCATGGATAGTCGTATCGGTCCAGCTTTTCTGAAGGCGGGTTGCGGCTATGGTGGTTCTTGCTTTCCCAAGGATGTGCAGGCGTTAGTGAGAATTGCTCAGAGTGTCGGCGTCGAGCCCATGGTCTTGAATGGTGTTGAATCACGCAACAAGAAGCAGAAACAATATCTGTTTGAACAGATCGTGACTCGGTTTGGCAAAGATTTGACGGGCCGCAAGATTGCCGTTTGGGGTTTGGCGTTTAAACCCGAAACTGACGACATGCGTGAGGCGTCGTCCATCGATCTCATTCGTGCGCTTTGCCATGCGGGTGCTCACGTCGTGGCGCACGACCCAGTGGCCAAAGAGGTTGCCGAGCAAATATTCGCCGACCTGATTCGACATCATCGTCTGACCATTGTTGATCAAGCGAGTGATGCCACGCAGGATGCAGATGCACTCGCGCTTGTGACCGAATGGGCCGAATATAAAAAGGCGGATTTTGCGCTAGTCAAAGCGCGGCTGAAGTCAGCAGTGGTGTTTGATGGTCGAAATCATCTGGATCCGGTCGCCATGAAGACACTCGGATTTCACTATGCTGGCGTTGGTCGGGTCTAACGGTTGTGACAAATAAACGCATGAAAAAGATTCTAGTGACAGGTGGTGCAGGCTTTTTAGGATCACATCTTTGTGATCGGCTCATTGCACAAGGGCACCACGTGATTGCTCTAGACAGTTTTTTTACGGGCAATAAAAGAAATATTGCTCAGCTAGACGGTCACCCGAATTTTGAGGTCATCGAGCATGATGTCGTCAACCCTATCCATATCGATGGGTTGGACGAGATCTATAACCTGGCTTGTCCGGCTTCGCCTGTGCACTATCAGCATGATCCGGTGCACACAATGAAGACGTCGGTGCTAGGTGCTTTGAACATGCTTGAGCTCGCACGCAGTTCGAATGCGAAAATTTTTCAAGCGTCGACCTCTGAGGTTTATGGGGATCCGATCGTACACCCACAGCCCGAAGGATATTGGGGACACGTCAATCCGATCGGCATTCGCAGCTGTTACGACGAAGGAAAGCGTGCGGCAGAAACCTTATTTTTTGATTATCACCGCCAATATAAATTGCGCATCCGGGTAGTCAGGATTTTCAATACCTATGGCCCTCGCATGGCGGCAGACGACGGTCGCGTTGTCAGCAACTTTATTGTGCAGGCGCTTCAAGGTAAAGACCTGACCGTCTACGGCGAAGGCTCTCAGACACGAAGCTTTTGTTATGCCGATGATCTGGTCGAGGGTTTTCTTCGCTTGATGAACGCAGACGACAGCGTGATTGGTCCGGTGAATCTCGGTAATCCTGGCGAGTTCACGATGCTTGAACTGGCAGAGCGCGTGTTGCGTCTGACGGGGTCGAAAAGCCAGTTGATTCACTTCCCGCTGCCCGAAGACGATCCAAAGCAGCGTCGTCCCGATATTGCAAAAGCAAAAGAGCAGCTGGGCTGGGTGCCGACTGTGGCGCTTGAAGAGGGCTTGGCGCGCACGATTGCTTATTTTAAAACGGTGCTCTGAACGCACCCGGAGAACATGCATGTCCTCATTCAGCACTGATCAGCCCTTTGCGGTCGTCATGCCGGTCTACGAGGATCGTGAGGCATCCACACAGCTGTTTCAAGCGTTGTGTCGTGAATACGGTGATCGCCCCTATCTGATCGTGGTAGATGACGGGTCGGTGAGACAACCGGTGCAGATTGAAGCCCTCGAAGCCGCGGGCCTGAAAGGGGTTGTCATTACCTTGAAGCGCAATGTCGGTCATCAGCGTGCGATCGCCATCGGGTTGAGCTACGTCGCAGACAAGATGCCTACGATGAATGTCACGGTCGTGATGGATTCAGACGGTGAAGATACGCCCCAATCCATTCGACAGCTGATGGCACCCTTGCAAGCCCCAGACGTTGACATTGTCGTCGCACAGCGTAAGAGCCGGGTCGAGACGTTTTGGTTTAAAACCTTCTATGTCGTCTACAAGCGTCTCTTTCAGCTGTTGACGGGTCGCAAAATTAGTTTCGGTAATTACATGGCGCTTAAGCCAAACGCGGTCAAACGCTTGGCGGCTATGCAAGAACTCTGGACGCACATCGCTGGCTGTGCCTTGACTTCAAAACTTCGCATTGCGCCCCAATTGATTGATCGGGGGCCGCGATATGCTGGCCAAAGCAAGATGAACTTCGTCGGGCTTGCACTGCATGGGTTTAAGGCTTTGATGGTATTCGCAGAAGATGTCTTAGTCCGCGTAGGCATCGCCTGCGCATTGATCGCAGCGTTATCGGTTCTGATCAGTTTCGTGGCGATTGCCTTAAAACTCATGGGCTTTGCAACCCCGGGCTGGTTCTCGGTGGCCTTCGGGATTTTGGTGCTGGTATTCATGCAGACAGGTGCACTGACCTTAATGACTCTGATGTTGACAGGCATCGCACGCAGTGGGACGACAAACCCCGTCGATTACCTTGCTCTGATTGATACTGTGAAGCATGCGTAGTAGATTAAACGGGCAATTGCTTGCAAGCGTTGTTCAGCCCGCTAAGTTTCTTGTCAATGGTGTCTTTGCGACGGGTGTCCACTTTTCGGTGTTGACGTTTTGTTTAAAAGTGCTGCTTTGGCACTCGGCCGGCTTGTCGAATATGACTGCGTCGGTGTTTGGCATTACCTCATCGTTTCTGGGTAATCGCTATTTCGTTTTTAAAAACTCAGACGAACCCTTTCAGAAACAAGTGACTCGATTTATCGCGTTGTCGGTCACGCTAGCGACAGTGCATGGGCTTGTGATGTATTTATCGACGGACGTCTACGGCAATGACTATCGTCTCAGCTTTCTGTTGGCGACCGTCATTCAGACTATTCTGAGCTTTCTCGGTAACAAAATCATGGTGTTTAAAGTATGAAATACCTTAAATTCATCGTGGCCCTCGCGTTGTACTGTGTCTGTTTGCTCGTGGTTTATGACCTGCATGTCACTTACTTTCAGGTCAAGGTGGTGTTCTACAGTGCAATCTTCGATGCCTTCATTGCTGTTGCTTTAGCCGTTGCGCTGATTGGCCTCATCCGGTGGTTGCGAGTCTTCAGCCGGTTTGAAACTGTGCAGTGGCTGTGCATCTGTTTATTGTTAGGTTATTCGTTTGCGATCTCTGTGCCAACCGTGATTGATCGTTCTTTATCCTTTTACATCCTAGAGAAAATTCAGCAACGGGGGGGCGGCATTAAGTTCGATGCGTTCGAGCAAGTGTTCACGAATGAGTATGTCAAAGAGCATCGTCTGGTCGATGTGCGTCTGACCGAGCAACAGCAATCGGGCACGATCGTCATCAACGCGGGTTGCGTCAAGTTAACCGCCTGGGGCAATACGCTTGCGACAGCGAGTCGTTACTTTCGCGGCCACTTTCTGCCCAAACAGCGGTTGTTAATGGGTGAATATACGGATGCTTTGACCGATCCCTTTAGAAACAGCAGCACGCAGAGCGATTACGCCTGCAACTGAGATGACACAGCGCCAATCAGATCAGTATTCACACCTATCTGCATTGGATGGTTTTAGGGCGTGTCTTGCGCTATGGGTGTATGCAGGTCATCTAGCCAAGGCTGTCGGCTACTCGAATAAATTACTCGCGTTACACCCGCTTGCCGTCGACTTGTTTATGGTGTTGTCGGGTTTCCTGATGGTGCACACCTGGAAGGGACGTCACGGCTACGACAATCCTTGGGGTGTGACGACGTTAAGGTTCTACACCGCGCGAGTGTTCAGAATTGCCCCGTTGTATGTGGTTTTGCTGATTGCCTGCTTCTGGCTTGCTCACCCATTGGCAAGTATGCAGGACCACATTCTGGCGACGTTTCCTCCCCCTTGGATTACCGATACTGCGAATTACCATCCTGTGACCGCTTGGGCTGTCACTTCAGCACAATGGTGGGCTACCCACCTGAGCTTTACGTTTGGCATGATCCCGAGCGAAACGTCGAGTACGCCTTTGCCTGATTGGTCTCTGTCTCTCGAGATGCAGTTTTATCTCCTGTTTCCGTTCTTGCTGTTGTCCTTCCGAACAGAAAAGCGACAAGTTTTACTCGTTGCGATCAGTGTAGCGTTAGCGTTGCTTAGCCCCAGGCTGTTAGGCAACTACCTAGACGCAGGCAGTTGGGCTCATTTTGGTCAGCCCAGCTTTATCACTTATCGACTTAACGCCTTTGTCGCTGGCATGCTCGCGGCCAACTGGATGCGGCATCACCTGCAAACGTCTAAAAGCATCAATAAGACCAGTGTCGTGTACATCTTGCTTGGGCTCGTGTGTGTGGCCCCACTGAGCAAACCTGTGGTGCTTATTTATGGGGTTTTCTTTATTATTATTTCAAGTGCCGTACCGACACTGAATCGTTGGGTCAGCGGCAAGGTGTTACACGTGCTAGGTGAAATATCCTATTCAATCTATCTCTCGCATATTTTTATCGTCACCGTTGTCGTCTCGTTGCTCTTGAGATTTGATCAATATTTGAGTATTGGGCCGGGGTTCAGGTTTCTTATCGCGCTCGCGGTCACCGCACCTCTGGTGGTCGGTGTGTCATATCTCTTGTATCGACTGGTAGAGCGGCCTGGCATCAGGCTCGGTCAGCAGCTGCTTCAACGCAACCGTTGATTAAAACTAACGTCTTCAATTTGTAGGCCGAGACGCCGACTATCTTCATTGATGCCCAAGTTTCTTGGGATAAAACAACGCTCAAGCTTAAATGAGACAAGCTTTTCAGTGCTTGCCAGAGATGTCTCGTTGTCAAGATTGATGGTGAATGTTCTGGGCCCGGACGGTGTCAAGCGGATCGTCTGTGCAGAACGTGGCGCTGAATCGCCTTCTCTAACAACAACTTCAATATTCAACGACCGAGGATCGAGAATGAGCTGATTGGGCTTTAAGTTCACGGTGATCGAGGCAGTGTCAGGGGTTGCTCGAAACTCAAACAAACCAGATGTCCAGCCATCAGCATCTACGGCGCGGGTTTTGTAGCATTGAGTATCCACCGTAAACGGGAATCGAGCCTGAGCTCGGTAACTCAAAACCCCGGTCATGCCAACGCTGGCGACAAGCCCTGCGGCCGTGAACAACAGAAAAAACCCTTTGATAGACCAGTGCATCGTCGCGGTGGCTGACGCTTTGGCAGAGATTGAAAACCCTGAATCCATATCCGTGTCCGTATAAACATAGAGCAAGGCTAACAAACCGGCAGCAATGAATAGCGTCTCTCGCACTAAGAGAGAGTGGGCAAAAATATTGCCGATAAAAATAGCGCTTAAAGCTACCCCAGCGGGCAATAGGGCGCGTTTATTGCTTGAGACCAAGAGCGGATAAAGCAGCAGCAGGCCAAACACAACGCCCCCAACGACCCCAGTTTCAACCAGCGTTTGAAGAAAATAATTGTGCCCATTCTCGCCGTTTTGTTGAATACTTAAAAAGTACGAGTTTGTTAAGTCATGATTGGCGGCTTGTCGGTAGTACTCGCCTTGGCCCATGCCAAAGATTGGGAACAGCGAAAACATGTGTAAGCCAGCGGCATAGACTTCGGGCCGATAGGAAAGCGCAAGGTTAAACGCCTCAAGATCTCGCAGGCCAGCCAGCTGCAAGCCTTGCTTGATCAGATTTAGCCAAGCCTCACTGAAAAACAAACCATAAACTAGAAACGCAAATGCGCCTATCGTCAGTGCATAGACCACTGGCCAGAAGCGTTTTGCTCTTCTGCATAGCCAGATTATTGCGATCAATACTTGCGCCAGTAAGGCAAGTGCGAACGTGGCTTTTGATTTGCTCAGAAAGAGACCAATCCAGGCGAGTGGCATCACGCCGAGCAATATCACCAACCGAAGCGGCAGGCTTTTTGCCCCATACACCAACCCCCAAAGACCAATGGCCCCGATCAGCAGTTGCCCGGCAAAGGCATGGATATCATTTTGAAAACCAAGTGCCATGAAGCCAAAGGATTCTGACCTGAAGAGCATCTGCACCGGCGTATAACCAATCCCGTAAAGAGATTGTCTGATACCGACGAGAGCGGCCATGACCAGTGCGATCATCAAGGGGATGAACAAGTAATACTCGCGCCTCTTGAGTGTCTTGAACAAAGGGATTAAGACCGAAATAAATAAAAATGCGCTGCCGTAGACCACCCAGTCAAACAGCGGACGAAAGTCGTCGTGCCAGTCGAGTGAGCGCAGATGAAGCACGTTATAGACCAGTGTCTGGGCGTGAAAGAGAGACGATGTTTGGTGTAAGTTTCGACCGATCGAGAGGGCAGTGGACAGCGTGACGAGCAAGGCGCTCAGCGCGACAGGCCAAGGCATGGCAATGGTGTCGCGCCATGCGCGTCTGCGCCAAACGCTATTGATTAACGTGCCGACACTAAAACCCGCAATCAAATCCAGGCCAGCGTTCTCAATGCCTAAGATCCGGCCATAACCAAAATACTGCTGAATCTGCCAGGCCAGTTTAGGTTGTAAGGGTAAGGCAAACATGACCCCAATCAGCCCAGCACGCGGGCTCACGATGCTGGTGGCTAAGGCGCAGATCAAACCAAGTGCCGAGGTGGTGATGCGATATTTTGGGTCAAGGCTGACGAGAGCAGGGTATTGGTTCGCGAGAATCAGCAAAACAGCCGCAAAGCCGATGAGCAGACCTGCTGCTTGAATCAACGCCTTCAAAAGGCTCGCCGCAGGGGCTTCGAGACGGTGAAGTGACGACATCGCTAAGGGCGGCTCGGCGTGAGTGTCGACTGAAACACGTCGGCCTCTTCTAGGGACTTGCCCGCTTGATCTTTGGCGGTGAGAATGGGCTCACCGCTCAAAGGCCAGTCAATCCCAACCGTTTTATCGTGCCAGGCTAAACAGCGTTCATCCGTGGGGGAATAGAAATCAGTAGTCTTATAGAGAAAGTCGGCTTGTTCACTGAGCACGAGAAAGCCATGTGCAAATCCAGGGGGTATCCATACTTGACGCTTGTTTGCTTCATCGAGATAGATCCCTACCCATCTGCCAAATTCAGGATGCCCTAGTTGCAGATTGACAGCGACATCGAAGACCGCCCCGCGAACCACGCGCACCAGTTTGCCCTGAGGGTGGGCGACTTGGTAATGCAATCCCCGCAAAACATCTTTACTACTTTGGCTATGGTTGTCTTGCACAAACGCGACGTCTACGCCGGTTGCGTCAGAAAAATCCCTCTGGTTAAAACTTTCAAAAAAAAAGCCGCGACTATCTGCAAATACCTTGGGCTCGAGTATCAAGACGCCTGATAATTCAGTCTGAGTGACGGTGTAAGGCAATGAAAGCTCCGCGGATTGTTAAAGACTTGGTTGGTTAATGAGCTTGAGCAGGTAAGCACCGTAATTGGTTTTTTTTAGCGGTTGAGCCAAGCGTTCAAGTTGTTCAGTTGAAATCCATTGCTGCCGAAAAGCAATCTCTTCAGGACATGCCACTTGCAAGCCTTGACGCTTTTGTAGCGTCGCAATAAAACTCGACGCTTCTAGCAGGCTGTCATGTGTGCCCGTATCCAGCCAAGCAAAGCCACGGCCCAAGATTTCGACCCTGAGTTGATTCAAGTCGAGGTAGTGCTGATTCACATCTGTAATCTCTAGCTCGCCTCTTGCGCTTGGTTTGATGCTTTTCGCAATCTCGCACACTTGTTCGTCATAAAAATACAAGCCGGTGATGGCATAGTTGCTTTTTGGATGAGCCGGCTTCTCAGCGATGCTCAGCGCACGAAATGTTGCATCGAACTCAACCACGCCATAGCGTTCAGGATCAGGCACGTGATAAGCAAAAACTGTCGCACCTGTCTCAGCATGGCTCGCATGCGTGAGGCTTTTAACCAGATCGTGCCCGTAGAAAATATTGTCGCCCAGGACAAGGGTGCTCGGGTGCCCGTCAATGAAGCGCTCACCCAAAATAAAAGCCTGAGCCAGCCCATCGGGACTCGGCTGAACGACATAGTCAATGTTGAGCCCCCATTGGCGACCATCGCCAAGCAGTGCTTCGAATCGCGGGGTGTCTTCTGGGGTGGAGATCACCAAAATATCTCGAATACCGGCCAACATGAGCGTCGACAGCGGGTAATAGATCATTGGCTTGTCGTAGATCGGCATCAATTGCTTCGAGACCGCTTTCGTGGCGGGATAGAGCCTGGTGCCAGCCCCGCCCGCCAAAATCAGGCCCTTTCGTGTTTTTTTCATATTGGATCGGCTAAGCCATCGTAAAAAATAAAAACACAACCACGACGCCAGTGTTTGAGCGGATGATTGAGATATTTCAAAACAAGAGCGATTATAGTTGTAGCCACTGGTTTGTTGACTTGGATAGCAACTGAAGTGATTTACCTACATAAAGTTTTGCCGCTTTTTTTATCTCCGTTGGCGATTGTGCTGTTTCTGATGCTATTGGGTGTGCTGATAAAGCGTCGCGGCTTGGTCTTTGCCGCCTTTCTTTTCTTATATTCAGCCAGCATTCCCTTTACGTCAGTGAACTTAACGCAGTTCGTTGAAGGCGACGCGCTGAAGCTGTCAACCGCCGACGCGCCCAAATCAGACGCCATTGTGGTGCTAGGCGGCATGATTGACTGGATTAAAACAAGCCACGGTGTGGCGCCCGAGTGGGTTGACGCAGATCGGTTTTGGGATGGTATTGCACTTGTTAAGGCGGGGCGGGCACCTCGATTGATTTTTACCGGTGGAAAGTTGCCCTGGCAACTGGGTGACGAGACCGAGGGGGACGTGCTCAAGCGCTTTGCCATGCTTGCACAGGTACCAGAAGATCAGATCTTAGTGACCGGTAAGGTCGAAAACACAGACGAAGAAGCGCAGGCCGTCGCCAACATGCTTGACCCCGCACATCAGAGCATCATTTTGGTGACCTCGGCGTTTCACATGCATCGCGCGAAGGCGTTGTTCGACAAGCGAGGGTTCGATGTGTTCGCTTACCCCGTCGATTTCAAGGCAGGTGGGCAGTTAGACTGGAAAACCGCATTTCTGCCTAACCCAGGTGCGCTAAGTGGCACCGATCTGTGCCTGAGAGAATTACTCGGAAGACTGTATTATCGCGTCAAAACCTATCTAGATTGAACCCATGTCAGACCTTGCAATCGCCCTGATCGTCTTTAATCGACCTCGCCACACGCGAGAGTCATTCGCCTGTGTGCGTGCTCAACAGCCTAAGAAATTGTTTCTGATTGCCGATGGCCCACGAGACGACAGGCCAGATGAGGCACAAAAATGTGCGCACGTTCGAGAGATCGTCGCGCAAATCGACTGGCCGTGTGAGGTCTACCGTAACTATGCAGATCAAAACCTCGGGCTCAAGCGCCGCATCTCAAGTGGTTTGAATTGGGTGTTTGAGCACGTTGAGTCAGCCATCATTCTTGAAGATGATTGTGTCCCCCACCCTGATTTTTTTGCCTACTGCGAAGACTTGCTCGATCGCTACCAGGATGATGAGCGGGTGTGGGTGATCACCGGCAATAACTTTCAACGCGGCAAAAAGCGGGGCGACGCATCCTACTATTTCTCTAAATTCGGGCACTGTTGGGGCTGGGCCAGTTGGCGTCGTGCGTGGCAACATTTTGACGGCGACCTCACTTTTTGGCCTGCCTGGAAAGCAAGCGCGGATTGGGACAAGAAAATGCCCGATCCTCTCGAACGCCTCTACTGGATCGACATTCTTGATCGCGTCAAAGCTGGCAAAATCGACTCATGGGCCTATCCTTGGCTCGCCACCCTTTGGTATCACGGGGCACTGACAGCGATCCCTCAAGTGAACCTCGTCACCAATATCGGCGTAGGCCCAGAGGGTACTCATACGGTTGCCCTTGAAGACGAGCCGGGCATTCCCGTCAAACCACTTGGCCCCTTGACGCATCCGTCCGCTGTTGTCCAAAACACGGTTGCAGATCAGTACTTTTTTGATCACGAACTGGGTGGTCTGAATCAGAAATTTCCCCGCAAATATCTGGCGTTTCCGCGTCGAGTCAAAAGCAAGTTGCTGAGAATCCTCAAGGGACAACCGTGAGCCCCAGGCAAGCCATTGTTGTCCCGCTCTATAAAGAGGGGCTGACGGCGTCAGAGCGTCTGTCACTTGAGCGGACACTTGCCTTGCTGTCTGAGCACGACCTTTTCATTGTTGGGCCAACGCGTCTCAAGGGCTATTTTCTTGAGTTGTCTCAACAATACGGCGAACGGCTGCAGCTGCAATTGTTTGCCGATCAGTTCTTTGAAAGCATTGCGGGCTATAACAAATTACTGCTCTCCGCCCATTTTTATGCGCGCTTTGCACCCTATGAGTACCTGCTCATTGTTCAGACTGATGCGCTGGTGATTCGCGATGAACTGGCCCTCTGGTGCCGCAAAGGCTACTCATATATCGGGGCGCCGATGTTCAAGGGCTTCACCACACCAAGCCAGCCGCTTAGCCTTTTTTGCGTCGGTAACGGTGGTTTTTCATTGCGCCGCGTGAGAGATTTTCTGAAGGTGTTGGGGCGACCTCGGCTGTTCAGAAACAAGCTGATGGAGGATTGGCCGGGCAGCTGGGCGTCCACTTGCTATCGGTATGTCAAAGATTATTGGTGCTTTGCTTATCGAAATACCCAGATCAACGTGGATGTGAATGAAGATGTTTTCTGGGGCTTATTCGTGTCTGCGCACTGTGATTTTTTTACGGTGCCCCCACTAGAGGAAGCGATGGCTTTTGCCTTTGAAGCAGAACCTGGGTATTTGTATTCACTCAACGCGCATCGCCTGCCCTTTGGGTGTCATGCCTGGCAGCGGTACGATGAAGGGTTCTGGGATCGTCAGTTATCGCTCAACGGGCCACATGAACAAAGCATAAAAACTAAATAGATCAACGAGTTATATCTTAAAATATCAGCAACAAGTGACGATAGCCGTGCTATCATGAGCGACTTTTCGCCCGTCTGACGAGTCCATTTATAGTGTTTTTTGCCATCCCCCACTTTGCACTCGCTGCGGCTGGTTTTGCCTCGTTGGCAATTTGTCTCGGCATTGTCTGGACGACCCATTTGCACGGCGCCCATACCTTCGACTCAGAAGCTGGTGTGCAGAAAGTCCATCAAGAGCCCACCCCTCGTATCGGCGGGGTGGCGATATTAGTTGGCAGCTGGATTGGCTGGTTTTTTGCGCCCCCTGAGATCGCGGTCATGTTGGGCCCGATTTTGATTGCCGCCTTGCCCGCGTTTATTGCTGGCGTTACCGAAGATGTTGTCAAGCGTGGTCGAGTCACCGAGCGGCTATTGGCGACGTGCGCCAGCGGTGTGTTGGCTTGGTGGCTGACGGGCGACAGCCTCACACGAGTCGGGATCGGCGGGGTAGATTGGCTGTTGACGATCACCCCTGTGTCTGTTCTGTTTACTGCATTTGCGGTTGGTGGCGTGGCGAATGCCGTCAATATTATTGATGGGTTTAACGGCCTAGCGAGCAGCACGGTGCTGGTCTGTTTAGCCGGGTTAGGGTTGCTCGCGTTTTTAAATGGTGACGCCGAGATGGCCAAGATTTGTTTCATCTTGGGCGGGGCAACGTTCGGGTTTTTCTTGGTGAATTACCCGTCAGGCAAGATCTTTCTGGGCGACGGTGGCGCCTACCTATTGGGCTTCCTGTTGGGTTGGATCGCCGTCATGGTGGCCGTGCGTAATCCAGGGATGTCACCATGGGCACCCTTGTTGGCGTGCGGTTATCCTATTCTCGAGGTGCTGTTTTCGATGGCACGACGCTCGGCTCGCACCTTGAAGATCGGGCACCCCGACCGACTTCATTTACACAGCTTGGTCTGGTCGCGTATCTCTCGTAAATGGTTGGTCAGTTCGTCTACCCTGAAGCAGAATTCGAGTGTGATGCCCATGATGCTCGCCTACGCGATCATCCCTGTCGCGCTCTCGATTGTTTATCGTAAGAGCACGATTGGTTTAATGCTTGCTTTTGTTTTTTGCGCGGTTTTGTACGCATTTTTGTATGCCCGACTAATACACTTTAGTTGGGTGTTGCCTAAATTGCGGCTGACCAAACGTGCTCAGAAAGACGTCAGCAACCACTGACGGATCAAAAAACATGTCATTTGTTCTGTTTAACGAACTCATTAAACAATCTATCCAGAAAAAGCGGCCAATGTCCTTCGGCAAGTTAGGTGCCGTTGAAACAGACTGCATCGCTAATAGCCACGCGAATAAACAAGTGATTTGGGGCGAAAATCTCGGGATTAATGCCGGTGTGTTCCCCTTGACCGAGAAAGTTGTCACTAAGTGGATGAAAGAGTATCTCGACTCAATCCGCTCGCTCGATGCAGTCGCAGAGTGGTGGTTTGGTAAAGATACTGCGCTGCTTGAGCAATACAACCCAACCCGACTGACGACCACGGTAATCGACGATCTGCTGCCGTTTTATCTGGGCAAAGACGCCTGGCATTATGGGTTGGCGGATAAGACGGTTTTGGTGGTTCATCCCATGGTTGACAGCATCGAGGCGCAAGCCCTGCGGTTTGGGTCGATTTGGCCGGGGGCAGCCATAAAAAAAACCATCTGTGTCAGGTCGTTTTACCCGCCGTGGTTAACCACGGCGCATCCCTACAAGAACTATTTTGATTGTTTAACGGCGATCAAAAAGCAGATTGCCAAGCATCAATTTGATTTTGCGGTGGTCGGCGCGGGTGCCTATTCTCTGCCTTTGCTGAAGTTTATTAAGCAAATGGGCGTGCCGTGCGTGCATCTAGGCGGGCAAACCCAACTATTATTCGGTATTCGAGGGCAGCGCTGGGAGACTGAATACGATGAAACTTGGCGCCAGGCAAATTTTTACAATAATTCGCCCTATTGGATAAAACCCCTACCCACGGATATCCCGACCCATAAAGAAATGGTTGAAAACGGTTGTTATTGGTAACAATTGCTTTTGTACAAGAAGCCTTGAGTCTTTAAACACGCGGTGAGTTTTTGAAATGACGATACAGAACAAAATGCCCAAAATTTACGTTGCAGGCCACCGCGGCATGGTGGGGTCGGCGATTGTGCGTCAGTTGATTGCTAAGGGGCATGATCCCGCATACATCGTTGGTCGCACGCACGCACAGCTTGATCTAACAGATCAAGCGGCGGTGAGGGCGTTTTTTGCCGCTGAGAAGCCTGATCAGGTCTACTTGGCTGCGGCCAAAGTCGGTGGCATCCATGCCAACAATACGTATCCAGCAGAGTTTATTTACGACAACCTGATGGTTCAGGCCAATGTCATCGATGCGGCGTTTCGCAATGGTGTCAAAAAGCTTTTATTTTTAGGCAGTAGCTGCATTTATCCGAAGCTGGCGCCCCAGCCAATGCCAGAAAATGCGCTACTCACGGGGTTTCTAGAACCCACCAATGAGCCTTACGCCGTTGCCAAAATCGCAGGTATTAAGATTTGTGAAAGCTATAACCGTCAATATCAACAAGAGCATGGTATTGATTATCGCTCGGTGATGCCAACCAATCTGTATGGCCCTGGCGATAACTATCATCCAGAGAACTCGCACGTGATCCCGGCCTTGATCAGACGCTTTCACGAAGCCAAAATCGCGAATGCACCGACGGTTTCGATTTGGGGCTCGGGCAAACCGTATCGCGAATTTCTCTTTGTCGACGATATGGCGGCTGCAAGTGTTCACGTCATGAACCTGAATAAAGAAATCTATGACGCGCATACGAGCCCAATGCAAAGCCACATCAACGTGGGGTATGGCTCAGACATCACCATCTTAGAAGTGGCGCATGCCATAGGATCAGTGGTGGGTTACAGCGGCGAAATTGTGTTCGATTCAAGCAAACCGGATGGCGCCCCGAGAAAACTGATCGACAGCAGCTTATTGAAACGCCTTGGCTGGCAGGCACAAGTCGATATCCAAACGGGGTTAAAGCTTGCGTATGCTGACTTTGTCAGTCAAACGCGTTAAGGTCGCCCAGTGAGTATTGTCTCTGGCGTCATCGAGCCGTTTAAAAGGCTCTACAAGATATTGCCGGTTGCCAGTAAGCGCGGTCTGGCCTTTGTTGTGTTGATTAGCTTGGTGGCATCCCTGTTTGAGACGGCCAGTGTGGCCTCCATTTTGCCGTTCATGGCCATTGTGATGGATCCCACGATCTTGACCAAATATCACTGGTTAGATAGCTCGCTGAGATATCTGGGTATCAGCAATCAGCAATCAGCGATTATCGCCGCAGGTATCTTGACGGTGGCCGTTTTGGCGATTGGCAATGCCGTGACTGCCTCGAATCTTTGGGTGCAGACCCGTTATCTCGCGTCGGCGCGGCGTCACTTGGCAACCGAGTTGTTCTCGGGTTACCTGTACCTGCCTTACTCGTTCCATATTCAGCGCGATACCAGCTCGCTTGGGCGTGTCTTGGGTGGTGATGTTGAATCTGCGGTTGGCGGTTTTCTGGCATCGCTGCTTGCTGTAGTTTCGAAAGGCTTGAGCGGGCTAGTGCTGATTTCGCTGATCGTCGCCGTGGATCCTCTGGTCGCCTTAGGTACGGTGGTGGTGCTTGGTTGTGGCTACATGATGGTGTACCGGTTGATCAGGGTCAGACAGGTCAGGCTCGGTGCGAAGATGGTCGAGGCCAGTACGATCGTGGGTCGCACCGCACTCGAAGGTCTGTCAGGCATCAAAGAGTTACGCGTCTTAGGTCGCGAAAATGCCTCAACGGTTGAATACAACCGATCCATGACCGAGCTGATGAATACGCAAGCGTCTAATTCGCTGGCCTCTGCCATGCCCCGCTATGTCATCGAGGTGTTTGCCTATGCCGGCATTGTGGCCGTGACCTTGGCCTTTGTGCTTAAAGGGCAGGGGATGTCTGCCAT
Organism: Jezberella sp.; assembly: GCF_964834465.1. Lineage (NCBI taxonomy): Bacteria > Pseudomonadati > Pseudomonadota > Betaproteobacteria > Burkholderiales > Alcaligenaceae > Jezberella > Jezberella sp. The sequence goes on from NZ_CBAZRM010000007.1 coordinate 112,651, forward strand.
CCCATCACTGGCTTTATATGCCTTGGCGGGTAATCGCTTGGTGCCGATTTTTCAGCAGCTATTTGCTGCCGCCATCACGATCAAATATCACACCAAAGCCGTCGAGTCTTTAGAAGCTGACTTGGCGACGGTGCGTTCTGCGCAAACAGAAGCTGACGATGAGCAAGCAGTTGCCTTGAGCTTTAAAACCGAAATCCGATTGACGGATTTGAGCTTCAAGTATCCAAGCGCAGAGCGCTTAGCGCTTAATAAACTCACCCTCACCATTCCCCAAAATCAAAGTATCGGTTTGGTAGGGAGAACGGGCTCGGGCAAGACGACGCTGGCCGATGTGATTCTTGGGCTGTATCCCCCGGCAAGTGGCACGATTGCGATTGACGGGGTTGAGTTGACCGAGCAGAACGAGAGAGCTTGGCGTAAAAGAGTCGGCTATGTGCCGCAGGCCGTATTTTTGACCAACGCCTCGATCGAAAAAAATATCGCTCTCGGTATCCCTGATCACGAGATCGATCACGAGGCCGTTCATCGCGCCGCCCAGATGGCACAAGCTGAAGAGTTTATTAACCAATTGCCCGACGGCTACGGCACCGTGGTCGGCGAGCGTGGCGTTAAGCTCTCTGGCGGCCAGCGTCAACGGTTGGGGATTGCCCGGGCGCTTTACCATAACCCTGATGTGCTGGTATTCGATGAAGCCACCAGTGCACTCGACGGGATGACAGAAGACGCTGTAATGCAGGCCGTGCAAGACCTGAGTCAAGAGCGAACGATGATTTTGATCGCTCATCGTTTGCGTACCGTGCAGGCTTGCGATCGGATTGTGATGCTCGATAGTGGTTGTATCGTTGCAGATGGCACCTACCAAGATTTGATGGCAACGTCGGATTTGTTTAAACGGCTAGCAGGCAACGCATTGACTGACGTTGAATAGACGATGCTAGATACCCCTATCGCCTTCATCATCTTCAATCGGCCGCATCATACGCGTCAAAGTTTTGCAGTGATTCGCGAGCAGCGGCCCAGTAAATTATTGATCATCGCCGACGGTGCTCGCGCAGGGCACCCCACTGATGCCGCTCGTTGTCGAGAAACGCGCGAGATCGTTGCTCACATTGATTGGCCTTGTGAAGTGTTGAGAAATTACGCTGATGCCAATATGGGGTGCAAACGTCGCGTCAGTTCTGGCCTTGACTGGGTCTTCGAGCAAGTAGAAAAGGCGATCGTGATTGAGGATGATTGCCTGCCTAACCAAGACTTTTTCTCTTTTTGTGACACCCTGTTGACGCGTTACGAGGCTGATTCGCGCGTTTGGGTCATCACGGGCAATAACTTTCAGAACGGTAAGAAGCGTGGCGATGCTGCGTATTATTTTTCGAAATTCAACCATTGCTGGGGCTGGGCGACTTGGCGCCGAGCATGGCAGCACTATCGCGTAGACATCCCCTTTTGGCCTGGCTGGAAAGACACTGTTGACTGGGTGAAAAAACTGCCCGACCCCGTTGAGCGAAAAATCTGGTCAGACCTCCTTGATCGGGTGCAGCGCGGTGAGATCGATACCTGGGATTATCAATGGACGGCGACGGTTTGGTATCACGGTGGTTTGACCGCGACACCTCAAGTGAACCTCGTGACGAATATCGGGTTTGGGCCTGAGGCAACGCACACCGTGACCGCAGACGATCAAGCAGGGTTACCGGCGTTGCCCTTAGGCCCGCTGACTCACCCAACCGTTGTTAAACAAAATCTGGTCGCTGATCGTCACGTGTTGAATCAGAATTTCGGCGGATCCAGCCATCCCGATCGATTCAACAATCAGCTCAGAAGAAGAAAAGAACAACTTTTTCGATCGCCACAATGGGCGCTCAAAAAGCTGAAGCAAGCTTTCGGGTCTAGGGGTTAGCATGTGCGGCATCCTCGGTCTGATCCATCGCCAAGCTGAGTCTCGCCCGCTACTGTCTGACCGGCTTGTGGCCAAGCTGGCGCACCGCGGGCCTGATGACTCGGGCACCTATAGCGATGATCACGTTCAGTTTGGCCATACTCGCCTCTCTATCATCGATCTGACGGCTGCCGGCCATCAGCCCATGCTCAGTCATCATGAACGCTACGTGGTGACCTACAACGGTGAGATCTATAACTACCTTGAATTAAGAGGCGAGCTTGAAGCGCAGGGGGTGAGCTTTACCAGCCACTCTGATACTGAAGTGCTGCTGGCCGCTTACGAGGCGTGGGGGTCGGCTTGCGTCAAGCGGTTTGTGGGCATGTTTGCTTTCGTCATTTGGGATAAGCAGGCACAAACCGCTTTTATTGCTCGTGATCGCTGCGGCGAAAAGCCTTTGTTTTATCAATTCAACGAGCACCGGTTAACATTTGCCTCTGAACTCAAAGGGCTCTTGCCTTTGCTCGCCGAGCGACCAGCGCTCAACCCGGTTGCCATCGACCAGTACCTGCACTATCAGTACATCCCTGAGCCTGCGACCTTGTTGCACGGTGTGCATAAACTAGCTGCAGGGCACACGATGACCTTGTCGCTCGCTGACTGGCGAGTCGACCCGCAGCGCTACTGGGATGTCGAGGCGATCGCTGAACCAATTGTCAGACCAAAAAGCAAGACAGATATTCTTGCTGAAATCAAAGCCAGTCTGACGTCTGCCGTCAACATGACGTTGCGTGCCGATGTGCCTGTAGGTGTCGCGCTGTCAGGTGGGATTGACTCAGGGGCAATTGCAGCGCTCGCTCAACAAAGTAACCCACAGCCAATGCACGCCTTCTGTGTTGGCTATCCAGGTCGCCCACATTATGATGAACGTGCGCAGGCTCGTGAATTGGCAACCTCGCTGGGGATGATTGTCCACGAGGTCGAGTTGCCCGTCGAGAGCTTTGTTGATTTCTTCCCAGAACTCGTGAGCATCATGGATGAGCCGATTGCTGATCCGGCCGCTTTTGGGCATTACTCTGTGCCTAAAGCAGCTGCCGATCAAGGCATCAAAGTGTTGCTGTCGGGGATTGGGGGCGACGAACTGTTCTGGGGCTATCCCTATGTGACCGAGGCGGTCAGGCTTAACCAGTTGGCTGCTGATCATCCGACACTGCTTCGCTTTGCCCGCTGGCTAGGCTCGGCCGGGGCGCATCAATTCTTATTGAAATTGTCTTATTACCCTCGGGCGCGTCCAGCCCTTCGGCATTGGGCGGATATCTTGCAGAAATTGGGTGACCCTCGCCAGCCGCCTGAGCAATTGCTGTATTACCTCTTGCATCCCGATTTCGCCGGGGCGTATCCCTTAACCAAAGCTGTTTACGGTCAGGCGATGCGTGCTGTGAATCAGCAGACTTTGTTTGAACCCACCGCACACCGACAACCCGCTCGAGATCAAATACCCGCAGCGATCATCCGCCTATTGTTTGATACCTGGTTGACGTCAAACTGCTTGTCGTTAGGTGATCGGGTCGGCATGGCCGTCGGGGTAGAAACGCGCATGCCGTTTCTCAATGCTAACTTGATTAAAACCGTCATGTCACTCAGAGCGGTTGAACCTGACCAAGCGCTAGGCCAGAAGGCCTGGCTGCGTGAAGCACTCAAAGGCGTTTTGCCGGATGCGGTGTTATCGCGCCCCAAAGCGGGTTTTCAGCCACCGGTGCATCAATGGCTGACGGGCGTAATCCAGGCCTATGGTGATCAATTGCGCACAGGGCAGCTCGTTGAGTGCGGTGTCCTTCTTCGCGACAAAGTGGATGACCTGCTGGCAACGACGAAGGCGCAGGGCTGGCATGGCTTGTTTTTCACTTATAAATTGGTACTGCTTGAGATGTGGTACCAGCAGGTGGTCGCTCGATGAACCGATCTGCACCGGTTATTTTGCTCTACAACCCGATCTCTGGACACGGGCATCTCGATTCATGGAACGCTCTCTTTGTGTCGCTCTTGCTCAAGGCTGACTGGCGGGTTATCGCAGCCACCCCGGATACGGCTGATTTAATCGCCAGGCTGCAGATCAAGGGGCAAGCGGATTCACCCAACTTGCAGGTGCTGGATTGGGCAGTCTCACCGCGCACCTTGAGCGAGCGAGTTTGGGGTCGCGTGCTTCGCGCGTTGAAGCCTCTTTTGAATGCGCGGTTGAAACACTTGTTGGGTGCCGATCAAGACACCCCCGGCCACGACCCGAGATATCTCAACCCCGATGATTTCGCTAACCGGCTGCGGGTGTTCAGAAGACAATGTCGCTGGTCACCCACTCTCGTGTTCAACATGTATATGGACATGTACCCGACGACACGCCAAAGCTGGCAGCGGTTTGACACAGCTCGTATGTTGCCTTGGGCGGGGATTCGTTTCGTGCCAACCGTCGACGGCAGCGAAGCTTATTACGACTTGCCTTCCTTTGCGGGTATGTGCTTTTTGGATGAGCGCGTCCGCGACCAATACTGCCAAGCTTTGCCACGCAAGTGCTTCGCCTATTTGCCAGACATCACAGAGAGCAAACTGCCAGAGGTGCAGACCGCACTCTTGACTGACATTAAGCAACGCGCCCGAGGTCGCAATATTGTTTTTCTGGGGGGTACCCTCGGGGGCAACAAAAATTTGGCCCGCTGGTATCAACTGATTTCGGTCATGGATGCCGAGCAGTGGTTTTTTGTGCAGATCGGCGAGATGTTTGAAAACACCCTCGCCGAAGAGGATGCGCGAGAACTTGCCAAGATCAAGGTGCAATGTCCTGAGAATCTTTTCATTAAGCTTGCCTATTTGCCAGACGAAGCGCACTTTAACGAAATCATGCAAGCGAGTGACGTGATCTTTGCGGTTTATCGCGATTTCACCATCAGCAGCAACATGCCCGGCAAAGCCGCTGCGTTTGATAAACCAATATTGGTGGCGAGTGGGCATTTAATGGGTCAGCGAGTGCTGCAATATGATATCGGGATGACGGTTGACGAGAACGACGTGTCCGCCATGCAAGCGGCGCTGGTAGCACTTGTTAACCAGTCGCCTCGTCGTCAGGCGCAGTTCGATGCCTATCGAAAAGATTTCAGTAGCGACGCCTTGGGTCAGCACTTGATGAAGTTTTTAACCGACTGTATGCACAAACCAACCTGATCACTGATTAGATAAACAGATGAAAGTCTTGCAACTCTCGACCGATGATTTTAGTGGAGGCGCCTCGCGGGCCGCTTACCGCTTGCACACGGCGTTGTTGCAATGTGGTGTTGATAGTCGCATGCGGGTATTGACCCGCCAGACGGCGAATGACCGGGTGATTGCAGGCAAAGGGCCGCGCAGTTTCAGTCAGAAGGTCAACAACAAATTACAGCAGAAGTGGCGCGACTTTGACCGCCGTCAATTTAAGAGCAGTAACACCATCATGCATTCGTTTGGTGACGAAAGTGCTTGCATCGTGGCTGAGATCAATGAGAGCGATGCCGACGTCGTCAACTTGCACTGGGTGGCCAATCTGCTTTCCATTGAAGATATCGGCCGCATTCGCAAACCGATTGTCTGGACGCTGCACGACATGTGGGCGTTTTGTGGTGGTGAGCATGTGGTGTTCGATGAACAGCCTGATGCTCGTTTCAGGGTGGGTTACCGGCCTGACAACCGGCCAAGGGGTGAGTCTGGCCCTGATCTGAATCGCCAGACCTGGGAGCGCAAGCGCAAGGCCTGGGCAAACCAGACGTTTCACATTGTCACCCCAGGTCATTGGATGGCAGAGTGCGTCGGTGATAGTGCCTTGTTAGGGCATCAACCGGTGTGTGTGATCCCTAACCCGCTCGAGCTCGAACACCTCTGGCACCCGATTGATAAGACCTTTGCTCGGGCCGTGTTAGGGTTGGCGCAAGACAAGCAGTACGTGTTGTCAGGTTCTGCGGGCGGGATGGCACAGCTCAAGGGCGAAGACTTGCTGCGCGATGCTTTGATCGCGTTAAAAAAGACAGGGCAAGTGGTGCCAGATTTGTTGATCTTTGGTCAGCGTCGTCCGGCGCTTGCACAGGAGTGGCCGTGCGAGGTGCACTGGCTAGGCCGAGTGCATGACGATCATGTCATGCGGTTGATCTACGCCGCCGCGGATGTGATGGCAGTGCCGTCTCGGCTGGATAACTTGCCCAACACGGCGATCGAGGCGCATGCCTGTGGCATACCCGTGGTGGCTTTCAACATCGGTGGGTTACCGGATATCGTTGAGCATCAGCAAAGCGGTTGGTTGGCGCCTGCCTTTGACACTGACAGTTTGGCGCAAGGGATGACCTGGATACTTCAGGACCCGGCGCGCTGGTTGCAGCTATCGTCTCATGCGCGTCAGCTGGTTGAGCAACGCTTTGCCCCCGAGGTTGTGGTGCGTCAGTATCTCGATGTCTATCAAACGGCTGTCACCCGTCACGCGAAGCAGTTGCCCGAGCATCGATGAACCCCAACGGCTATATCCTTGTCTATAACCCTATCTCGAACGAAGGGCATCTGGATTCATGGCACGTGCTGTTTGTCGACATGTTGCGACAAGCCGGATGGCGTGTCATTGCCGTCTCGACCGATCCGCGTGCTTTGCGAGCAAAATTATTAGCAAAAGGGCTCGAACCGTCGGATGCGTTGATTGTTTTTGAAGCAAAGCAACACCACGCAACCCAACCCTCATTGAGCCGACAGGCCTGGCAAGCCTTGAATACCGCTTACGACAAAGTGCGGTATCAAACCAAACCCAAGACCTTGGCGCAGTACGGTCATCGCCTGGGTGTGGTTGCTGCGTATCATGTGGTTGAGCTCGCTCACAGCATCTATCGGCGCGTTCGCCTGAGTCGACAGGCCCTGCCATCCTCGGCCCAGGCTCAGCCTCGAACTGAATCCGTCTTGCATCCGGCGCAGTTTGCCGCTGCTGTGAACGAGGTTCTTGCTCAATATCCTGGGCAGGTGAGTCACGTACTGAATATGTATATCGACGCCTACCGGATCGATCAAGAGGCTTGGCGCGACGTCGACTTCATCGAATCGACGCCGTGGTCAGCGGTTTGCATCACGCCAGGGGCAGATCCGGTCGAGGCGTATTACCAAAAACCAAACTACCGCGGCACCTGCTTTTTGGATGAACTGGTTTGCGAACATTATCAGCAGACACTACCTGACCGGCATTTTGAATATATGCCTGATATTGCCGATGTCGATTTGCCAGCGACGCGCACTGCGTTAACTCAACAAATCATCGCCCAAGCGGCAGGCCGCAAAATTGTGTTTCTGGGCGGCTCAATCGGCAAGCAGAAAAACCTTGCGCTGTGGTGTGAGGTGATTCGTCGTGCCGATTCGCAAGCTTGGTACTTTGTGCAGATCGGCCGGATTAATCGCAATAATCTCACCCCAGCGGATCAACGTGCCTTGGATTCGATGGTGGCTGACCCCCCTGTCAATTTATTGATTTATCCGGATTATTTGCCGGATGAACGTCATTTCAACGATGTGATCGCAGCAGCGGATATTATTTTTGCTGTTTACCGCGACTTTGCGCGAAGCAGCAACATGCTCTCTAAGGCCGCCTATTTCAAGAAGCCCATTCTTGTCTCAGCGGCCTACTTAATGGGTGAACGTGTCAGCCGTTATAAAATCGGGCTAGCGGTAGAAGAAAACAGCGTCGACAGTATCTGCGAAGGTTTGGCTCAACTGAGCGCGATCCCCGATCTTGCCGACCATTTCGAAGCCTACCGACAAGACTTTAATCTTGATGTGGCCCAGCAACGATTGTCGCGTTTCATTCAAGCGGGTGTTGCGAGCTAGACGCGCGGTTTCAGATACAAAGGCATGATGTCAGAATTTCAGCTTACGACGCCCGTTGCGCTCATTATTTTTAATCGCCCCGATACGGCGGCACGGGTGTTTAACGAGATTGCGAAGGCCAAGCCCCCCAAACTACTGGTGGTGGCTGATGGGCCTCGTCATCACCGGGTCGGCGAAGCAGAAAGATGTCGGCAAACCCGTGCCATCATCGAGCAAGTCGATTGGCCTTGTGAGGTATTGACCAATTTCGCAGATACCAATATGGGCTGCAAGATGCGAGTGTCGAGTGGTATCGACTGGATTTTCGAAATGGTGGAAGAGGCCATTATCCTTGAGGATGATTGTTTACCTGAGCCGACCTTCTTTCGGTTTTGCCAAGAGATGCTGAGCCGCTATCGTCACGATGAACGTGTCAGTATGGTGTCAGGCGGCAATTTGCAGTTTGGTCGTCAGCGAGGCTCGGCAAGTTACTATTTCTCGCGTTACACCCATATCTGGGGTTGGGCGTCATGGCGCAGAGCCTGGAAGCACTATGATCGCGACCTCACCCTGTGGCCAAAGTACCGGGATGAAGGTTGGCTAGAGGCAAGCTTCTCAAGTAAGGGCGAGCAGGCCTACTGGCGCAATTCTTTTGAGGCGGTTCACAATGGCAGCCTGGATACGTGGGATTGCTCTTGGACGTTCACCTGTCTGTTGAAGGGCATGCTGCAGGTTGCTCCCAATGTCAATCTGATTTCTAACATCGGTTTTGGGCCTGAGGCGACACACACCCAGGTGGTTGGCATCCATGCGAATATGGCGACCGAACCGATGATCTTCCCGTTGATTCACCCTGATGCGGTTTTACAAGATCGCAAAGGCGATCAATTCATTGCCGATGATCAAATCGCACCGTCTTTTGCCAAACGCCAGTGGCGTCGTATCAAAAGACATCTCTTACGGATGCGCTAAATGCGAATCGCGTTTGATCATCAGGCATTCTGTCTTCAAACGACCGGGGGTATTTCACGCTATTTTTGCAGCCTCGCCCCTATACTGGCATCGCAAGAACAAGCGGTAGCGATTTTTGCCCCGGTATACCGCAATCAATACGCCAGAGATCTGAACGAGGGGCTCATCCACGGGTTCGGTGTCAAGCGATATCCGCCCAAAGCAGCCTCAGCGATGGTGCTGGCTAACGCTTGGTTAAGTAGGCAGCAGATCAAGCGATGGCAACCGGATGTTGTGCACGAAACCTATTTTTCAAACCAACCCTCTGCACCGGTAAAGACCCCACGTGTTGTCACCGTTTTTGACATGATCGGTGAGCTTTTTGGTACCGACGGTGCCGATACCAACGATAGAAAAAGGTCGAAAAAATACGCAGCCGTGTCCAGAGCCGACCGCGTGATTTGTATTTCACATCAAACGCGAGACGACTTGGTTCGCCTCTTTGATATCCCAGAGGACAAGATCTCTGTCATACATTTGGGGTGTGACCAAGCGCCGTCGAGATCGTTAGGGGCTTGGCCCTCGACGGTTCAAAACAATGACCGCCCGTTTTTACTTTATGTGGGTCTCAGAGAGGGCTATAAAAACTTTGATCGATTGTTGACGGGGCTTGCCCATTCGCCTACCTTGCGAGCGGGCGTCGATTTGATCGCTTTTGGGGGTGGTGCATTTACCGCGCAAGAAACTCAGCATATTCAGAGGCTTAATTTCAGAGCAAATCAAATCAGGCAAATGAGTGGCGATGATCACACCTTGGATCAGTTGTACAGAAGTGCAATCGCTTTTGTTTATCCCTCGATTTACGAGGGATTTGGTTTGCCACCGCTTGAAGCGATGGCCAGAAACTGCCCCGTCATCAGCAGTCAGGCCAGCGTGATGCCCGAGGTGATCGGTACTGCCGCAGAGTACTTTGATCCAAACGAGGTGGATTCCATCTCAGCTGCCATCGAAAAAGTGATCACTGACGAAAGTCGTCGCCGACAGTTAGTCGGCCTTGGGGCCGAGCGTATTCAGCAATTTACCTGGCAACGATGTGCCCAAGAAACCTTGGCAGTCTATCAACGCCTGCACTCGGGCAGGGCTTTCGAATGAAAATCTTATATCTCTACACAGAACTGCAAGGGCACAACATCCCTGTCTTTGAGCGATTAGCCACAGATTACGGCGCGACTGTCGACGTCTTTCACTGGACTCAAAACAAGCTCACCCCCTTTATCCCAACCAGTCATACGAATCATCCGAATCTTCGATTTCATGATCGTTCTGCCCATTCAAGCGCCCAGATTGTCGAGTTTGCGATGGATTTGCGTCCCGATCTCGTCTATGTGACGGGTTGGATGGACAAGGGGTATTTTCCAGCCTTACGCCGGTTAAAAGCGTTGGGCATCCCGGTGGTTGCGGGCTTGGACGGCCAGTGGACGGGTTCGTTGCGCAAGTACTTGGCTTGCCTGGTGATGCGTTGGTTCTACAAAAAGCCGTATTACAACTATCTCTGGGTGCCAGGCCCCTTGCAATACGAATATGCGGCTCGACTCGGCTTTACTAAAGCCGAAATCATTTCTAACTTGTTGAGCGGCAATTCGACCCTCTTCACAGAGGCGGGCAAAACCTTAGAGACGGTCAAACAAGAAAAGTATCCCCAGAAGTTTTTATATGTGGGTCGGTTCGCCTCGCAAAAGGGGGTGGATATTTTGCTTGAAGCGTTTGAAATCTATAAAGCGAAATATCAGGGGCGTTGGGGGCTGAGTTGTATAGGCAATGGGCCGTTGATGGATCAATTGCTAAGGGCAACAACGCGCCATGCAAATATTTCTGTCGAGGGGTTCTTGCCGCAAGCGCAATTGGTCGCCAGAGCGAGTCAATCGGGTGCTTTTGTGCTGCCTAGCCGCTATGAACCTTGGGGCGTTGTTGCTCACGAATTTGCTTGCGCCGGATTGCCCTTGATCTTGTCCGAACATGTGGGGGCCAGACAGCAATATTTAGTTGACGGGTTTAATGGTTTTACCTTTCGCCAAAATGCTGCGCAATCCCTTGCACGTGCCATGCACTTGATGTCGTCATTGTCTGATGATGCGCTGGTCATGATGGGTAAACGAAGTATGCAGCTCGCCAGTCAGACGAGCCCTGAGGTGACGGCGGCAAGTCTGATTTCTGTGTTGCATCGCAAAGCCCGATGATGAAGGCCAAGATCAAAGTCGCCGTCGATGCCTCCCGTATTAAGTCGGGGGGCGGGATCGCCCATCTGAAAGCCATCTTGCACGTCGATGATCTGACCAGTTACGGGATAGGTGAGGTACACGTCTGGAGTTATCGTGAGCTGCTTGATCAATTGCCCGACCGACCATGGCTGATCAAGCATTGCCCGGCTGTCACTACAAAATCATTACTGCATCAAATCGTCTGGCAAGCGACGAAACTGGCGAAAGAGATTAAGGCGACCGGGTGCCAAGTGTTGTTCTCGGTGGATGCCACCACCTTTTGCCGGTTTCACCCGATGGTCGTCTTGCATCAAAACATGATTCCTTTTGAAAAGGGGTTTGATGAGCTGTACGGTTTCGGGTTGGGTGACATCCACCAGCGCGTCTTGAGGCGAGTGCAAATCAGAGCATTCAAACGTGCTGAGGCCGTGATTTTTTTGACGCACTACGCAGCAGACCGTACGCAATTGTTTACAGGTCAGCTTAAAAACATCTGCTGTATTGCCCACGGTGTTGACGAGGCATTTAAAGGCGAATTGCCTAAAGTAGCTTGGCCCACCGACCGTGAACGACCACTTCGCTGTTTGTATATCTCGCCCTTGTGGAAGTACAAGCATCAGGCCGAGGTTATCCGAGCGATCAAGCGACTCAGAGATCGGGGATACGACGTCACCTTGACGTTAACCGGTGGGGGTAACCCTGAGGGCAAAGCAATCGTCGATCAACAGATCAGCCAGACTGACCCAAGCCATCAATTTGTTCAGTTGTTAGATTTTGTTTCGCATGGCGACATACCCGCGCTGATCGCTAGTGCGGACATCTTTGTTTTTGCGTCAAGCGTGGAAACATTCGGTATCACTTTATTGGAAGGGATGACGCTTGGTTTGCCCATCGCGTGTTCAAATCGCAGTAGTCTGCCAGAAACGCTCAGAGAGGCAGGTGTTTATTTTGACCCTCAGGATGATGTCTCAATTGCTGATGCGATCGAGCAACTGATCGACAACAAGGACATGAGAGAATCTCTCGCAGCTAAAGCCAAAGCGCTCGCCACAAACTATTCATGGCAGAAGTGCCTGGCGCAGACCTGGCAATATGTCGCAGACCAAGGCGCGAAACATTAAGATGAAAATATCGATCGTCACGATTTCGTTCAATCAAGCAAAATATCTGCGTCACTGCATTGACTCTATTTTGGCGCAAACGGACTGCGAGCTTGAATATATCGTGGTCGATCCTGGCAGCACAGACGGTAGCCGCGCGCTGATTGAATCCTATGGTGATCGCATTGTGCGAGTATTTGAACGCGACAATGGCCCTGCGGATGGATTGAATAAAGGGTTCGCCGTGGCGACGGGCGATATCTATGGCTTTATCAACTCTGACGATTATTTATTGCCCGGGGCGCTCAAGCAGATCACACAGTTTTTTTTGCAGCATCCCGGTCAGGTCTTTGTGACCGGAGGGGGTTACACAGAAAATGGCTCGGCGCAACGAACCCCCATTTATCCAAGCGCCCTCACCTCATTTTCCATGCTTAATCGTTCAGCGGTGATGTTTCAGCAGACGACGTTTTTCCCCGCCGTGCTTTATCAACAGGTGGGTGGATTCAACACCAACAACACGACTTGCTGGGATTATGAGTTGTTTTTAAACTTCCTCATCAAGGGGGCACGGCACGAGGTGTTGAAAGAAGACCTTGCGGTTTTTCGTCTCTACGAAGGGTCGATATCAGGATCTGGTCGTTTAGAAGAGCAGTACTTTAAAGACCTAGACCATTTATTTTTAAAACATGTCGGCAGACGGCGAGGCTGGTTCGACCGCGTTCTGACAGGGCTGCTGAGAATTCAGCGCAAACTGATCCGAGGGCATTAATGCTGGCTGCGACAGTCAACGCGCTCGCGAGTTTCACTGAAATCACCGCACTGGTTGCGGTGTTAATCCCGACTTTGGCGGGTTGGGGGCAATTTGCCTTTCGACTGTACGGGGTTCAGTCTCCTTCAAGACTGAGCACCTCATCCATGTGGCTGGGGTTTGCAGTCATCCTCGCGCTGGTTGAACTGATTCATTTTTTCAGACCGATTGACTGGGTCATCAGCCTTCTCGTGGCGAGTATCGGGTGCAGTAGTTTTTTTCGAGGTTTCATTCAATCCGAATATGCAACCTGTCGAGCGATTGCTGACTTTTTGCGGCGCCATTGGTTATACGTGCTGGTTGGGTTGTTTTTTACCGTGATTTGGGCTTTTCGCGCGATGCAAACGCCCGGCAATTTTGATTCTGGTCTCTATCATTTCGGTTCAATCAAATGGCTCAACGAAGCGCCACTGATCCCGGGGCTCGCAAATGTACACATGCGCTTTGGTTTTAATCAAAGTTACTTTGGCTTCTTGGCGCTGTGCAATATGGCGCCTTTATGGAACAAAGGCTATGCGACGGGTGGGTTCTTCTTGCTGATTCTCACCTGCGCGACATTGATCGAAGTTGGCATGGCTCAATCAAAGCGGTGGCGTTACGTCTTCTGGCCCTGCCTGTTTGTCTACATCACCACGAGCGCGTCGGTTGTTGAAAATCCCAGCCCTGATATCGCTGTTTATCTGATTGAGATCCCTATTTTTGTCTTTTTGTTCAGGCTATTGCAGGCAAACAACCGAAGCCAGTGTGCGCAGGATGCCGTGGTTGTGATGTCGCTTTGTGCGGCAGCGTTAACGATCAAACTCAGTACGGTCGTGTTTGCAAGCACGTGTGGCCTGTTTGCGCTGATCTTGTGTTGTCAATACCGTTACCTCGCACGGTTGACCTGGTGCGTGCTCTTGTCGACGCTGGTATTGATTGTGGTCACTCACCTGTTACGTAGCGTGCTGCTGTCAGGGGCCCCGTTCTTTCCGAGCCCGCTGTTGGGCCAATGGGGGTTGCCCTGGGCGGTTAAGCCCGGTGTGGCGCAATACGAGTCGCTCATCATTTACAGTTGGGCGAGAACGCCTGGGGTGCTGACGCCCTATAGCGTGCTTCGCAGTTGGGATTGGCTTGAGCCTTGGTTTCACGGACTGACGCGGCTTACCCGTCTGACCTTTGGTGTGGCAGTGCTGTTTGGCGGTCTGAATCTTGTCTCTTTAATCAGAAGATCACATAACAACGCTATCACGGCAACCTACTGGTTATATGTACCCTTGGTCAGCGCCTTGGTATTCTGGTTTTTTACCGCCCCAGACCCCCGTTTTCTTGGCGCCATATTGCCGTTGTTGCTGACCTTGGGTGCGTGGCAGTTTGCCCTGAATCAGTGGGGCCACTATGGCGACACCTTCTTACTGCGCCTGTTCAAACATCCCGCGACCAATCGGGTCTTGTTGGTGGTGGTAGGCGTTGTGATGTTAAAGCTAAGTGGGATCACGACCACGCGTTTTACCGGGTGGCACACAATCCCGAATGCAGCGATCACTCAGCGACGAACAGACTACGGCTTAGACGTGAATATTGCCAAATCCTATGGCCCTTGTTGGTCTGCGCCGTTGCCGTGTTCACCTTATTTTGATGGTAACTTGCACAAGGTGCTGATGATACTGCCCCACATGTCGATACCCTTGGGTGGCAGGTACTACTTCTCCGTCATCCCTAAATAAACATCACTCAGTATTAGATCAACGTTCATGACCCTGCTGACGGTACCGCTCAGAAAGCTCAATAGCGCACGGGTGCGAGCCAGGCGCCGGGTGCAATCGTCGCGTGCGCGGGTGGTCGCTGTGCTGGTCAGTTGGTTGACTGAAAGGTTCTGGCTCATTGACAAGTGGCCAGTAAAGAAGGCAGCGCAGGGGTCTGTTGTGCTGGTGAGGCTCGATCTGGTGGGTGATTTTGTGATTTGGCTGGATTCAGCCCAAGCCTATCGGATGCTCTATCCAAACCAGAGAATGGTGCTCTATGCCAACTCGATTTGGGCAGATTTGGCGAAAAACTTCGACTGTTGGGATGAGGTGATTGCCGTCGATGTACCGAGGCTCAGGTCCCACGACGGGTATCGGTTGAAACAGTTGATTAAGCTGCGCAGACGTGGGTTTTCAGTGGCGATTCAACCGACTTACTCGAGAGAGTACGTAGCCGACCTGTGTGTCAGAGCAACCAATGCCCCCGAGCGTATTGGGCACCTGGGCAATTTGAGCAATATCGCCCCTGACAAAAAACAAGTGTCAGATCGTTGGTACACCCAACTGGTGGATTTGGGCCAACAGGCGATCGTTGAGCTCAATCTGAATGCCGCGTTTGTTCGAGCCCTTGGGCACAGCTCGTTTAAAAGTACCTTGCCGCGTATCGATCAACGCCATGTGCTGCCGCGTGAACTTCAGATTGCTGAGGCGTATTTTGTCGTCGTCCCAGGGGCGTCGTGGGCCCTCAGACGATGGCCAGCGGCCCACTTTGCAGCGACCGCCCAAACGATTTGTCAGCAGCTAGGGTTGACAATGGTTTTGTGTGGCACAGGGGCAGAAAGCCAGCTCTGCGACGACGTTGAACAGTTGGCGCAAGTGCCAACCATCAATTTGGCTGGGCGAACTACCGTAAATGAACTGGTTGAAGTGATACGGGGTGCGAAACTGTTGATCGCCAACGAATCAGCTGCCATTCACCTTGCGACGGCTGCCCAGACCCCGTCTGTTTGTATTTTTGGGGGCGGCCACTTTGGGCGTTTCTTGCCATATTCACCCGAGCGAGAGACAGAAAGGCCGAAACCGACGGTCATGTTTCAAAAACTGGACTGCTACGGCTGCAATTGGCATTGCAAATTCTTGACAACTGATGTGCAAACCGTCCCCTGTATTGCGGCTGTTGATCCTGCTGCGGTGGCAAGTGCCTGCCTGAAGCTGGCCACGGCTTGGTAGTAAACTGTCGGCTCGACAACGCTGACGCTTTCATGAAAATTCTAGTTACTGGCTCTGCAGGATTTATTGGGGCAGCTCTTACCCATGCGTTACTGCAACGAGGGGATACGGTGGTCGGCATTGATAATCACAATGACTATTACGATCCCGCCCTCAAAGACGCGCGTATTCAACGGTTTATCCAGCATCCGAATTACACCCATATTCGAATGGATATTGCCAATCGTGATGACATGGCCCGTCTGTTTGAGGTGCAAAAACCGACCAAGGTCGTCAATCTAGCCGCGCAGGCAGGGGTAAGATATTCTCTCGAAAATCCTCAGGCGTATATTGATTCAAATATTGTTGGGTTTGCCAATGTATTAGAGGGTTGTCGCCAGGCCCAAGTTGAACATCTTGTTTATGCCAGTTCTTCAAGCGTTTATGGCGCGAATACAAGCTATCCGTTTTCAGTTGATCAAAACGTCGATCATCCGTTGAGTCTTTACGCAGCCACGAAAAAATCGAATGAACTGATGGCCCACTCGTATAGCCATCTGTACGGGTTGCCAACCACTGGCCTTCGTTTTTTTACCGTGTACGGCCCTTGGGGTCGGCCTGACATGGCATTGTTTAAGTTTGCTCAGGCTATTCTCGAAGATAGGCCAATTCAGATTTATAACCATGGAAATCATAGAAGAGATTTCACTTATATCGACGACATTGTGCTCGGAGCGTTGAACGTTTTAGATCACCCCGCGTCACCCGATCCCGCATGGAGCGGTGTGACGCCAACCCCTAATTCAAGTGAAGCACCCTACAAAATCTACAATATTGGAAGTGGGGCCGCTGTAACACTGATGGAATATATTGAAGCGCTCGAGACTGCTCTTGGCAAAACTGCAAAAAAAGAATGGTTGACTGTACAGCCAGGGGATGTACCTGCCACGCATTCGGATATTACTGAATTGACTAAAAAGTTTGGTTTTTTCCCATCTACTAAGGTGCAGGATGGGGTAGCTGCATTTGTAGCTTGGTACTTGCAGTATCGAACTACTCGATAAGGGACGCCTACATAAATTCGTATGGATACAAAATAGCTTCACCGTGCAACATATGTAAAGTCTCAAACCTTGAGATTTCTTAAATCGAACCAACAGCATGTTATTTAAACCTAAAGCTTTAGATTTATTAATTCAAGTATGGCAACATCTTTCGCGGAGGCGGCGATTCCAAATCTATTTGCTTCTGTTTTTAATGTTGATTGTGTCTGTAGCGGAGGTGATCAGTATAGGTACCGTAGTACCTTTTTTAACCATACTCGCAACACCGAAAAATCTTACTGAATTTCAGCTATTGCAACCCATATTTAACCAATTTGCTTTTCTTAAGTTCGAGAGTTTGTTACTGCCAATAACATTGTTATTTATTTTCTTCGCGATTCTCTCTGCGACCTTACGATTAATACTTTTGTTTGTGCAAACTAAATTGAGTTATGCAATTGGTGCAGAGTTTAGCGTTGAAATATATAAAAGAACGCTTTACCAACCTTACGAAGTTCACTTGAATCAAAATAGTAGTGAATTCATATCTGGCATTACTCTAAAGGTGAATAATATAATTTCTAACGCCGTAAATCCAACTCTACTACTAGTTAGTTCTGGACTTATGTTGACCGCTATTACAGCAGCGTTAATTTGTATTGAGCCAAAAGCGACCGTGGCAGTGTTTGGATTCTTTGCAATTATTTATATGCTCGTGTACGGCATGACCAAAAAAAGCCTTTTAGATAACGGAATTAGAGTTAGTACAGAACAAACTAAAGTTATCAAAGCAGTTCAAGAAGGGCTCGGCGGTATCAGAGACGTTTTATTAGATGGTTCGCAAACTATCTTTACAAATCTTTATAGCAACGCTGATCACAAACTTCGACACGCCCAGGCCACCATTTTTGTCATTGGAAATTGCCCTAGATTTATTATTGAAGCATTTGGTGTCGTTTCGATAGCTGTGATTGCCTACCTTCTGTCTACGGGATCAAATGGGTTTGGCGCAGCTCTACCAGTACTGGGAGTCATCGCGCTGAGTGCTCAACGATTGCTACCTTTGTTGCAAAATGCTTACGCGAGTTGGGCGTCAGTGCAGGGTGGTCTGGGCACGCTGGCTGACGCAATGAGTTTACTTAAGCAGCCTTTACCTAATTACGTGGATCAGCCATTAAAAAAGCTTACATATGAACGAAATATTGTATTAAGTTCAGTTTATTTTCGTTATCAATCGAGTGCTGATTGGGTATTAGAAAATCTTTGTTTAACTATTCCCAAAGGTTCACGGTTGGGGATTATAGGGCCAACTGGCGGCGGGAAAAGCACGCTATTGGACCTCTTGATGGGGTTGCTTTCAACTACACGAGGACATCTATCGGTTGATGGCAAAATTATCGACGAAGAATATAGAAGATCCTGGCAGTCTTTAATTGCCCATGTGCCACAGAACATTTTTCTGGCTGACTTAACAATTGCGGAAAATATCGCCTTTGGCACCCCAAGGGTTTTGATTGATTTTGATCGCATGAAAATGGCTGCTTCACAGGCAGAACTCGTCGAAACAATAGAAAGTTGGCCTCTCAAATATGACACAGTAGTTGGCGAGCGAGGTGTGAGACTATCTGGTGGACAGAGGCAAAGGATCGGCATTGCCCGGGCACTATATAAGCAAGCGAAGGTTATTATTTTTGATGAGGCCACGAGCGCTCTTGATTTTGAAACCGAAGAGTCTATTATTCGCTCAATAGATGCCTTGGCAAAAGACATCACTATCATCACTGTAGCTCATAGATTGACCACTCTTCGCCACTCCGATATGATTGTGAAGATATCTGACAGAAAATGTCTTGTCCAGGGAACATACGAAGATGTGACCAACACCGTCTCTTGAAAGTCGTCCGAGGGAAACTCTGAAAAGCCTCGAGATTTACGAACTTCGAGACCGAATTGTTGTCTGATAGATATTGCCAGAACCTGACTGATTGAATCGACATGAGCCAACTTGGATTTTTCCGATGCAGAGTTCGTTGCCAAGCGCAAGCAGACGCGGCGCGAGAAGTTTCTCACCGAGATGGACCAGGTGATTCCCTGGTCTCGTCTGACGGTGTTGATTGAGTCCACGTATCCCAAGGGCAAAGGCGGACGCCCGCCGTATCCACTTGAGAAGATGCTGCGCATTCACTTCATGCAGCAGTGGTTTGCACTGAGCGATCCGGCGATGGAAGAATCGTTGTACGACAGTCAATCGATGAGGCAGTTTGCGGGGTTGTCGTTGACACGCGGCAGCCTGCCGGACGAGACCACGATCCTGAACTTTCGTCATCTGCTTGAGCGCAACGACCTGGCCACGCGATTGATGTCCGAGGTCAACGCGATGCTCGGGGAGCGCGATCCGGACATGCATCAGACCAAGAAGGGCAACAACTGGCACTTCGGGATGAAGGCGCATGCTTTGTTGCACGGCGAGGAAGATGCGGTCTTTGGTGATTCTGGGTATCTTGGCGCCGACAAGCGAGTTGAGAATGATGGTTGCAAGGCGCAATGGCACGTGGCGATGAAGCCGAGTCAACGGCGCGCGATTGCCAATAAAGGTATTGGAAAGTCCGTTGAGCGCATTGAGAAATTGAAGGTCAGCGTCCGTGCCAAAGTCGAGCATCAGTTCCGGTTGATCAAATGCCAGTTTGGGTACCGCAAGGTGCGGTACCGCGGACTGGTCAAGAACACGGCACAGATTGTGACGCTGTTTGCGTTGAGTAACTTGTGGATGGTACGGCGACGGTTGATGAGCGCGACAGGATAGGTGCCGTCCGAAATGGGCGCACAACCCCTGAAAGGGGTGGGTTTGGAGCGAAATCGCCTAAAAAATGATCGTTTACCGTCATCGTGATCGCAAATTTTTAATACCCGACGTTTGCAGTGAAAATTATTTCGTTCAAACGCCGTTATTCAGATGTTCCCTCTAGAATCTTCATAAATGCTGATTTATTGAGAAACAACCAAGGTGGGCTAAAGATGATTTCTAATGACCCTTTCCGATATTCCAGTCTTACAAATGAACTCATATGTTTCAGCGAATAAATTGGGTTGGTGTGGTCGTTATAGTCACCCTTATTGCGAGTGGTGGAGCTTCCATATGGCAAGGTACTTATAGCATTGACCCTCATCACTGGGGATTAATGTTAAGTAATGCCAAAGATTTATATGATGGTCGATTGCCTTACAAGGATATATTCATCCAGTATGGGTTTGGTACAACTTTAATACATGCATTTGCCTTCTCAATTAATCAGAGCTTGCAGTCAATACTTATCATTACTGTGGTTTTTTATTGCTCGGGCTTGTGGTTAATTTACAAAATCAGCCTTCTCGTCAGTGGCAATCGTGTTTGGTCTATGTGCGTATTTTTGACTTGTGTAGGCCTTCATCCAATTGTTGTTTATCCTTGGTCAAATTACTTAGCATTTCCTCTTATTGCTTTTGGATTATATAACTTACTCATCAGTCCATCTAGTAATATACGGTCCGTTCTCACAGGACTATCATTTGGCATAGCTGTTTTAATAAGAGAAGGTCTTGCACCTGCGTTATTATTAATTTGTATTTTTAATTTTTTATCCTATGCTTATTTAGAAAAAAAATATAAATTCAGATTAAATAATTTTATATTTAATTCTATTGGTTTTTTTACGCCAATAATTTTATTTATTTGTTTTTTATATCTCAATAATTTATTGAGTTATTGGTTGATCTATGCTTGGGATCTGCCTAGGGTTTATATTAAATGGTGGCCCCACATGTCTGGCCCACATCTTTTTGACAAGCTGATGGCAACTATTTGGATTAATTCCAAAGAGCTCATTGTTAATTGGATTGTATTAGGGCTGTCATTAATCTGTTCTGTGAGCGTAATACTCAGGTTTTTGATTCAACCGCGAGCCGTTAACTTTTCAGTTCTACAAATTTCAATTGCAGCGTGTCTTTTGACGAGTAGTGCGTTACACAGTCCAGAGGTGTTTCGGCTGGCAACCGGTAGCTCAATTGCGATCATTGTTTTTTACCATCTGTTGAGCAAAATAAATTTGCAGATGATAATTTTTTCTGTAGTCGGTACGTTGTTAGCTTGCAATATTTCAAGTGAAGCTTCAGGGAATAATTTTTTTCCAGGCAACGATATTAGGCTAAGTGCAGTGCAGGTAGATACGCCCTCAATATTTCAGAATCAAAAATGGAGTGCAGAAATACGGAATTATTACTATCGGATTGCCACCGACTTAAAGGATTTAAATCAGCGAGAGTGTAAGATTAACTACCATCAAAATCAGACTAAAGACACATTTTTAAGTGTTCTGAGTCCTTTTAAAAACTATTCTCTTTCACCTTTTCTGCCTGAAGAAGATTGGCTGCCGCTCAGGCCCGATATTATACCGGTTGAAGAAAAAACATCTGATATGGACATGATTTTGTTCCGCATGTTTTCCGTAGATGAGGTGGCCAATATTCATCCACCATCTGGCTATTTTATTTTCAAAAAATATCGAACACCTGAGATGATATTCATCCCGTCTCATTCGTCTCTATTGATATTTGTCCCCACGACTTGCCATACACCTGCCGATCAGTAGTTTGGGCATATGAAGTAGAATTTGTCGTTAAATTTTGGTGCAGTTCGTGAGGTATATAGAGAACTGAACTATTTTTGTGGTTTGATCAACGATCACTATCTCGTTACTAACTCTTTGATGGACGAGCGATAATGACAATAGAGGTAATTAAACCGTCGAAACTAACTGCTGAAACATTTAGGAGAGCGAAGCTTCGTCTTTTAAAAATGCATTATGACGCCGGGGTAGGCCACATCGGTGGTAATTTATCTGTGTTGGATGCATTGATCCTCATCTTTATTGAGTACGTTCAGGAAGAAGCGAAAGTTGTCCTATCTAAAGGGCACGCTGCTGGGGCTTTGTATATAGCGCTTTGGACCGTAGGGTTAGTTGGAGATGAAGACTTGAATACGTTTCATCTTGATGGGACGCGACTGCCGGGGCATCCTCCGTCAACTGGATTGCCGAACATACCTTTTGCAACGGGTAGCTTAGGCCATGGTCTATCCCTCGCCTGTGGTCTAGCGCTGGGGAAGAGGTTTGCCAACAAAACTGACCGGGTTTTTTGTATTACTTCTGACGGTGAATGGCAGGAGGGGTCAACTTGGGAGGCATTTATTTTTGCGTGCCACAACAGGCTAAATAACCTCACCGTTCTCATTGATAAGAACAATTTGCAAGGGTTTGGTTCAACTGATGAGGTTGCATCGATGGAGGCCCTCAGCAAAAGGATGGCAGGATTTGATGTAGAGATTTTTTGTATAAATGGACACGACCATCATGCTATTAGGGGCGCGTTAGAGAACTCGCGAAACAAATTCAGCATAATAGTTTTGGAGACGACAAAAGGTAACGGTATCAGTTTCATGGAAAATAAGATGGAGTGGCATTATCTTCCGTTGACCTCGAGTCAATACCAGCAAGCTGTCAGAGAGGTTGATGCATTTTGAGAACACAGCTTTGCGACGCGCTGATCCAGCACGCTGGTTTAAGCCGAACCATGGTATTCCTCACAGGAGATCTTGGATTTAAGGCCCTTGAACCCTTGAGGGATTGTTTGGGCGATCGATTTGTAAATGCCGGCATTGCTGAACAAAATATGGTGAGCGTATCTGCTGCCTTGGTTCACGAGGGCTTTGACGTATGGGTGTACAGCATCGCACCTTTTTGCTATGCACGCCCATTTGAACAAATACGTAACGACATATGTTTTCATAGTTTGCCGGTGAAACTGATTGGCAATGGGGGCGGATACGGCTATGGTGTCATGGGGCCAACTCATCATGCAATTGAAGACTATGGCGTTTTATTGACACTACCTGGGATGGGAGTGTTTGTCCCTGCCTTTGATGAAGATTTAGTTTCTGTAATTCCTTTGGTAGGACAAAGGCGCGCTCCAAGCTACCTGCGATTGGGACGGGGGGAGCTGCCCAAAGGGTATCCGGTGCCACTGTATTCGGCGTGGAGACAGTTAACCGAAGGGGACGGACCTGTAGTTATAGTAGTTGGCCCTTTAGTTGGTGTTTATTGGTCGGCTATTCAAGCCGCCCCATGGAAGGTTCGGGCGAATTTATGGGTCGTTTGTCAGATGCCAATGTCAGAAAACCCAATGCCGCCAAAATTGCTTCATCAGTTGCAGCGAAAACGTGGTCTATGTGTTGTAGAAGAACATGTAGTTCGAGGTAGTTTCGGCGCTGAGATTGCCTTGTTCTTAGTTACAAATGGACTATCGGTAGGCAGGTTTAAACATATGCATGCGCAGTCCCATACATACGAAACTTATGGGTCTCAGACGTATTTACGCGCACTTTCTCTATTAGACTTAGATAGCTTATCGACCAACATTAATTCACTTATCGAGATAACGGGTGAACATTAATATCGAGAACATCAGATCCTTACACGGCCCAATACTTGTGCTTGGAGCATCTGGTTTTATTGGTGCCAATTTGTATCAAACAATTGCCCGTGAGCGTCAAGATGTGTATGCAGTCGTTAGGCGAGAAAAGTCATGGAGATTGAGTGACGTCTCAAATGAACAAATACTTCAAGTGGATATGCGCGATAGTTCTGCAGTACGGAACCTAATCGATAACATTCGTCCGAAGACAGTATTTGACTGTATTGCTTACGGTGCTTACTCCTTTGAAAACGAGCTTGGTAATATTTATGAAACCAATTTCCAAAGTTTAGTTCATCTAGTTGAAGCTCTTGTCGATACAGAAATTGTGGCTTTTATTCATGCAGGTAGTTCATCTGAGTATGGCACAAATGCCAGCTTCGCCAATGAAAATGCTTTTTGTGATCCAAACAGTCATTACTCGGTGTCGAAAATTGCAGCTGCGAACTATCTCAGGTTTGTTGGGAAGCACAAAAAATTCCCTGCCGTGCATTTGAGACTCTACTCTGTATACGGGGCGTTAGAAGATACAGCAAGACTAATACCATCTCTTTTAAATTCAGCAATTAACGGAATTCTCCCGCCTTTCGTTCGGGGGGACGTTTCTCGTGACTTTGTTCACGTATCAGATGTCTGTTGCGCATTTGTTACGGCAGCTATAAAAATTTCGCCTGCTATATACGGGGAAATATTTAATGTCTGTACTGGACAAAAGACGACGATTGCAGAATTGGTTGCGCTTGTGTGTAATGAGTTTGAGGTTCAGGAAGATCCGCAGTTTGGCTCTATGGATGATCGCAGTTGGGATGTCAGTGACTGGTATGGTGATCCCCGTAAGATTCAACAGCAACTTAATTGGACTGCAGATATTGATTTGCTAAGTGGGCTTAGGCTGACTGCGGATTGGATCCGGTCGCTATCTGCAGATTCATACAAAGCCTTTACAAAATCAAATTTCGCTCTCTCTGAATTTAGTGTTAGTGCGATTATTGCTTGTTACAAAGATGAGCAAGCAATCCCCCACATGTATCGACGGTTGACAGAAACTTTTCAACGAATTGGAGTAGATTACGAAATAATTTTTGTAAATGATTGCAGTCCTGACAATAGTGCGGCAATCATCGAGTCTATTTCTGCTAACGATCAAAAAGTGATTGGGATTTGCCACTCTCGAAACTTTGGATCTCAAATGGCTTTTCGGAGTGGGATGGAGCTTTCGACAAAGGCTAGTGTTGTTTTGTTAGATGGAGATTTGCAAGACCCGCCAGAATTGATTGAGGCTTTCCATAAACAATGGGTGGCGGGATTTGACGTGGTATACGGCAGACGTGTCAAGCGAGAGATGGTGTGGTTCCAAGGCTTAATGTACAAGGCGTTTTATCGTATTTTCGCTATTTTTAGTTATGTCCAAATACCTCATGACGCCGGTGATTTTTCGCTTATGAGTAGAAGAGTAGTCGGATGGCTGTTAACCTGCACAGAGCGCGATCTCTTCATGCGTGGGTTGCGCGCATATGTCGGGTTTAAGCAAACTGGCGTAGATTATTTGCGGCCAGAAAGGATGTTTGGCCGATCTACCAATAACTTTTTGAAAAATTTAGATTGGGCAAAAAAAGGTATTTTTTCCTTCAGCAACACACCTTTAAGCATCTTAACAACATTAGGCTTTGCGTTGTTCGTCATCTCCGTGCTAATGGCGATACTTGTTGCACTCCTTAAGCTATTCATCCCGGATGTTGCACCCAGAGGAATAACGACGTTACTGATAAGTGTGCTACTTTTCGGATCATTAAACCTATTTGCGATTGGTATTTTGGGTGAATACGTCGCTAAGATTCTCACGGAAGTTAAAGGCAGACCGCGATTAATACGCAGTGCGTTAATACGATATGGCAAAACTTCGGAGCTTCTGCCCGACAGTAGAAAACGCTAATTTATGCAAGATTCACTGACAAAGTTTTACGGAATTCACGATGTCTCGCTCATGCCCAGTTTGTCAATCAGATGTTTCAAAAGCGCAAACTTTCGTAGAAGAAAATATTGACTTGACTAAGTACTCTGGCTACAGCTTTTCATCTAGGAAGCGGCCTGAGTATATGTGTCATCACATGGCGAGATGCTCAATATGTGATGTTGTCTATACTGATAATCCGCCACGTGAAGGTGAACTATGCGAAGCCTATCATCGGGCAAGTTACGATAGCGCAGGGGAAGCTAAAGATGCCGCTGATGCCTATATTAAAGCGATTGCGCCTGTTTTGCATAATCTTAAAACCAAAGAAACCGCGTTAGAAATAGGTACAGGCACAGGCGTGTTTTTACTTGGTTTAAAAAAACTTGGCTTTGACTCTTTGATTGGCGTGGAGCCTTCCACGAGTGCTATCCAAGCAGCGCCAATTGCTTGTGCGGATTGGATACAGGAGGGTATGTTTAATCCTGATGATTTCGAACACAATAGTTTCGACCTTGTCTGTTGCTTCATGACAATGGAGCATGTGTTGGACCCTGCATGGATTATGAGTTCTGTGATGAAATTATTGCGACCAGGCGGAGCATTCGTGACCGTAACGCATGATTACCGTAGTCCAATAAACCGTATGTTGGGCAAACGATCTCCGATCATAGATATCGAGCATTTGCAAATTTTCTCCGCTCAATCTATTAAAGAGTTGTTTTTGAGAGGTGGCTATAGCGATATTTACGTCGCGAGCTTTAAGAACACCTATTCATTAAAATATTGGCTCCGATTGTGCCCAATTCCAGAGTTCGCTAAGCGGATGTTAGAACATCCGAAACTTAGCAAGCCGCTTAACTCTATAAAACTAAGTTTCAACGTGGGCAATACGCTTGCAGCAGGCTATAAACCCAAATGTAATTGAAAACGCTCGTCATTAAATGGATGTGGTCGTTGCTTCAAAGGACTAATACACCTTGATAGCGAAAGGATTGGTCAAATACGGCATTGTTTTTTCGCCCATCACCCTCTTGGCAGATCAGAACAACTTATAAATTTCAAGGATTCAGTTACTAATGACCGATTTCATCATTCCAAATCAGCAGTTTGCTAAAGAAAAACTCCGCAAGCGAATATTGTCGCTGGTTGGAGAATATGCAGCCATTGAGTTCGCCTCTCAGGTCTTCGTGCCCGGGCAGACCGCGGTGCCGCCATCGGGCAAACTCATAGGGTCGGAAGAGTTGGGTAATATGGTCGAAGCGTCACTAGATGGGTGGTTAACAACAGGGCGGTTTAACAAACTATTTGAACAGAAACTAGCAGACTTCATAGGTGTTGAACACGTAATAACAGTGAACTCTGGATCGTCTGCAAATCTAGTCGCATTCTCTACTTTGACTTCCCCAAAGCTGGGCGACCGTGCTATCCAAAAAGGCGATGAGGTTATTACTGTGGCTGCAGGTTTTCCAACTACAGTTAATCCTATATTGCAGTTTGGAGCGGTGCCCGTGTTTGTCGATGTCGATTCATTGACTCACAACATTGACGTTTCCAAAATTGAAGTTGCGATCAGCTCTAAAACAAAAGCAATAATGCTTGCACACTCGTTGGGTAATCCGTTTAATTTGGAAGTTGTTACAGCGATTTGCAAGAAATATCAGCTGTGGCTAGTTGAAGACTGTTGCGACGCTCTCGGATCTAAATACAACGATCAAATGGTGGGCACCTTTGGTGACATTGGTACATTAAGTTTTTATCCCGCACATCACATCACGATGGGAGAAGGGGGTGCAGTTTTTACTAATAACTTACAGCTGAAAAAAATTGCTGAAAGTTTTCGTGATTGGGGACGTGATTGCTATTGCCCACCTGGCAAAGACAACACATGTGGTAAGCGTTTTACTTGGCAGTTGGGCGAATTGCCTTGTGGGTATGATCACAAATATACATACAGCCATCTTGGTTACAACCTAAAAATTACTGATATGCAAGCAGCATGTGGGTTAGCTCAGTTGGAAAAAGCCCCCTTATTTATCCAGGCGCGTAAGAATAATTTTAAATTTCTAAAGCAACGTCTAAGCAGTTGTACAGAATTTTTGACTTTGCCAGAGGCTACGTCTAATTCTGATCCATCATGGTTTGGATTTCCAATTACATTAAAAAATGATTGCCCTGTTTCACGTTTAGATTTGGTTACCTACTTGGACCAACATAAAATTGGCACACGGCTTTTGTTCGCTGGTAACTTGGTCAGACAGCCATATATGGTTAATGCTGCATTTCGCGTGAGCGGTGATTTACAGAATACTGACAACGTTATGAACAATACCTTTTGGCTTGGAGTACAACCATCGCTGACAGAGCAAATGTTGAATTACGTAGCTTTAAAAATTGAAGAGTTTCTAGGCGTAAACTTCAATTGAACATGATCAAAGAAAAAGTATTCAACATATGACATTGAAAACCTACGTACGTAATAGCTACCTGTATCGCTTATTTCGCTTTGTAAGTGACGTTATGGCGTGGGCTAAACGCCGCTTTTATGCCCCGAGCCCTCATTTCATTAAACAAGCTTGTGTCATTAGAAATGGCTTCCCGCGAGCGGTTTGGGTAGAGACAGGCACGTATCTGGGGCAAACGACAGAAGTCCTTGCGAGACATGCTACAAAAGTCTACAGCATCGAGCCAGAACCCACTTTATATGCGAATGCTAAAGATTATTTTTCAAAATTTGAGAACGTTGAAATATTGGGCGGAACAAGTGAGCAAGTTTTGCCAAGTTTATTGCCTAGAATCAATGGAGACGTAAATTTCTGGCTTGATGGACATTATTCTGCAGGAATCACTTTCAAGGGACCAAAGGACACTCCCATTATGGAAGAGTTAAAATGCATTTCTGAAAATATTACCCATTTTCACAAAGTCTGTGTGCTAGTCGATGACGTTAGATGTTTTAACCCTCGACAAAAGGAATATTCAACATATCCTTCTCTAGACGTATTAGTAGGCTGGGCAAAGGAAAATAATTTGGTCTGGCATATAGAGCACGACATCTTTGTAGCAAAGAATGGTTCGATCTCGGCTGCCATTTGAACGAATCCATCGCGCAATCAGTGATATCCCAATTTTTTCAGAGTATTTTTTAGAAACCGAAAATGCCATTAATAATTAATCGCATCGTATAAACGAAATATTTAAAAATACATAAAACACCGAAGTAATGAATCGACTTAAGGACAGAAAATGCTTCGGCAAATTAATAATTATTTGTTGATAATATTTCGATTAATTGCCCCACCATTTTTACGAATTTTAGCCAAAAAGATTCGTTTATATGTAAAGAAATATCACGGGCAGTGGGAAATTGATAAAAAAATTGAAAAATATTTAAACTATGACAATGGCTATTACGTTGAATTGGGGGCCGTCGATGGCATCGGCCTCTCAAACACTCTATATTTTGAATCGCGACGTCGTTGGTCTGGTTTACTCATCGAGCCTGCGCCTAATAACTATTTGAAATGTGTTGAAAATCGAGGAGCGAAAAACGTAGTTCTTTGTGCGGCATGTACTTCATTTGGTTATCCCGAAAAGTTCGTTGAAATGATCTATTCACATTACATGTCAACTCCGGTTGGACTTGAGTCGGATATTGTTGACCCTGACGCTCACGCAAACAGCGGTATCAAAGAACTGGCTACGCCTAAAGAGAGGCTTTTCCGTTTCGGTGCGATAGCGAAGACTCTAAATGCGCTTCTAGTTGAAGCCAATGCGCCAAAGAAAATCGATTTCCTGTCGTTGGATGTCGAAGGCGCCGAAATTGAGGTGCTGAAAGGTGTCGATCACAGCGAATATAGATTTAAATTAATGTGCATTGAAAGCCGCGATAAGGAAAAGCTCACCAATTACCTGAGCGACTTGAACTATAGCTACGTAGAACAAATCAGTCCCCTAGACCACATATTTATGGCGAATGATTTTTAATTTGAATCGCTACGGTAGTCAATTTCCTATCAACGAATGGCAAGATTTTCTCAAAGAGCACAGCCTGGTTGCCAGCATGAGTCGGCGAGGCAATTGCCATGATAACGCTGTGGTGGAGAGTTTTTTCAGTTGCTCAAACGAGAGCGCGTGCGTTGTCTATGCAAACCGGGATGAGGCTAGGCGAGATATATTTGATTACATCGACGTGTTTTATAACCGGATACGTCGGTGCAGTCATAACGACGGGCTGTCGCCGGTAAAATACGACGTTCAGTTTAATCAGAAGCTAGCAAGTGTCTAGGAAATTGGTAGCGATTCAATGAATGGCCTTGAAGGTAGATTTTATGAAAGCAGTAATTTTGGCAGGTGGCCTTGGTACTCGACTAAGTGAAGAAACTGGCGATCGTCCGAAGCCAATGGTAGAAATCGGTGGTCGCCCTATCCTCTGGCACATTATGAAAATGTACTCGCATTATGGCGTCAATGATTTTGTAATTTGTTGTGGTTACAAAGGCTACGTAATAAAGGAGTATTTTGCAAACTATTTCTTGCATATGTCAGATGTAACGTTCGATTTACGAACTAATACGATGAAGGTTCATACAGAGCGTGCTGAGCCCTGGGCAGTAACACTAGTCGACACGGGTGATGGCACTATGACCGGTGGCCGATTAAAGCGGGTACAAGAATACATAAAAGATGATGAGGTATTTTGCCTCACCTATGGTGATGGAGTAGGGGATATCGATATTGGGGCTTTGATAGGTTTCCATCAAAGCCACGGCAAACTAGCTACAGTAACTGCTACCTACCCACCAGGTCGCTTTGGTGCGCTAGACGTCATTGATAATCGGGTACATCAATTTCGGGAAAAACCGATTGGAGATGGGGCGATGATTAACGGCGGTTTTTTCGTACTTTCACCAAAAGTACTAAATTATGTGCGAGGTGACGCTACGGTTTGGGAACAAGAACCGCTTACTGAGCTAGCTAAGAAAGGTGAACTAATGGCCTATGAGCATAAAGGCTTTTGGCAACCAATGGATACACTCCGCGATAAGACATTACTCAATTCATTATGGGAAAAAGGGAATGCTCCTTGGAAATTCTGGGATTGAACAATGAGCGCTAACAACCGGTTTTGGCATGGCAAACGGGTCCTTATCACTGGGCACACCGGATTTAAGGGTAGTTGGTTGTCGATCTGGTTGAAGCTGTTAGGTGCTGATGTGATCGGATTAGGGCTCATCCCCTCAACGAATCCCAGTCTATTTGATTTGGCCAGTTTAAACGACCGAATAACAAGTGTACTTGGTGACATCCGAGACTATTCCTTAGTCAAGCATTTATTGACGGATGCAAGGCCAGAGATCATTTTTCATATGGCCGCGCAACCATTAGTGGGGCAATCATATGTCGATCCGATCGAGACATATTCGACTAACGTGTTAGGCACGGTGCACATACTTGAGGCGGCACGTTTAACTCAGACTGTTATCGGAATTGTTAACGTTACAACTGACAAGTGCTACGAAAATAAAGAGTGGGATTGGGGCTATAGGGAAAATGATCGGCTGGGAGGGCACGACCCTTACAGTAGTAGCAAGGCCTGCGCTGAATTCGTATCGAGCTCGTATACAAAATCTTTTTTTAGCAAATCATCTACTGCGTTAGCGACAGCGAGAGCAGGAAACGTGATTGGTGGTGGTGACTGGACGACTGGTAGGCTCGTACCGGATATTCTTCACTCGTTTGAAACGGGCGAACTGCTATTGATTAGAAATCCCCAATCTATCAGGCCTTGGCAGCACGTCTTAGAATCGCTATCTGGTTATTTGCTATTGGGACAGCGTCTTTTCGAAAATGGGCAAGCATACGCCCAAAGTTGGAACTTTGGGCCGAATGATTTCGACGCAAAACCAGTCAGCTGGGTGGTGGATACAATGATGAACCACTGGGGCATTTCAGGGCATTGGCGTAGCGATACGCATGGACACCCTCACGAGGCTAATTGCTTAAAACTGGACATATCTAAAGCACAAAATAAACTCGGTTGGATGCCGCGCTGGACGCTTGAGAAGGCATTGATAAATGTGGTTGATTGGCATCGAGCCTACCTAAACTCTGACGATATGTTTGAAGTTTGTAAAAAGCAAATCGAAAATTACACGCTTTCTGCATTTAAACTCGGTGTCTGATAACGGCGCATTCGCTCAACTCAACGTCAAGAGTTTTCATAGATCAAATGGATAACGATATTGCTGGAACGATTTATGTCACTGGCGCAACAGGCTTCATCGGTGAACACGTTGTTCGAGAGTTGATTCAAAACGGAAATTCGGTCACCCTGTTGAGCAGGAGTGTTGCGAAAACCCAAAATCGATTATCTGACATTGACGAACTAAATATCCGAAGATGCGACGTCACTGAAAACAATCAAACGCTCCAATACAATCCTACTGATATTTTGCTTCACTGCGCCTGGGCTAGCGTGGATGATGTTATGTCCAGCAAGCATATTGACGAAGAGGTTTCGGCACACTACAGGTTTTTAAGAAATGCTGTTGAACATGGATTGAGAAGATTAATCGTCACCGGTACATTTTTTGAATATGGGCTTCAATATGGGCCAGTTTATCGAACAACGAAGACAACTCCCAACACTCCTTACGGCGTTGCCAAAGATAGTCTTCATAAATATATCAGGCAGCTACAGCACAACCACGAGTTCGATTTAGTTTGGTTGAGGCTCTTTTACGTTTACGCGAGACAGGGAAAC
Source organism: Jezberella sp. (assembly GCF_964834465.1). Lineage (NCBI taxonomy): Bacteria > Pseudomonadati > Pseudomonadota > Betaproteobacteria > Burkholderiales > Alcaligenaceae > Jezberella > Jezberella sp. Next base: position 144,691 of record NZ_CBAZRM010000007.1, read on the forward strand.
AAACGAGGACTATTTGCGGCACTCGAAAAAGCACTCTTGGATGGGGATAAAAACTTTCCTATGTCCACAGGTGATCAGTTATTAGATTATTTAGATGTAAAGGCGGTGGCACATGAAATAAAGAATTCGCTCTGTTGGGAAAATGGAACGTACAATATTTGCAGCGGAAAACCAGAATCTTTACGTTCAATAGTACAGAAATGGCTTGACAAGAATGGTCAGGCTATTAAATTGAATTGTGGGCTCATTCCTAACCGCAAGTTTGAGTCACAAGCAATTTGGGGTGGCGATCCTAATTGCCTTGAAGTTTAATTCTAACCCGCAGCGGTAGTCAGTAACTGGTTTCGATCAGTGCTTATAGGATTCATTTATGCATAAGTTGAGAGTTCTGCTGGTAGCAGACTCGATTTCCCCCTCTTCGTCTGGTGGATTGGCTGTCAATCGACTCATTGACGTTTTGTTGACAGCTGGTGCACGGGTAGCTGTGTTCTCAATAAATGGAAGCGAAAACACTTCCACACGAAGAGATGTGCATGTTGCTTATGGAGCATTCTCCGGTTTAAGTCATTTGTTTCACGGAAAACAGACAAAAGCCTTTGAGAAGTTCGTCGATGAGGTGAGTCCGGATGTTGTGCATTGGAGCTCACTGGATTATTTGAAGTCACGCTATTTAATTGAAATTGCTAAGTCTGCAAAGGCTAGATTGGTAGCGCAGCCGTGGGTTTACAATTTTTTCTGTGCGCAAGGGTATAACTACAAGGATGGCCGAACTTGTAATAAGTGCTTACCTGATAACTTCCAAAACGCGATTCGCTACAGGTGCGGAGATACAAAATCCAAGTTGATTCAAACCGCAAGCCTAGCCTTATATCGCAGCAATATTTTAGACATAGAAAGGTTTCTATCGACTGGCTCAGTCATGGACGATATTTTGGTCGATTATGGAATTGACCGAGCAAAAATAAAAAGATGCCCACTACCGTTTGACCCAAAAAGATTGGCTTACTTGCGACCTCATATAAACGAGACGAAGGAATCGTTTGTTTTTTTCGGACAATTTAAGGACTTCAAAGGAGCGCTCCAACTAAAACAAATTGTCAACGAAGCATCGAATGTAATGTTCGATATACACACGCTTTTTGCTGAGGGCGAAGATAAAGTTTTGACGGAGCAACGATTTTGGGAGCATAACAACGTTTCCTTGCAGTATAAAAGCAGTTGGGCATCTGGTTTAGATGTTCGCGTCGCAAACTCATTAGGCATTATCTTGCCGTCACTCTGGCCCACATCTACGGAGTATGTACTTCTCGAGGCGATGGCGTTGCGTAAGCCAGTGGTTGCCTACAACGTGGGTGTACATAAAGATATGCTGCAACACCGAGAAAACGCAATGGTGATAGAGCCGGGGAACGTAACAGATTTTGCCGACGCAGTGCAGGAGCTTCATCAGAATTTTGAGTTACGGCAACAATTGGGTGCAAATGCTCTTGAGACGATTACACAGGTCTATAGCGATGACAATATATTGAGTCCTTTACGTGACGCCTATCTGAACTAACGCACTAACGCGCCGATATACGTACGGTAATGAACCGGTACAGTCACTCGCCACAGTTCCTCAATTGATTAATGGTTTCTCGCCAATAAGACATCCATAAATACTTAGTATTTTTTAAAAATTTAGAGTGCTTATTGAAAACCTCATCCAGCAATTGATCATCGAACTTAAATAATTCCTCCCAAGAGTCAAGAACCAAACCTGGAAAATTTGGAAATAAAGAATAAAAGGCTTTTCCTATAACGATTGGAACAGTTCCCAAATACATCGCTTCCCATGTTCGATAGCAGTCGGGGCCATTTCCAGGTGGGGATGCAACAAATCTGTATTTACTGAGTTCAGCTTTGAACAAGTGAGGCGGCGTTTCTATAAAATCCGCAAGGCCTGTGGCTTTAAGAACGTTCATGGCGTGTGTCCGTTCAACTGGGTTTGTGTGGCATCTGAACGCACTAATAATTCTATTCAGTTTTTTGCGAATGACAATGTTTCGTTGAAATTCCCCTCTACGTCCGTTATTGAAATAATGCAGATTTTCAATGCCAATCGGTATTGATGTGATTTTTTTATGAGCAATAGTATTGTTTAACGCAAACCAGTGAATTAAAAATTTACTTTCAAGAAAAGTTGAATATTTTTCATCAATTACTATATCGCTATTATGAGTAATCAAAATAAATTTAGAATTAATGTCTTTTAATTTTAATTTAAAAAAATCTTCTAAATAATCTGATTGACAAAAAATAATCGAATTATTATTAATTCCATTTAGATCAGCTACATCTTTAGTAGATTCTATTTTATAATCTGCTAAAGATCGAAAAGAGTCACCACTAACGAAAGGGTCGCTTGAGGGTCTTCTGTTTAAGAGTTTGTTAAATAGAAAAATTATTCTTCTAATATTGTTATTGTAGAAATAAGACAAATCAATCATTTTGATGATTTTATAATATACAAAAATTGATAGGAAATTAATAAATGCTTTTATTGTAACAAGATTGCATTTTCTTGCACTTCGATTTTCTTGATATATGGTAGCCAAAATTTCATTCGGTTATTGAGGTAAGGCATGCGTTACATATTTTTGAAGGAAAATTGGCAATGAAATTACCTCGTCAGTCACTCGGTTGTATTCCCTCGATTCTAGCTGCAGACTGGACAGCCGCCTATTCCGGTCTACCGGTTGTTACAATAAAGTCTTGGGTAGATTTGGATGAAACGAAGCTTGAAGAAGCTTATTTAAGAATATCTACGACGAGTTACGATCGAAAATGGGCCAAGTTATCTTTTATCAAGGATAGTATTCAGCAAGCCTCTTGACAGTCGTATCGGCCACGCTAGCTACAGATCATTTATGAAGAAAGAGCAAAAAGTCGTCAAATCCATTGTTATCCCAGAGTTGAGGTCATATTTTTACGACTTTCTTCGAGAGCGCGGGATTTTAAAAACGCTCAGCATCGATCCCAGCATCCTCAGACGGCATATGTTTGATTTTTTTGCGACTGACGCCTTCATCAAGTGTTATCGCAACCTTGCGTTGACTATTGCGCGAGATCTCATGCCGCAGCAAGCCGAATTTATTGTGCAGGCGACGCCGACCCCACGGATCTTCAGAACAGGGGCGCACGGCACTTCATTTCATTGCGATTATTGGTATGGACATGGAGAAAAGTTCTACACCGTCTGGACACCCCTCAGCGCCATCGACGAACTCAATACTTTTCTGATGTGTGATGAAGCTGCGAACGATTACATTCGCGAAAAGATTGAACGGACACAGCAGTTCATTGGTTTGGATGAAGAGGATAAAAAACATTTTTATCCGGTTGCGCCAAGCGAAGATGAGTGCGTGGTTTTCGGGTCGAAGATGATGCACGGATCCCCGATCAATTTGTCAACGAACGAACGTATCTCGTTTGACTTCAGGATAGGTATTCTTGAAGATCGCACGTCAACGAAAAATGTGAATACTTACGCGCATTATGAAAATGGCGAATTCGTGATGAAAAAGCCCTTTGAAGGGGTTAGGTTTTTGCGCTACGTCTGCGGCGGGCAAAACAAAGATACGCTGGCTCAGCACTTGGTCATTGACTCGGCGGTTCGCAACTTTGGTTTAGTCGTTGTCGGGCAAGAGGCCGAGGCAGAACGCCTAGGTTATCCCGTCTTGCAAGAAATTCTATCAAGCGAAAACTTGAACAAAGAGTTCAACGCCATCATCATTGCCTCTGAATCGATTGTTCCTTACGAACATTTGGCCACTATTAATAAAAACAACGTCAAAATCTTTGCGGTACTCGAAAATAGATTTCTACATTGATATGACTGTGTCTCAAACCACGCAAGCGACTGTTTCAATCGTATTAAATGGCGGTTTGGGCAATCAAATGTTTCAATATGCGGCAGGCAAAGCCTACGCAAAGCAGTACAACTTGAATTTCACCTTGAATACCGGGGCATTTGCTCTCGACGCTTACTACAAAAGAACGTACGGTCTGGATGTCTTTAATCTGTCTCGTGCGGCAAAGCTGATTGACAGGTCCCGCGAGGCGGGTTTCTATATTAGATTGCTTGGTTTGCGTCAGAACAAGAAGTTGCCTGCTTTCTGTTTCGGCCCGCTGGGTGCTATCGAACCAACCTTTGCCTACAACGATCAGGTGTTGAATACGTCGCGCCGTCGTAATCATGGCATGGTGGGCTATTGGCAAGATGAGCGGTACTTCAATCGAATTCGCTCTGAAATTGTTGCGGATTTTGAGCCGCTTTGCCCGCTCTCACCCAAAAATAGCGACTTACTTGCCTACATAAAGAGTAAGCCGAATCTGATTGCGGTGCATCTCAGATGCAATCACGAGCAAAAGGCACTCGCCCAAGGCGAGCAAACTGAAGTGGTCCCTCAAAAAGATTCACCCAATGTTTTGCAACCGAGCTATTACGAACAAGCCTTCAGGCTGATGTCAGACGAGATCGAGATGCCCGAATATCTCATTTTTTCAGATAATCCGGCTTGGGTAAAAGAGCACTATCGAGGTTTTACCAATGCCACGGTACTTGACAACGATCGAGGGGCAGATTGGGAAGACATTCACTTGATGCAGCAATGCGGGCATCACATCATCGCCAATAGCTCTTTTAGCTGGTGGGGTGCATGGTTGGGGCATTCTGAACAGCAGATCGTTATCGCCCCGGCGAGAAAAGCTTACACACCAAATATTCCAGCGTCATGGCGCTTGCTGGGTTAGCCATGAATCGAGGGCAATCTTGAAAATCCTCATCGCAGGTTATTTCAGCGCCTTCTGGCACGAAGGTGCTTGGTGCAGAGCGTTGCGTGAGTTGGGGCATGAGGTTGTTGAGTTTCCGATGAAGCCGTATTTCCCTAAAAACCTTTGGGGGCGGGTGCAAGATCGTTTCATGATTGGCCCAACGATTGATCGTATCAATGTTGATTTGCTCAACGCCGTTCATGTGGCAGCACCTGATGTGGTGCTCTGCTACCGTGCATTGCCACTCAAACCTGCAACGGTTCGTGCCCTTGCCGCTGGCCCAAAGGGTAGGTTAGTCGTTTGCTACAACAACGACAATGCGTTTGGTGATCTTGGTGACAAAGCGTATTGGCGACTTTTCAAAAAAGCCATACCTGAATACGATCTGCATCTCGCCTACCGTGACTCTGATGTCCCACATCTTGGCGCCAAGGTGCCGTCTTATGTGCTTCATCCACATTATTTACCCTGGCTGCATCGTGCGTTGCCCAGCGATCAGGTCGCCACCTGGCAAAGCGATATTTGCTTTCTGGGGCATTTTGAGCCGGATCGGCGTCAGCAAGAGTTAAATTTTCTAATGAATCAGGTGCCGGCAACCTACCGCTTGCATGGGTCGTTTTGGGCCGAAAACAGTCAGGGCATGGCGTGGCAAGGCATGGATACGTCAGAGCTACAGGGTGAAGACTACGTGAAAGCGTTAAACGGGTCGAAAATTGCACTGGTCTTTTTCTCTACCTGGAATAAAGACACCTTTACGCGCCGGGTATTCGAGATCCCAGTCTGCGGCACGTTGATGCTAAGCCAACGCACAGACACCATGCAAACCTTGTATCAGGAAGATAAAGAGGCGGTCTACTACAGCACGCCAGAAGAGCTTGCAGACAAGGCCCGTTATTATCTTGAGAATGACACGGTGAGAGCCAAGATCGTTGAAGCTAGCCGTCAACGTTGCGTTGACAGTGGCTACGATATCTACAGCCGAATGCAGGCTTGGTTAAAGGTCGTGGATGCACTGCGAGGTGCACGATGAAAATTGTGATTGTGGTGAGTGATCCCACTTCTGGGTTGTTGCAATACCCAGTTGACCTCGCGCTGTGTTTTCAGTCGCTGGGCCACGAAGTGACGGTACTGTCATGGACGACCAAGGGGCAGAATCCAGATCTCTATGATCGGATCAAAGCCAGCCCACTGCGCTATGTGGTTGAGCCGTCATTGCAATATTCGTTTAGCCCGAAGGCGTTGCTGACTGGTTTGCGTGCTAAACCCGACTCGACAATTGAGCCCGCTGACCTGTTGTTGACGTTTGGCCCGCTGACTGCCTGGCAGATTAGACGGTATGGCAAAAGAAAAGCAGTGTCCCTTGCCATGATCGCGGCCATGGGGCATGACCGAAGCAGCTGGTGGAAGCCACTGCTCGGGGCTGCGCTGTTAAACCGCTACACGACGCACGTCGGGGCACTGTGTCATTTAGAAATTGGCCGTTTGACTAGTCTGGGGGTGCACGCTAAAAAAATTGTGCTCGTGCATAACTGGGTTGATCAAGACCGGTTGGTCTATCAAACGAGTCGTCTGTCATCAGCTGCCGAGGTTTACGCAAAGCTAGCGCTACCCTCAAACAGAAAGCTGATTGCCTGCCTCGCTTCGTTTCAGCCGCGTAAAAGGCAAGATCTGCTGATTAATGCGTTTGCACGACTAGCCGATCAATGGTCGGGTTTCAACTTGGTGTTGGCCGGTGGCGGGGCCGAGAGAGCGTCGTGTGAGCAATTAGTGCAACACTTGGGCTTGACCGAGCGGGTGCATTTTGTCGGCCAGTTGGCAAACGACGACGCGATGTCTTTGTTGTCGATCGCTGACATCGTGGTGCATTGTTCGAATGCAGAAACGTTTGGCTACAGTATGGTTGAACCACTCTATTTGCAAAAGCCCACCATCGTGACCAACGTTGGGATCGCCTGGGAGATGGAGCATGCAGATGTGGCAGAAGTTGTCCCACCGGATGATTTGGCGGCACTGGAAGAGGCCTTAAGCAAGGTGATGCAGGGCGGCGCTCAGATTGAGCAACGCCTTGCTCGTTCGCGACAGTTCGTGATCGACAATTTCGAAGTCAATAAAATCGCGCAACAAATCTTGAGCTTGAAGGTGCCGTCGTGAGCACCTTGTTGCGTATCGGGATTGACGCGAGCAATTTGCGTATCGGCGGTGGTGTGACCCATCTGATCGAGATCTTGGATAACGCTGAACTCGACAAGCACGGCATTGAACAAATCGTGGTGTGGGGATGCATTGAAACGCTAGCGGCCTTACAAGATAGACCGTGGCTACTCAAAGTGAGCATAGGCTCTGTCAATAAAGGCTACGTGCGCAGAGTGTTATGGCAAAAACTGCACTTATCCGCTGCCGTCAAACAAGCAAAGTGCGATATTTTATTTGTACCCGGCGGTAATTCGATGGGTGGGTTTCAGCCCACTGTCACGATGAGCCGCAACATGCTGCCCTTTCAGTATCGTGAGCTCTTCAGATACGGTTTTTCGTTCATGTCGTTTCGGCTGTTAGTGCTGCGACAGCTTCAGTCATTTAGTTTTCGTGCGGCAGACGGGATGATTTTTTTAACAAATTACTCCAGAAACGCAGTGCTTAAGGTCACGGGGAAACTGCGCGGCAGGATCGCCGTGATTCCGCACGGCATGAACATCCGCTTCGCACGGCCCCCCAAGCCGCAGTTGCCCATCACTGAGTATGCGAAGGATCACCCCTTTCGATTGATCTATGTCTCTATCATTGATGTCTACAAACATCAGTGGCAAGTCGTTGAAGCAGTTGACCTGCTTCGAAAAGAAGGGTTTCCGGTTGAACTTGAGCTCATTGGCCCCAGCTATCCAAGCGCCTTACGTCGCTTCGAGCAGGCGATGATCACGGCCAATGATTCAGCGTCTTGGGCTCACTATCGTGGCAAAGTGCCCTACACGCAGCTCAATGACTACTATGCCGCGGCCGATCTCGGTATCTTTGCTTCAAGCTGTGAAAATATGCCCAATATCTTATTGGAAACCATGGCCGCTGGCCTACCTGTTGCTTGCTCGAATCGTGGCCCGATGCCAGAATTGCTGGGCGATGCTGGGGTGTACTTCGACCCTGAAAGTGCGGTTGAAATCGCCGCAGCGATTCGCGCCTATTTGTTGTCACCTGAGTTACGTGCAGATCATGCGCGCAAGAGTTTTGAATTATCACAGCATTACTCCTGGAAGCGATGCGCTGATCAAACCCTTGCCTTCTTGTCTGAAACTGCTCACGCGTACCCTCACTGATCATGTGCGGCGTCATCGGCGTATCTGGATTTTTCACTGCGGCTGCCCTACAGGCGGGGGTCGCCGCGATCTCGCATCGTGGTCCAGATGATGCGGGGATGTATACCGACCCTGTCGCACAAATCGGCCTTGGCCACACTCGACTTTCTATCTTAGAGTTATCCGCGCTGGGGCATCAGCCGATGCTGACGGATGACAGCCAAGTCGTGCTAGTTTTCAATGGTGAAATCTATAACTTTCGCGAGCTCAGGGCTGAGCTCGAAGCCAAAGGGGTTGTGTTCAAAGGGCATTCAGATACTGAAGTCATCCTTCAGTTGTATCTGTCAGAGGGGGACGCCATGCTATCCCGGCTCAACGGTATATTCGTCCTTGGGCTCTGGGATGCACGTCAAGATGCTTTGCTGGTGGCGAGAGACGGTTTGGGGGTGAAGCCCGTTTATGTCTATGAGGGTATTGGTGAAGACGGCCCCTGCTTTGCCTTCGCCAGTGAAATTAAGGCGTTGCAACACCTCATCCCACCTCAAGATGCGCTGGATTTTTCTGCCATCGATCGTTACCTGAGCTTTCAGTGGTGCCCGGGCGCTGGCACGCCGTTGGCGAACGTGAAAAAGCTTGATCCTGGTCAGGCCTTATGGGTCAGTCGAGGCCGTGTGGTGAGTCGAACAACTTGGTATCAATTACCCATTTTCACCAAACCGCCAGCTGCCATGACTGAACGGGTCGCGACGCTAGGGGTTCAAACGTACTTGCGGCAAGCTGTTCATCGCCAAATGATCGCCGATGTCCCCGTGGGTGCCTTTTTGTCGGGCGGCCTGGATTCGAGCAGCGTAGTGACGTTTGCAAAAGAGATCAATCCTGAGGTGAAGTGCTTCACGATCGAAGCTGTGGGCGGGCAAGACGCCGGCATGACGGATGATTTGTCCTACGCAAAACAGGTGGCACAGCATTTGAAAGTGCCTCTGGCGATTGTGCGCGTCGATTCGTCTCAAATAGCGCGCGATCTCGAACAGATGATTTATCAGCTAGATGAGCCGTTGGCGGATCCGGCCCCCCTCAATGTCTTGTACATCAGTCGCTTGGCACGTGAGCAAGGGATTAAGGTTTTACTGTCGGGCGCGGGGGGGGACGATATTTTCTCGGGATATCGTCGTCATTTGGCGTTGAAATCCGAACATTATTGGGGCTGGCTACCACAGGGGATGAGGGCGGGCTTAGCCTCGTTGGCAGGCGGGCTAGATCAACGCAACCCGCGCTTCAGGCGCGTGGCTAAGTTGTTGAGTGGGGCGGCTCTAGAAGGCGACGCTCGCCTCGTCAATTACTTTCTGTGGGCGAAGCGAGTCGATTTACACGCACTCTATACCCCTGAATTCAAAGCGCAGCTCGGGCAAGCCCGAGCCGAGGCGCCACTGACTGAGTTTCTGAGTCAGCTTCCGAAAACAGCCACAGCCCTAGATCGAATGCTCGCCCTTGAACAGCGGTTCTTTTTACCTGACCACAACCTGACTTATACCGATAAAATGTCAATGGTGGCAGGCATCGAAGTGCGGGTGCCGTTTTTGGATTTGGATCTGGTGCAGTTCGCCAGTCGAATCCCAGACCAGTTAAAGCAACGCGGCACCCAGAGTAAATGGGTATTTAAAAAAGCGATGGAACCCTACCTGCCTAGAAACGTCATTTACCGTCCCAAGACGGGGTTCGGTGCCCCGTTGAGACGCTGGATGCAGCAGGATTTACGAGGCCTGGTGGGTGACGTGCTATCCGTCGCCAGCCTCAAGCGTCGTGGTCTCTTCGAGCCACAAGCCGTACAACAGATGATTCAAGCGAATGACCGTGGTGAAGTTGATGCGAGTTACACCTTGTTTTCATTGCTCTCCATTGAGCTCTGGTGTCGGGCATTTATCGATCGTGCGTCAACGGCGCAACTGAAACAGGCGGGCAAATAAGTGAAGCAAGTTCTTCAGTCCTTGAAGACCGGTGAGACGTGTGTTGCTGACATTCCCTGCCCGTCGTTAAAGCGCGGGCAACTATTGATCCAAACGACCCAGACACTGGTGTCGGCAGGTACTGAGCGAATGCTGGTCGAGTTCGGTAAGGCCGGCTGGATCGACAAAGCCAGGCAGCAGCCTGACAAAGTGAAGATGGTGCTCGAAAAGATCAAAACAGACGGTTTGTTGCCGACGTTAGAGGCGGTATTCAATAAGTTAGATCAGGCCATTGCGCTGGGTTACTGCAATGTTGGCTCAGTGGTCGAGACAGGCGCTGGGGTGAGCGGATTTGTCGCTGGCGATCGTGTTGCTTCCAACGGTAAACATGCTGAAATGGTGTGTGTCCCGACCAATTTGTGCGCCAAAGTGCCGGATACCGTGACCGACGAAGAAGCTGCCTTTACCGTCTTGGGGGCGATTGCGCTACAGGGTATTCGCCTGGTGCAGCCGACGCTGGGCGAAACCGTGGTGGTGACAGGCTTAGGTCTCATTGGTTTACTGAGCGTTCAGTTGCTGCGCGCCCATGGGTGCCGGGTATTGGCCATTGACTCGGTGAAGGACCGACTCGATTTGGCGAGACAGTTTGGCGCTGAGGTCGTTGATTTATCGCAAGGCCAAGACCCTGTGCTGGTTGCCGCACAGTTTTCGAGAGGGCGTGGGGTAGACGCGGTGATTCTCACGGCCTCGACAAAAAGTAGCGAACCTGTGCATCAAGCGGCGCTGATGTGTCGTCAGCGTGGCCGGATTGTCTTGGTGGGCGTGACAGGGCTTGAGCTATCAAGAGCTGATTTTTACGAAAAAGAGTTGAGTTTTCAGGTGTCCTGCTCTTATGGGCCAGGGCGCTACGACAATGACTACGAAGAGAAGGGGGTTGATTACCCCATCGGTTTTGTGCGGTGGACAGAGCAACGAAACTTCGAAGCCTTTCTCGATATGCTGGCAGACGGGCGCATCGATGTAAAGCCTCTGATCTCTCATCGGTTTGCCATTGCTGATGCTGAACGTGCGTATGAGGTGGTAGGTGGGTCAGAACCCTCGACAGGTATTTTGTTGCAATACCCATCGACTCGCGCAGAAGCCCAACAACAGACGATCGCCCTCGCTCAATCGGGCGGGTCGAAGCAATTATCCAGTGACAGTGCGTCTGCTTCGGTTGGGGTGAGTTTCATTGGATCAGGCAATTACGCCACGGCAGTGTTGATCCCTGCGTTTAAACGCACAGGGGCCAGGCTCAATACCGTCGCTTCTGGGGCCGGTGTCAGTGGGGTTCACGCGGGGCGCAAGTATGGGTTCGCTAGTGCCACGACAGACACCGACCGGTTGTTGAGTGAGCCCGAGACGCACGCGATTGTCGTCACGACTCGCCATGACAGTCATGCCAGTTATACCGTCAGAGCACTCGCGGCGGGCAAGCATGTGTTTGTTGAAAAACCCCTTTGCCTCACCTTGGATGAGCTGGCAGAGATCCAACTGGCGCTGCAATCGGCCAAATCCCCGCAGGGTCAAACGCCTTTGCTGATGGTTGGTTTTAATCGCCGGTTTGCCCCGCAAATTCAAACAATCAAACAGTTGCTGGCTGGCGTCAACACGCCCAAAACCTTGGTGATGACGGTCAATGCAGGGGCGGTCCCTGCCTCGCACTGGGCACAAGATGCTGAGATTGGCGGTGGGCGACTGCTAGGTGAGGCGTGCCACTTTGTTGACTTGCTCAGGCACTTGGCGGGCTGCCGAATCGTCGGGTGGCAGTTGGCTCGGATGGACGTAGCCACCAATGACACCGCCACGATACAGTTGCAGTTTGAAGACGGCTCAATTGGCACCGTGCATTACTTTGCGAACGGTAGCAAATCATTTCCGAAAGAGCGGCTAGAGGTGTTTGCCGCTGGTCGAGTGCTGCAGCTCGATAATTTTAGAAAACTTCGAGGGTTTGGTTGGCCTGGCTTTAAACGCTTGAACTTGTGGCGACAGGATAAAGGCCAGGGCCTTTGCGCTAAGGCCTTTGTTGATGCAATTGCGCAAGGGGCGGCCTCGCCCATCCCGGCGCAAGAGTTGTTTGAAGTGACCAAGGTCATGATCGCCCTTGCGCAGGCCTAGGCGTGCGACTCGACACCCTCACTCGACGCGCCGGGCTCTACTGGCATACGGTCAAATATTTGCGGCCTGTACAGATCTATGGGCGGCTCTGGTTTCGGCTCGCTCGTCCTGCCTTGGACACTAGCCCCTCACCCGCCTTGCGGTTGCCCTCAGGTCAATGGATCAAACCAGCCCAGAGAAGGCAGAGTCTGGTCGGTGAGGGTCAGTTTTATTTTCTACATCAATCGGGATCGCTTGAGCAACTGGGTTGGGATGATGCAGCGACTGAAAAACTCTGGCGTTACAACCAACATTACTTTGACGATTTGAATGCGGTGGCTGCGCCTGAACGTCAGGCTTGGCATCACTCACTATTGCAGAACTGGCTGGCGCAGAACCCGCCCGGTCGAGGCACCGGCTGGGAGCCCTATCCCACGTCGCTGAGAATCGTCAACTGGATTAAGTGGTCTCTGGCCGGCAATGTGTTAGCGCCTCACTTGCTGCATAGTCTTGCAATGCAAACCAGATGGCTATGCAAGCGCCTTGAAATCCACTTGCTAGGTAATCATTTATTTGCTAATGCCAAAGCGCTGATTTTTGCGGGGCTGTTCTTTGAGGGGCACGAGGCCGAAAAATGGTTGACCAAAGGCCTGGGCATCGTCGCGCGTGAATTGCCCGAGCAGGTGTTAGAGGATGGGGGCAATTTTGAGCGCAGCCCGATGTATCACTCGATATTTTTTGAAGATGTATTGGATCTCATCAACATCGCCCAAGCATGGCCTCAGCAAATTGATGTAACCACGGCGGATACTTGGCGACATGTCGCACAGAAAATGCATGAATGGCTCGTTGGGATGACCCATCCCGATGGCCAGATCGGGCTTTTCAATGACGCAGCGTTCAACGTGACGCCCATGCCCGCCGAGTTAGCCGACTATGCCGCACGACTTGGTTTACCCGTGGCAGAACGACAGGATCGATCTGACAGGGGCGCAACGAACCGGTATGTCAGCGTTAAACATTGGCCAATCAGTGGCTATATTCGCCTCGAGTCGCCTAGCGCGGTCGCCCTGCTTGATGTGGCACCGATTGGCCCAGATTATTTACCCAGTCACGCGAATGCGGATACCTTGTCTTTTGAGTTATCGCTGTTTGGTCAGCGCATCGTCGTCAATGGTGGTACATCCCGATACGGCCTTGGCCCTGAACGCTTGAGCGAGCGTCAAACCGCGGCGCACAGTACGGTAGAGCTTGACGGGCTGAGTTCTTCGGAGGTTTGGGGCGGGTTTCGGGCGGCACGACGAGCCTATCCGATTGACCTAAGACTTGACCAAACCGCCGATCAGGTGCGGGTTGCTTGTGCGCACACGGGTTATCGGCATTTGCCAGGTCAGCCCACGCCAGAGAGAACGTGGGATATGACCGCGGCTAGCCTGCGGGTGACAGATCGAGTGACGGGCGGCTTCCGAGAAATGGTGGCTCGTTATCACTTTCACCCTCGCGTGCAGGTATCGGCCACCTCTGCGACGACGTACCTCCTCACGCTAGAGGACAATAGATCTGTAAAATTAGCCATTGAATCGGGATCTGGCGCGCTGATCGATGCTAAATATGCTGAAGAGTTCGGCAATTCAGTGACAATCCCTTGTTTACGGATCTCGTCGAACGTTGGCACGATCGCGGTCCGCTTAGAGTGGGCTGCTGATTAAATATCAAGGCATGATTGAATGCACAAACAGAAAGTTTGCGTCGTTGGACTCGGTTACATCGGTTTGCCGACGGCTGCTTTATTGGCGACCAACGGGTATGAGGTCGTTGGCGTTGATGTCAGCCAACACGCGGTAGAGACAATCAATAAGGGCGAGATACATATTGTCGAGCCCGATCTGGATGCGTTCGTGCGAGCGGCCGTGTTTTCAGGCAAGCTTAAAGCTTATACGACCCCGCAGCCAGGCGATATTTATATGATTTGTGTCCCCACGCCGTTTCACGAAGGCGCCGACATCCCTCAGCCTAATATCGATTACGTGCTCAAAGCGGCAGGCAGTATCGCGTCTTTTCTTAAGCGAGGGGATTTGGTCATCCTTGAATCGACATCGCCCGTGGGGACTACTGAGCTGATCGCAAAGGTCTTGGCGGATGCGGGCGTCGATGTCACTGGTATTCGAGTCGCCTATTGCCCTGAGCGGGTGTTGCCCGGCAAAATCATGACCGAGTTGGTGGCCAATGACCGAGTGGTGGGCGGCTTAACGCACGAGGCCACTCAAGCAGTCTCGCAGTTTTACAAAACCTTTGTGCGTGGTGCCGTTTTAGAGACCGATGCGAAAACGGCTGAGATGTGCAAACTGACCGAAAATAGCTTTCGTGACGTCAATATCGCGTTTGCGAACGAGCTATCAATCATTTGCGCCAACCAAGGGATCGATGTCTGGAAGCTCATTGAGCTTGCCAATCGACATCCTCGCGTCAATATCTTGCAACCCGGCACCGGCGTCGGCGGCCATTGCATCGCGGTTGACCCGTGGTTCATCATTTCGCGAGATCCCGACAACGCACGATTGATGCGCTCTGCGCGCGAAGTCAATAACGACAAAACTGAATGGGTAATTGAGCAAATCAGAGTGCGACTTCGGGCTCGCCGCGCTGAATTAGGGCGTGAGCCCAGACTAGTCTGCCTCGGGTTAGCGTTCAAACCGGATATCGATGATTTGCGTGAATCCCCGGCGGTGCAAGTGGCATCAGCCTTGCAACAAGAAGGGGTTGAGTTGAGTGCCGTTGAGCCCAATATCGAATCGCACGAGCGATTTGCTTTGATGGATCTCGATGACGCCCTGCTTCAAGGCGACGTGATTGCCGTGCTCGTGAAACACCGGCAATTTCTCGATCCCGCCTGCAAAGCTCGGCTGCTGGCCTTGAATGCGTTGGATTTTTGCGGTGTTGGTTTGCACTGAATGTTTTTCGGGATGTGATCTTGCGCCTTTTGTTGCTGAGCTTCTACTACAAACCAGATCTGTGTGCCGGTTCATTCCGGGCCTCGGCCTTGGTAGAGGCATTGCTCAACAATATGGGTCCTGACGACCACCTCGATGTCATCACCACCTTGCCCAATCGTTACGTCACCTACTCGGATGCCGCATCGACTAATTTGAGCGAGTTAGAAGAGCAGCCCCGACTCACCATTCATCGCATCCCCTTGCCACAGCACGAAAGCGGCATGCTGGATCAATCAAAATCGTTCATTGTGTTTGCAAGACACGCTCTCAGGCTCAGCAAGCAACAAGACTACCAATTGATCGTTGCGACGTCATCGCGTCTGATGACGGCCAGTCTGGCCTCATGGATCGCGAGACGACACTCGACGCCGCTTTATCTGGATATCAGAGATATCTTTGTTGACACCATACAGGACGTGTTGTCGGCGAAGCTGCATCGCTGGATCGGCCCCCTGCTGTCGTGGCTCGAAAAAAAGACGATCCAACCGGCACGTCGAGTAAATTTGGTTTCAGCGGGGTTCTTACCTTACTTTCGTGCCCGCTACCCGAGGCAGACCTTCGCGTGTTTCACCAACGGTATTGACGACGAGTTTTTGGCAATCGACGTTGAAGAAAAGGTGCTTAAGACTGAAGGCCCGCCTTCTGACCCGTTGATTGAGGTGCTCTACGCGGGCAATATCGGCGAAGGGCAGGGCTTGCATCATATTGTGCCCGGCTTGGCCAAGGCGCTTGAGGGTAGAGCGCGGTTGACGGTGATTGGCGACGGCGGTCGATCCAGGCAGTTGCGTTCCGCGCTTGAACAGTTGGGGGTGAGTAACGTCCAGTTGGTGCCGCCCATGAATCGCGGCAGTCTGATCGCGGCCTATTTGAAGGCGGATGTTTTGTTTTTACATCTGAATAATTACCCTGCCTTTGAGAAGGTGCTTCCCTCTAAGATTTTTGAGTATGCGGCGTTGGGTAAGCCCATTCTGGCGGGCGTGTCCGGTTATCCCGCCAAATTCATCAGAGAAGAAGTCTCCAATGCTGCGCTGTTCGAGCCTTGTGATGTCGCTGCAGCCGTAGACGCTTTTACAACGTTGACCTTTAGCGATACGCCTCGGCATCGATTTATCGAGAAGTTTCGTCGCAGCAACATCATGGATTTGTTGGCTAAAGATATGCTTGCAGTGTCATCGAGCGAGCGTAGACCGTGATTTTGGTGACGGGGGCTAATGGTTTTGTGGGCTCAGCGCTGGTCGCCACACTCGCGCGACGTGGCATACCGACTCGGGCGTGTTGTCGGACGCCTCCGCTGCAACCCGTGACTGGGGTCGAGACGGTGGTCGGCATTGATTTAACGTCTCGCGCCAAACTGGATGACCTGCTGACAGGGGTTTCAGCGGTCATTCATACCGCCGCGCGGGTACACATCATGCAAGATGCGGCCACCGATCCTTTGGCGGCGTACCGTGCAGTGAACGTCGATGCAACGTTGGCGCTTGCTCGTCTTGCGGCCGACCGAGGCGTTCGGCGGTTCATCTTTTTGAGTTCAATTAAAGTCAACGGGGAAGAGACTGTCGCTGGTCAACCGTTTACAGCAGAGATGACCCCCGCCCCGCAAGACGCTTACGGGCAGTCAAAACGCGAGGCAGAAGCGGGCTTGTTGCATCTTGGCGCCCAGACAGGGATGGACGTCGTTATTATTCGACCGCCATTGGTGTACGGGCCAGGCGTAAAAGCCAATTTCGCTCGCCTGATGCGTTGGGTCGCGAGTGGGTGGCCTCTGCCCTTGGCCAGTGTGAGCACGAATCGCAGAAGCATGGTCGGGATTGATAACTTGATAGACTTGCTGGTGGTTTGCACCCAACATCCGGCCGCGGCTAATCAGGTGTTTCTGGTGAGCGATGACGAAGATCTCTCGACGGCGGGCCTACTGAGGCGATTGGCACGGGCGACGGGGCAATCTGCCCGGCTACTGCCCATCCCTGTGTCAATCCTGCGTCTGGGTGCTAAGCTTGCCGGTCAAGAGACCAGTCTGCAACGCTTAACGCAGAGTCTGCAACTGGACATCCGCAAAACGAAACAGTTGTTAGGGTGGCAACCGCCTATCGGGGTAGACGAAGCATTGCGAAGAACAGCGACCAGCGCGACGTGAATAGAGGGATGGGTACAAGTTGAAAAGGTTGTTTGATTTGCTTGCGGGATGTGCATTGGGCTTGGTGCTGTTGATCCCTGTCTTGCTGACCGCTTTGGCAGTCAAACTGACTTCTAAAGGCCCCGCGCTTTACTGGAGCAGCCGTGTCGGTCAAAACAACCGATTGTTCAATATGCCGAAGTTTCGCAGCATGAAAACGGATGCCCCGGTGGTCGCGACGCATTTATTGCAGGATCCAACCAGCCTAATGACCCCGATCGGTTCGTTTCTTAGAAAGTCTAGTTTGGATGAATTGCCGCAACTCTGGAGCATTATTATCGGGGATATGAGCTTTGTGGGGCCCCGGCCTGCCTTGTTCAATCAAGATGATCTGATTCAGCTACGTACCGAGGCGGGCGTGCATCGGCTGTTGCCGGGGTTGACCGGTTGGGCGCAAATTAATGGTCGTGATGAGTTACCAATCTCGGAAAAGGTTAAATTTGATGTCGAATATATGCACCGGCAGTCTTGCTGGTTCGATTTACAGATACTTTGGGGCACCGTGGTGAAAGTCATACAACGTCGCGGGGTTTCTCATTAATCATTTACACCGCTCGAGATGAGAAACGCTTTAGCCAGTTCAGCGCAATCGCTTCTGACGTTGCCACGAAGCACAAAACGCTTCGTCGCCGTGTCGGTGGATGCGAGTGTGTGCGTTCTCACCGTGTGGTTTGCTTTTTATCTGCGGTTGGGCGAGTTTGTGTCTTTATCAGGTGCGCCTATTCGTGCAGTGATTGCCGCTTTGCTCTTTGCTCTCCCCATTTTCATCGTATTCGGTCTTTATCGCGCCATATTCAGATATTCAGGCTGGCCGGCGCTGATGACAGTTGCGCAAGCTTGTGGCGTTTACGGTCTTCTTTACGCAGCTATTTTTACTGCAGTTGGGATAGAGGGCGTGCCACGAACGGTAGGGCTGATACAGCCGTTGTTACTGTTATTGGTCGTCGGCGGCTCGCGAGCACTGGCACGTTATTGGCTTGGTGGGCTTTACCAGAGCCAGCTTAAAACAGCAGATTCATCCAAAGTGCTGATTTATGGGGCAGGAGACGCGGGACGGCAGTTGGCCGGTGCCTTTGGTAGCGCCAGCAAAATGCAAGTGGTGGGTTTTCTTGATGATGACGAAAAATTGCAAGGCAGGGTGCTCAATGGCCTGACCATTTACCCGCCTGACGACCTGCTGAACCTGGTGAACACCTTGAACATCAGTGATGTGCTTCTGGCGTTACCTTCAATCACACGAAAGCGGCGCAACGAAATACTCAATCAGATGTTGCAGGCCAAGGTTTCTGTGCGCACCTTGCCCAGCGTCTCTGAATTGGTCGAGGGTAAGGTCAGCACCTCAGATCTGCGAGAGCTCGATATTGAAGACTTGCTGGGTCGAGATCCGGTTGAGCCAGATGCCGCGCTTCTAGAGAAAAACATTACGGGCAAGGTGGTCTTGGTGACGGGGGCGGGGGGCTCAATCGGTAGTGAGCTTTGCCGTCAAATTATGCTGGGCAAACCAGCCACTTTGTTGTTGGTCGAGCAAAGCGAATTCGTGCTCTACAACATTCATCAAGAGCTGATCACCCTTACCGAGAGGCAGCAAACCAACCTAGTGCCTTTGCTGGGTTCGGTCTGCGACGCAGCGCGCATGCAGACCATTATTGGTTCTTGGCGGCCAGACACGATTTTTCACGCAGCGGCCTATAAGCATGTGCCGCTAGTTGAGCACAACCCCGTCGAAGGGATCAGAAACAATGTGTTCGGCACGTTGATGCTTGCTAAAACGGCGGCGAATTTTACGGTGAAAGATTTTGTTTTGATCAGCACAGACAAGGCCGTCAGGCCCACCAATATCATGGGTGCGAGCAAACGACTGGCTGAGATGATTTTGCAGGCGTTCGATGACAGTCGTCGCAAACAAGTTGATGACCTTACGACTCGGTTTTCAATGGTGCGCTTCGGTAACGTATTGGGCTCATCGGGTTCGGTGGTGCCGAAATTTCGTCGTCAGATCAGCGACGGCGGGCCGATTACGCTCACGCACAAAGAGATTGAGCGTTACTTCATGACCATCCCAGAGGCCGCTCAGCTCGTGATTCAAGCGGGCTCAATGGCAGAAGGCGGCGATGTCTTCGTGCTGGATATGGGTCAGCCCGTCAAAATCTTCGATCTTGCCAAAAGGATGATCGAACTATCTGGTCTGCAGTTGCGTGATGAAGAGAACCCAGATGGCGATATTGAAATCCAGATTATTGGGTTGCGGCCTGGTGAAAAACTGTATGAAGAGTTACTGATCGGTGACGACCCAAGCCCAACGAGACATGAACGCATCATGCAGGCTAAAGAAGAGGTTATCTCGTGGGCAGAACTTGAACCCAAACTTGCCGAACTGACCGAGGCATTGATCAGTCAGGATGTCGCTGAAATCAAACGGTTGCTGGTGCAGCTGGTCGCTGGTTACATCCCGGCAGAAGTGACCGTCGACTGGATTACGACGGTCAAAAATGATTCGTTACTTGGTGAGGTTGAACACTAAACGATGCCTGTCAATATTCTGTTTCGTTTGCAAAGGTGCTTATCCTGGTTCGGGTTGATTGCCGGGCTATTTGCGGTACTGGTGGTGTTGGGCAGCTACCTCGTTTCGGCGCAACAGGTGTATCGCGGGCCGTCGTTATTTTACTTCTACACCTTTCTGCTGTTGGCTATCTGGTCCAGAAAATGGTCGACGTTTTTGCTGATCCTCATGCTGCCGTTGTTGCCCAATTTAGCAACTCAAGCAGAGTTTATCCTTCACCCACGGGTCAAATACTTTATTGCCTACCCCGGTGTTGACGCGGTGGTCGGGCTCTTTGCCGGCCAACTCGTCCGAACGATTTATAAAAAAGAAGATCTCCGTCAGTGGTTGGTGTTGCCTCCTTGGCCTGTGGGCCTAACGATTTTCGTGATCACGGTCTCGACTGGCATCACGATCAGCCGTAATCTTTGGCTTGGCGCATCCGTCTTTTATGTGCCTGGGTTTCTTAATAACCTGTTTCGCTTCAAACACATGGGGGTCGGAAACGATTACCTCGTGCTGGCGGATCTGATTGTCTATTGTGCGGGGACGTTGCTGATCATTTGCCTGTTGACCACGCTCAAAGCGAGTCGGCAAAAGGATGATGCCGTTTTTACGCCAGTCGTTATTGGATTGATGTTGTCTGCCGCCTGGGGGATTTTTCAAGCCATGACAGGCTTTGGCCTGCCAGCGTATGCGCTTCAGTACAGAACAGATTCCATCGGGCACGGCGCCTTTGGGTTTGAGCCTGATATCCACGCCTTCGCAGGTCATATGCTGATTGGGGCAATTGGTCTTTTCGGCTATCTGTTTTCAACGCAAAGGGCTCAAGCCAAGTATTGGGGGCGCATTATTCTGGCTGCGTGTTTGAGCAGTTGGGTGGCGTTGATGCTGAGTAAGTCAAGAGCGACCTTTATCTTCGCGATTTTGTTCACCGTCTTTGTCATCTTCAACGCATTGCTCAGGCAAGAGAACCAGCAAATAAAAAGGCGCATCGCCGTGGTTTCATTGGTCGGCGTTGCTATGGTTGCGGTGTTGGGGTTGACCGGTCATCTCTGGTTCAATGTCATCATCGATGAAGTCATCGCGTTGAAGCAGATCAATTTTCAGACACTCAACCGGCTGTCGGTGTATCGTCTTGAGTTGTTCAGTACAGCCATCAACATGTTTGAAGCCTTCCCGCTCATGGGGGTCGGGCAGGGCAATTTTCTGCACTTGTCGTCAGTGCCGGCCTATATCTCGTCCGCCGGTGGCGAAAACGCACACAACTATTTCTTACAAACGGCGGCTGAGCTAGGTTTGGCGGGGGTGGTCGGATTTGTGTTGATCTTTGCCTTGCCTTGGTTCACTAGCAAAGACAGGCGAGCTTTGTCGGCTGCGACTTTTGCCATTGCCGCGATCTTCATTGGCAACATTTACTCGCATCCGCTGATCATCCGTGAGAACCTCTTGTTCTTGGCAGTCTTTGTGGCGCTGCTTTATGCCCACTCAAGGTCAACGCAGCCAACTGAGTACGTTGCCTTGCGCCCCAGATCTAACCAATTAGCGGCAACCATGGTGTTGTTGAGCGCAAGTTGCTTCTGTTATTTTGCCTGGGTCGAAGTGGCTCAGTCCTTCACCAGCGACCCTTTCTTGAAGGGGGCAGAGTGCTTCAAAGAAACTGACAAAACCGAAGACGGCTGGATGCGAGGCAGCTTGACGATTCAATTGCCACAAAGCGCGACGGGATTATCTCTGTTGATTGATAAAAGCCAGCCGCATGTGCTTGACTTGCCGTTGAGTGCGACATTGACGTTGATGGATAGCGACGGTCATGTGGTGGCGACGACGACCTACCCTGCGCTGCGTGACAATGATTTCAGTCTATCGATTGCGTTACCTGAAACCCAGCGCTCAGCGCTTGCTGTTGCTGACCGCGTTCAACCCTGGCATGCCCGCGTTCAATTATCTCGCTGCTTCACCGAAAGTAATTTTGCGCAGAGTGATAATCCCACAAGGAAGGGCTTGCACATTAAATCCGTTCGTTTCCATTGATCATTCGTGTTAACACGATAAATATGTTGATAAAAAATAAGAGCGAAAGCCTAGATTATTTGATTAAGTCTGCACTGGCCCTTTGTGTGCTTATTTCGTTGGTGTTGGCATTGCAATCTTATCTAGTCGAAACGCCACTTTGGGATTTATCCCCAATTATCCAAGCGGTGAGGGATTATGCCGTCGGTGTTAGCCCGTACAGGCAAAAAGATCAGTCGATGTTCATATACCACCCGTTCGTATTGATTGCGCTCTCATTAATCGGCCAGTTTGTCAGTCTGAAACTATTTCTTGCCTGTTGTTATCTTGCCGTTGTCTTGTGGTTCTTATTTGAATCCACCAGATTTTTAGCAGATCAGGTAAACGGTGTATTGAAGATAGCTGCCATTATTGTCATGGCCCTCACGTTCGGAGGCGTATCACTGAAGGCTTTACTCTCAGGCAACTTCAGCGCTTATTTCCACCTGATCCTGATCAGCTTAATGTTCAACTATAGCGCTCAAAATCGGAAGCTCGTTCTTTTTCTTTACGGCTTTTCGCTCATTTGCTTCTCTATCGTAAAGCCCTATTTTTTGGCATATATACTATTCTATTTTTTAGCACATCACGTTAAAAAGGCGATTGCGTTGTCTTTAATGTGCTGTGGCGTTGTCGCTTTGCTTTGGTTCAGTGGCTCTATCCTGCTGCCAGATCAATACGCTGATTTTCTTCGAGCGATGCAATATCAATTATTGACAAAGGATGACTTGGGTGGGTTTTCGACGCTTCGTTTATTGGGGCCACGCTTGGGTTATCAATGGGCCTTTCTTTTGCATATTTCTAGCGTAGGCTCGCTCTTTGTCTTACTAATGGTTTGGGCAAAGCGCCGCATCGTTGTGTTGGAGCAAAGAAGCCTCCTTTTGCTTCTAATTATTTTGATTGTTTTGACCAACCCTCGCGTTGTTTTTTACGATTTCTTTGCATCAATATTTGCACTGTTCTATCTGCTATTTTTGACTCGCCGAGATTATGACCGCGTCTTAATACTGGGATTTCCGATTGCGATTTACTCGCAGCTGACCGCTCATTCAATTCGATGGGTGATTGCTGCTTACGCGGTTGTGGGCGCATTAATGATTTGTGGTTTAGTTGCAAGGCGTAACAACATCGCTTTAGACATAGATCAAAAGCGTGCTTAATTTAAGTGCCGGGCACATCCTCAACAAGATCAACGCATAACTGGCTGCGAAAAACGATGAGACTAGAGTCTGTCAATTCCTCAGAGCGACTCAGAACGCTCGATTTTCTAAGAGGGTGGGCGATCTTAGGTGTGATTGGCGTGCATTGCATACAGGGGTTTCCATCGCACATACGAGTGATTGATGTTGCGTTCGGGCTAGGTAAGTTTGGAGTTCAGCTGTTTTTTTTCGTCAGCGCTTGGACGATGTGTTACATGTGGAATCAGCGCAACGGCGAGACTCAGCCGGTTTTTAAGTTTTACGTCAGAAGGTTGTTTCGCATTGCGCCATTATTCTGGTTGGCGATACCCACGTATTTACTTATTAACGGCACCAGCCCATCGCAGTCAGCGCCAGACGGGGTTGGTTTTCGACAAGTCGCCTTGACGGCGTTTTTTTTGCACGGTTTTTCGGCCGGGGATATTAGCAGCATCGTGCCAGGTGGATGGACCATCGCAGTTGAAATGCTTTTTTATCTATTGTTTCCTTTGATTATTCGATCTATTGCAGATCGAAAAGTTTTTTATATCTGTATCGGTTTTGCTATCTGGTTGGTAAACGAGTTTTGGTTTAAAGATGCAGCAACTGCAGTGCTCTCTGCGCATTACAACGATGGCGTCATTCAAGAGTTTCTATACCTAAATTTTTTGAATCAAGCCCCGATATTTTTTATTGGATGCTATTTGTACTTTGCAATTCGCGCTTACATGACACGAACTGAGCTTGGTTTATTCGTGCTGTGGTTAGGCGTTGGATTGATTGCGAGATATTTCCATCATGTCCGAGGTGCTGACTTTCTGTTGGTGACTCTCAGCCTAGCTGCTTTCGTATACGCTGCAATTAAGAGCGGGCTGGTGTTTAAACCGATCGAAATGCTAGGACAACGTTCTTACGCTATTTACTTGATTCACTTTCTCGTGATTCATTATCTGAACTTAATTGCGTTAGGTATCGGGCCGCTCGCGTTGGCCGTGGGATTTTTTCTCACCGTAAGTATTAGCTATGTTTTATCTTATTTCATCTATATTCTGATCGAAAAAAATACACAACTTTTCGTCAAGAGGGTAACGTCTTAACTCGACTGAAACATCAAAGCTGATCAGTTGAGACGTAAAAGTACAAACTTGTCATCCTCATACACCAGTGGGTATTTTTCTCGATCAGAGAATTCTGCTGCAATTTTGATCGCAACGGCACCCAAGGCTTTTTTGATGAGTAGAAACTTTGGGTGATATCGCTCAAGAATCATTTGCCGATAGGCTTGATCTTGTTCAACGGTATAAAACTGCATCAAATCCCATTTTCTGACGTACCAACCTGGCACGAAGGCGAGGGGATGGTCAGTGCCGACGACTTTGCCAGCAATACTCGGGATAATCCAACTCGACTCTACATCGGCAAAAATCAGATCATACTGATCGGTATATTTCGCTAGAAAATTCAGATCCCGATAGGTGATCGCACTTGAGATGGGTCGCCCTAAATAAATGCTGTTGAAAACCGTCAACAATCGGCTGGTCGATTGCTGCAACCAGAACGTAAAAATGGCAGCGAGCCCGACAAGCCAAAGTGCCTTGAACCACTGAGAAAATCGAGATTTATCGACGATTTGTTCGAACTGATTGATCACTTGTGCCAACAGAAGATTCGCAATCAACAGGGCAAAAGCGATGGTGCGACCGTAAGAATATTTGGTTGAAAAATAGCCCAACCCATAAATCGCGATGAGTGCGAGCAACATCAGGGCGAGGTCACGATTTTTGGCCTTTAGCGCTTGCCACACGATGAGGGGCGACACCATTAAGGTTGGCCAAACGCGGTGAATGACATCAAGATACATGACTTCGTTAGCGAAGTGAAAGGCATCGCCACCCACGCGGATGAGTTGCAACATTGAAAAATAAGGCCACAACAACGACAAAGCCAACGACCCGAACGTCATCACCGTAAGCGTTGTCAGTGAACGCAGCGTGATCTTCTGATGGCAAATCTGCTGACAACTGAGACCCACCAGCAAGAAGATTGCAGTGAGCGAGTGAATAATCAACACGAGGCTGCAAATACTTACCATGAGAGTACTGTTGACCAACGATGAGGTGATCAAGGGCCGTTTGTTGAGCGACAGCGCGAGCAAAGACAAGCCCAGGGCAAAGGTCGACGGATAGGGCAATACATCATTGAAGATACTGAGGTTATAGAACCCGCTGAAGAGCCAAGGATGATCGCCCCAAAAAAACAGGCTCAAAATCAAGGTATAGGCCGCGATGGTGGCGCCCTTGCGCTCGTCGTAGCGTCTGCAGAACCGCAATAGCCCATAGCTGAACAACGCTAAATTAAACATGCCAAAAATGGCTAACGCACTGATTGAGCTGAGATGAAACGCTAAGCCAAAGAGTGCCACCAACAGCGAATACGGTGAAAAAAACGCGTGTGGCACGTTAAGCGTAATTTGAGGGTGCTGAGGATGCCAAAGATGGGTCATCAACTCGCGAACCACCGCACTGTGCTCCCAGAAATCCTCTGACCAGACCCCTAGCGTGGCATATAACGCGTAGCGACCCAACAAAAAGAGCACGACGATCAGATAACGCTGCCTGAACAACCAGTCTGCATGCCAAGCGAAGAAAGAAGAGGCGCTAACGCGTGTGTTCATCAATGGCTGTCGATATATCTATAATGAGCGGATTATTCAGTTAATGGTGTACGAATGACGCCTTATTTGCTTCAATTTATTTGTGAGCCAATCACAAAAGCGCCTCTTACCCTAGAAAACGCCGTCTACGACAGCGTGGGCAATGTTATCACTGGCACCTTGACCACGGCGCAAGGCAAAGCGTACCCGATTGTGGATGGCGTCCCGCGGTTTGCGAACTTTGTTTCGTCTAAAACGGTTGATTCGTTTGGCGATGAGTGGAACCACTTCAATTTTATTGACTTTAAAACAAACTGGCTATCTCACACCGTCGCCAATACCTTCGGTAGCGTCGACGCGTTCAAAGACAAGCTGATTGTTGACGCAGGCGGCGGTAGTGGCTCGCAGAGCAAATGGTTTGCCGAGTTTGGCGCCAAGCACGTGATCTTGCTTGATCTCTCACATTCAGTAGACGATGTGGTGAGACGTAATCTTGCCACGCTGAAAAATGTCGATGTGATTCAGTGCTCGATTGATGCACCACCGCTGCGTTCGGCCTCGATCGATGGCATCGTTTATTGCCACAACGTCATCCAGCACACCCCGTCTGTTGAAAAAACCGCTAAAGCTTTGTTTGAGCTGGTTGCGCCCAAGGGCGAATTTGTTTTCAATTGTTATGCACTGAATGATGAAGGTGCTTTTCGCTGGGTGCGGTTTCATCTGATTTATGAGCCATTGAGGGCGCTGCTTTCAAAGCGGTCCTTCAGCACCATCATGGCGTATTCAAAGTTCGTTTCGATACTGCGCTTAGTACCTGGCTTGGGTGAGGTACTCGAAAAGCTCAGCATCGTGGTGCAAGGCGACGTGCCCGTGATTGAGGGCGAAGGGTGGCTTGCCCGCTTGAAAAGACGTTACAAGAGCGGCTGTTTAAACACCTTCGATTGCTATGGCTCACATGAGTTTCAGCATCACAAATCGCACGATGAGATTCGCGAACTGGTGGCTAGTCTGCAACCCGATAGCGCTAAAGTGCTGAATGCTGACAAGTATTACCTGCGCCCACCGCCAATTGGCTGTGCCTTGCGGATTTATAAATGACCATTGCTTCGCCTAGGCCGAAGGGGGCGCTATGTGTGGGATAGTGGGCGTTGCCTCGGTTGCCCCGTTGCAGCAACGGACGTGGCTCTCAGTGGGCCGAGACGCGATGGTGCATCGGGGCCCAGATGATGCTGGGCAATGGTGGGCCGAGAATGGTCAGGTGGGGTTGGCTCAGCGCCGGTTAGCCATTATCGATCTATCCCCCATGGGACATCAGCCGATGGTTGACCCGACATTGGGGTTAGCGATCACCTTTAATGGCGAGATCTACAACTTTAAAGCATTGCAGAGCGAGCTCAAGCGCGAGGGCTACGTCTTTCGGTCAGCCAGTGATACTGAAGTGCTGCTGGCGGCTTATCACCAATGGGGCGTCGATTGTCTCTCTAGACTCAATGGCATGTTTGCGTTTGCCATCTATGACGTCAACCGCAAGCAACTCTTTTTTGCCCGCGATAGAGCGGGAGAAAAGCCTCTGTTCTATTACGCGGCTGATCAGGCAATCTATTTTGCCTCTGAATTAAAAGCGCTCTTGGCGAATCCGCAATTACCTCGACGGATGAATCACGAGGCTTTGGATTGCTATCTGGGCGTTGGTTATGTCCCTGGTGATCGTTGCATCTTGGATGGCTATCGTAAGTTGCCACCAGCGCATGCCATGACATTCGATTTAACGAATGGCAAGACCCGTACGTGGCGCTACTGGCATATGCCAGCTGAGCCCGCGCAGTCGCAGGACGATAGTCAAGATGAAACGGCCTTGCTGGATGAACTTGAGTCATTGCTCGAAAGTGCCGTTCAACGACAACTGGTGGCTGATGTGCCGGTCGGCGTGTTATTGAGTGGAGGCGTCGATTCGAGCTTGATCACGGCGATGGCAGTGCGAAGCTCTAGCAAGGTCAGAACCTTTACGGTCGGGTTTCCCGGCCATGGGTCAATGGATGAAACTATCCACGCCAGACTGATTGCTGATCATTTCTCTACCGACCATACTGAATTGGCGGCTGATGCGATCGACCCCAACTTGTTGTTCTCGTTGGCTCGCCAATATGACGAACCTATCGTTGATTCAAGCATGATCCCGACCTATCTGGTCAGTCAACTGGTACGCCAACATTGCACCGTCGCGTTAGGCGGCGACGGTGGGGATGAGCTGTTCGGTGGTTATGGTCACTACAGCCGTCTGTTGTGGATGAAAGACCGACTTGGGCGTATCCCCTATCCCTTGAGTAGATTGGTGGCGCAGGCTGCTGAGACGTGTCTGCCGGTGGGGTTCAAAGGGCGCAATTGGCTGCAGGCCTTAGGTGCGAACCTGCATCAAGGTTTACCGTTGATTGCGTCTTACTTCGACCGTCAAGCGAGAGCGCAACTCATTCATGGCTACGCTGGTGTCAAGCATGGGGCCGAGCGAATCATGGCTGAGCGAATCCCGAGTTCGCCGAACTTGCTTGATCGAGCCACAAGAATGGATTTTGGTAACTATCTGCCTGAGGATATTCTGGTGAAAGTCGATCGGGCGAGTATGTTGAATTCGCTAGAGATAAGAGCCCCTTTTCTGGATGCGTCGTTGATCGACTTTGCGTTCGGCAAAGTCCCGCATCAGCTCAAAGCCTCTGCGACTGACAAAAAGATATTACTCAAGCGCCTGACTGCTCGGGTGTTACCGCCAGCGTTTGATCGTCAGCGTAAGCAAGGGTTTTCTATCCCGCTTGCCACCTGGTTAAAGGCGGGCCCGTTTAGAGATTTGTTCAAGCAAGTGCTATTGGCTGATGATTGTCTCTTTGACCGAGCGAGGGTGCAACAATTGTTTGAGCGCCAAGATAAGGGGGCAAGTAACAGTGAGCGGCTGTTCTCGCTGGTCTTGTTTGAGCTGTGGCGTAAAGCTTACGGTGTCACGCTTTAGTCCCTTGAACTTCACGTCTGCACTGCCGCAGGGTTTAACGAATTGATTGCCTCTTGATATGTTGACATCCAGTGCTAAACACGCCTCGTCTTATCGCCCTGATATTGATGGATTACGGGCGATTTCTGTTCTGTTGGTGCTTGGGTTTCACGCTTTCCCCTCGCTCGTCGGGGGTGGCTTTATCGGTGTTGACGTCTTCTTTGTTATCTCGGGATATTTGATCACGGGCATTATTTTGGGTGAGTTAGCGACGGGATCTTTTCGTTTTACTCATTTCTACGCGAGACGGATTCGACGGATATTCCCCGCTTTGATCCTGGTGCTCTTATTCAGTGCCGTTGTGGGCTTTCAAATCCTGCAAATCGATGAGCTCAAACGCCTCGAAAAACATATTTCAGCCAGCACCGTTTTTATTCTTAATTACGTATTTCTGGGTGAGAACGGCTATTTTGATAGCACCGCCACAGCGAAGCCTTTGCTGCATTTGTGGTCGCTTGGGGTTGAAGAGCAATTCTATTTAATCTGGCCCTTGTTGATGGTGGGCATGTGGCGCGCTGGCAAGCGACTCTTGTTACCGACACTGCTGCTGGCGGCCTTATCGTTTGGCTGGAACATCAGCCAGATTTCGTCCCATCCGGCGCACGTCTTTTACTCGATTCAAACACGCTTCTGGGAGCTTTCCATCGGTAGTTTGCTGGCATGCGCGCTCAGCCGTGACAGCGGACGCGAGCAAGTGCCAGGGCGCTTGAACGGCCTCTGCGCTTGGCTGGGTGCAGGTTTGATCGCCATGGCGGTGGTCGTGGTGCGGGCAGAGAAAGCCTTCCCAGGCTGGTGGGCCTTGATGCCGACAGTGGGGGCGTGTCTCCTGATTGCGGCTGGCCCTCAGACCTGGGTCAATAAAAATGTGTTGTCTCAACGCGTTCTGGTAAGACTCGGTCTGATTAGCTTCCCTCTCTATCTGTGGCATTGGCCGCTCTTGTCGTTCGCTTGGATAGCGCACGGTGGTCCGCCACCATCGTGGGTGCGATTGCTACTCGTCGCTCTTGCTTTTATATTTGCCGAACTGACTTACCGCTTTGTCGAGACCCCCATCCGTCAAGGTCGCTCGAAGCGGTCGGTCATCGTTGTGTTGTGTGGGTTAATGTCGTTGATCGGGGTGTCAAGCTATTTGCTTGATAGGGCACCGTGGCAACACGCTTCTTCTAGCACCACACGGGATGCCCGTGGGACATCAACAGCGAGTGATGAAGCGGCATACATCACGGGATACACCCCAGCCTTCAAAACAAAAGAACAGTTCTATGCCTACTACGCCAATGAGCCGTCGCAGCGTTGGCTGACGTTCTTTGAAAAGAACTTTCGCCATGAGTGCAATTTCTACCAAATTGATCAATATTATTTAAGCCAGCCAACAGAGGTACCTAAAACGAGTATTGCAGATTCGTGTTTTGTCGTTGATAGCAAATACGACAAACGCGTCATGCTCTGGGGCGATTCGCATGCGCAAATGCTCAACATCGGCTTACGCAAGACGCTGCCCGATAACTGGCAAATTTTGCAGGTGACCAGCTCGGGGTGCGCGCCGAGTGTGTCGAATCAACGACCCTCAGACCTTCATTATTGTCTTCAATCAAATTGGTTTGCCTTGAAGGTAGCGCGTGAGGCTAAGCCAGATGTGGTGATCCTTGCTCAGTCTGTTAATCATCGTTATGAGGATATTCGTGACCTTGCGGTAACGCTTAAATCCTTCGGTGTTAAGCAGGTTATCTTTGTGGGCCCAGCGCCTCACTGGCAAGATGATTTACCTAAAATCATGGTCAGACAGTTGTGGCCGAGTCTACCCATGCGGACGTGGGTCGGCGTCGACAAAACGTTTCAGGCGTTGAATGAAACGCTCAAGCATGATTTCGAAAATTCGCCAACCGCCATCTACATCGATACGATGGCTTTGTTTTGTAATCAAGACGGTTGCCTGACACGACTGCACGACGAGACGACCGCTGAGTT
>NZ_CBAZRM010000008.1:0-167742 GCF_964834465.1 Jezberella sp.
CGACGTGTGGCTTGTGAGTTTTATGGAATACGATATGGGATACTTTGATTTGGAGTCTCACAGGGTACAAGCCTTGGAGAACCCATTCGGCCCCAAAGTGTTAACTATGTGACCGGTACAAACTGTAAACCATGTGTCCAGAACGGACCCTTTAATTATGGCGGAGCGGACGGGACTCGAACCCGCGACCCCCGGCGTGACAGGCCGGTATTCTAACCAACTGAACTACCGCTCCGCAGCGGTTTACTACTAACACCAGAAAGACTGGCGTCCCCAAGGGGATTCGAACCCCTGTACTCACCGTGAAAGGGTGATGTCCTAGGCCTCTAGACGATGGGGACAGGACTTTTGCTACTCACTTCACTTTGACTGGTGGAGGTAAGCGGGATCGAACCGCTGACCTCTTGCATGCCATGCAAGCGCTCTCCCAGCTGAGCTATACCCCCAGATACTGAAATTGCTTTCAGACTTGGCACTTAGGTGTCACCCAGAGTGTGTCAGTAGCGAAGAAGCGAGATTATGCACAACTTTCAGCTTTCGCGCAAGTCGGCCTCGCTGACAGCTCGCAGACCACATCACTCACGAGGTCGTTTTAGTCGCCGATTTCTTGCTTGAAAGGCGAGTTGAGGCTGTCGGTGTAAGACTGCACACCATCTCGTTCACGTTCAAGAAATTGTTCTACCGCGTCAGCGAAGCCTGGATGTGCCAGCCAGTGCGCCGATTGCGTTTGCACGGGGATAAAGCCACGAGCCAACTTGTGCTCGCCTTGTGCGCCCCCTTCAATCACATCGATCCCATGGTTGATTGCCCACTCAAGTGGGGTGTAGTAAGCGAGTTCGAAGTGCAGGCAATCAACATGTTCTAACGCCCCCCAGTAACGGCCGTACAAACGGTGTTTACCATGGGCTTGATCACGCCAGAGCAATGAGGCAGCAATGGGTCGCTCACCGTCATACCCCAGGGCCATGACACAGTGATCTGCCATGGCCTTCGCGACTTGCTCAAAAAACGCGGGGGTCAGGTAAGGCGGGTTGCCCCTCAGATGATAGGTATTGGCGTAGCAACGATAAAAGAATGCCCAGTGCGCTGGGTTCAGTGACGTCCCTGTAAACACTTTGGTGGTGATGCCGGCCTCACGGACTTTGCGGCGCTCTGCTTTTATTTTTTTACGCTTGGGTTGGGTCAAGCTCGATAGAAATTCGTCGAACGAATGCCACCCACGATTGAACCAGTGAAACTGGGTATGGGTGCGAGGCATGCAACCCGCGTCAAGCAGTGCCTGTTGGTCTTGCGGTTCGGTGTACAAGACATGCAAGGAAGATAGCTTGCTGAGTTTGGCCCACTCGACGAGGCCCTGAGCCACTGCGGGACGGTAAGCATCCGTTGTCAATAAACGTGGCCCCGGCACGGGGGTAAAAGGCACGGCACATAACCATTTCGGGTAGTACTTCAGGCCATGACGTTGATAGGCATCAGCCCAAGCCCAATCGAAAATAAACTCGCCATATGAATGTGACTTAGCGTAGAGTGGGATAGCGCCGATCAGTACGCTTTTATCCATGAACAGCAAATGTTGAGCTTGCCAGCCGGTATCCAAACTGACGCTATCTGAGTTTTCGAAGGCCTGCAGAAAGGCATGTTTCAACATGACAGAGCCACCACTTGCGGCGACGAGCGAATCCCAATCAGCAGCATCTATTTCTTCTATCTTGCCGATGGTTTTGAGTTTGACGCTGATCATCGGTTTTGCCGCGTTCTAAAATAAAACACGATCAGCAAACAAAGTGACAGCAGGACGACGGGTAAGTTACCGACACGCACGTAAGGCGTGCGCCCCTCTTGTCCCTGTGCCGTGAGATCGAGTATCCCCGGTCGCATCGTTGGCAATTCACCCAGTGTTTCGCCGTGCTGATCAATGCCACCTGTCACACCCGTGTTCGTTGCCCGCAACATCGGACGTGAGCTCTCAAGGGCACGCATCCTTGCCATTTGCCAATGTTGTCTCAATGCCCACGAATCCCCGAACCAGGCAAGATTGCTGAAGTTCGCCAACATCGTTGCATCGGTAGCTTGATCACTCGCGTTCAAGGCGTTCACGATCTCTTCGCCGAAGATATCCTCGTAACATATGTTGGGGCCGACCCGTTGATCGTCAATGATAAAGGATCGCTGTCGTGCGGCGCCTCGATTAAAGTCCCCGAGCGGTATGTGCAATAAGTCGACAAACCAACGAAACCCCCAAGGAATGAACTCACCAAAAGGCACCAGGTGATGTTTGTCATATCGTTGCGCCGTTTGCCCAGTCATTAATTGCTCAATCGTGGTGTCTTGGTCTACGCCAAGCACACTGTTGGTGTAGCGCTGCTGCGGTCGATCGATTAACGGTACGCCCAGCATGATGGTGCTGCGCTGTTTGGCGGCAAGATCGACCCAAGTTTGCCAAACCGCTGGAGGCACTTGATCTTGAAATACGGTCATGGCAGTTTCAGGGATTAATACCAGACGCGGGAAAGGGCCGTTTTGTTGAAGGCTGCTTGCTAGTACGCGGTGCTTGTCGATATTCAACAGAATTCGCTTGGGGTCAAACTTGAGATCTTGTTCGACCCCCCCTTGCACGAGTCGCACTGCCAGCGGTGCCCCGACTGGGGTGGTCCATTCATGCTGACTAAACCACTTGCCCGCACCGAAGGTGACCAGACAGAGACAGCCCATTGTCATCAACGTGCCGCGCGTCGGGAGGCGTTGCCCGATAACGTCGACGAGCACGAGAGCAACTGCAGCGGCAAGCAGTGCCGTGACGAAACCAACGGTATAGATCCCGCCGATGACGCCCCACGAACCTAAGTAGGTGTCGAGTTGCGAATAGCCTGTGTTTAGCCAAGGGAAGCCGGTGAACAGATGCCCACGCAGCCATTCAGCGAGGGTCCAGACAGCCGCCCAGGTCAACAGGCTCACCCAACGCCCTTGGCGTGACGGTCTGAAACGATAAGCCAAATGAGCCGCCATCGCTGGATAAATCGCCAGATAAGCACACAAGGCAAACAAGGCTAAACCGGCCAGAGGCAATGGCATTTGACCTGAGATATGCATGCTGATGGTGAGCCAATAGAGGCCGACGCAAAAGCTACTGACACCAAACACCCATCCTCTCCAGAGCGCTGCGCGCTGATTGGGTGCCATCCAAATGGTGGTAATGAGCAGACTGATGGTGACAATATTTGTCGGTCCGACTAACCACGCTGGCAAAGGATCTATGGCGAAACTTAAGGCATGAATCGCGCCGGCCAGCACAAGCAAGGTGGTGATCGCGAACGTTGTCACGACGGCCTCCTCACATCAGTCGCCCTTGGGACTAATCGATCGCCTTCTCACTCTCAACCAGAGTGCCCTGCGGGTATCGGCCCGCATGATTTCAATATGTAGATCATTGCGTTTAACAAGATCGCCACGCTTAGGGATACGCCCCAATTCATCGGCTAGCCAGCCACCAATCGTGTCGTAGTCCCCTTCAGGGATATCCGCCTTCAAATTTGCATTGAACGCGGCAATTTCAGTCGTGGCCAAAACACGCCAAGTGTTGGCACCCTCATTGAAAATAGTTTGTTCGCTATCGACGTCGTACTCATCTTCGATTTCACCGACGATTTGCTCGAGCACATCCTCTAGCGTCACCAGACCTGAAATGCCCCCGTGCTCATCGATGACAATCGCAATGTGGTTGCGGCGTATACGAAATTCGTGCAACAAAATATTCAGACGCTTTGCTTCGGGGATGAAGACCGCTGGTCTGACCAACTCTTTCAAGGTTAGCGTTTCATCAACCATGCATTGAAGCAAATCCTTGGTCATCACGACCCCAACGATATTGTCTCGGCTGCCTTCAAACACCGGAAACCTTGAGTGGGCTGTTTCAATGATGACCGGCAGCAGCTTATCAAGCGGCTGCGCAAGATCAAGCATATCCATCCGGGCACGGGGCACCATGATGTCAGCTGCTGTTTGCTCAGAGACCGCCAATGCCCCCTTGAGCATCAGGTAAGAATCGTTATCGATTAAGTTGCGCGCGCGTGCTGCTTCGAGCACCGCCATGATGTCTTCACGATCTTCGGGTTCGCGTCTTACTCGCGATAGCAGCCGGTCGATAAAGGAGTTTCGGGATATTTTGGCCGTTTGCGCATCAGCGTCGGCAGGGGGGTAGGGTTCTGACATCGTCCGTCGGACAGAATTTCGATAGAGATAGGATAACCCAAACTCGCTTAATGAGGGTGTCATCGCCCAAGCCAGCTGGCGATGCACCAAAACTAAGCAAGATAGGGGTTGGTGATTCGCATTTGCGCGAGCATCTGAATCTCGAGAGACTCCATGCGTTTGGCGTCTCGGGCCTTGATATGGTCGTAGCCAAGTGCGTGCAGGGTGCCGTGTAAGGTCAGGTGAGCAGCGTGATCTAAAAAGGCTTTACCCTGCGCCTTTGCCTCTTTGGTGAGGATTGGCACACAAATAATCACGTCGCCAGTGATCGACGCGTCAGGCTCAAGCCCATACTCAAAGGTGAGCACGTTGGTGGCGTAGTCCTTGTTGCGGTAGCTGGCGTTCAATTGACGACCTTCTGCGAGGCCAACAAGTCGGATCGCCATGCTGACGTGAGCGAAAGGGACTAGGCCATCAGCCCGTGCAGCCTCTACAGCACGAGCCACCCATCGTCGCAGCCTCGTGCGTGTTAGCGCCGGTGCTTGCACGCCATATTGAACCGATACCGATAGGCTAGCCATTGGCCTGCTCTGCCAATGCGTAGGCATCAACGATTCTTGCGACTAAGGGATGTCTGACGACATCGCGGCTGGTGAATTGCGTGACAGCAATCCCCTTGATGTCTTCAAGGACGTTGAGCGCATGTGCTAACCCACTACGTTGACCTTTAGGCAAATCGACTTGTGAGGGATCGCCGGTAATCACGGCTTTGCTGCCAAAACCAATTCGTGTCAGAAACATCTTCATCTGTTCGGGCGATGTATTTTGTGCCTCATCCAGAATGACGAACGCGTGATTGAGCGTGCGACCACGCATGTAAGCTAAGGGTGCAATCTCAATCGTTTGCTTTTCGAACAATCGTTGCACTCGCTCGAATCCCATCAGGTCGTAGAGAGCATCGTACAGTGGCCGAAGATAGGGATCGACTTTTTGCGCAAGATCGCCAGGCAAAAAACCCAGCCGCTCACCCGCTTCGACAGCAGGGCGCGTCAAAATAATGCGCTGCACACTTTCGCGCTCCATGGCATCAATGGCGCAAGCGACCGCTAGCCAAGTTTTGCCGGTGCCAGCCGGACCAACGCCGAAGGTAATATCGTTTTTCAGAATATTGTTCAAATAATCGCGTTGTCGAGGCGTTCGAGGACGCAAGTCGCTGCGGCGAGTGCGCAAAACAATCGAATCGCTTTCGTCGTCTAACGGCGGAAATTCATTCACAGCAACATTTGCGCTGTTGGTTTGTCTGCCGATACCGATTTCGACCAGACCCAGTTGAATATCTTCAACAGAGAGCGCTCGCTTTTCTGCTAACTCATGGAAGACAAAAAGCAGTTTGCTGGCAGCCTCTGCCTGAGCACCTAACATGGTCAGTTTGCCAGCGCGCCTTGAAATATCCAGATCAAGGGCGTTGGCAATCTGCTTGAGGTTGGCATCTAAGGGGCCGCACAAATTCGACAGCTGCTGATTGCTGCCCTCTAAGCGAACAATGACCGGCTTTGGTCTTGATCTCGTTGACGCCCGAACGGCTGCTGAGGTACTCATGCGCGACTCTGTAATCCGTGCGTCACGGCCTCAGCGCGGAAGGTATTAGCCATCGCCTGAGTGATCGTGACGTCGATCATCTGACCTATTAACCTGGGGTGACCCGCAAAGTTGACGATACGGTTATTGTCGGTACGCGCGGCAAGCTCGGCTTTATCGCGTGTTGAAGGCCCCTCAACCAAAACGCGTTGGATGGTGCCAATCATGCCGCGAGCAATCTCGTTTGCTTGATCATTGATCAAGGCTTGAAGTTTTTGCAATCGCTGCAGTTTGACCGTTTGTGGAGTGTCGTCCGTCAAATCAGCGGCTGGCGTGCCAGGGCGTCGTGAATAAACAAAAGAGAACGACGTATCGAAGCCGACTTCCTCAATCAGACGCATGGTTTTGTTGAAATCATCTTCGGTTTCACCAGGAAACCCAACGATAAAGTCTGACGAAAGCGTTAATCCGGGCCGGGCGGCCCTGAGTTTGCGCACAATCGATTTGAATTCGATCGCTGTGTAGCCACGCTTCATCGCTGCCAGAATACGGTCGCTACCCGATTGAACCGGCAGATGAAGAAACGAGACGAGTTTGGGTAAGTTTGCGTAAACGTCCGTCATTCTCGTCGTCATCTCTTTTGGGTGAGACGTCGTGTAACGAATCCTCTCAATGCCCGGGATCTCATGCACATACTCAAGCAGCGTCGCAAAATCGGCAATGTCAGGCCCGTCCCCCATCTTGCCACGATACGCGTTGACGTTCTGACCCAGTAAGGTGACTTCTTTTACGCCTTGATCGGCCAAGTCAGCAACTTCTGTCAGCACGTCTTCAAAAGGGCGTGAGATTTCTTCGCCGCGCGTGTAGGGGACGACACAGAAACTGCAGTACTTGCTGCAACCTTCCATAATCGAAACGAAGGCATTAGCGCCCTCGACGCGAGGTGGTGGCATTGCGTCGAATTTTTCGATCTCTGGGAAGCTAATATCAACCTGTGAACGGCCTTCGCTGCGTCGACGAGCAATCAGTTCAGGCAGTCTGTGCAAGGTTTGAGGGCCAAAGACGACATCAACGTA
Organism: Jezberella sp.; assembly: GCF_964834465.1. Lineage (NCBI taxonomy): Bacteria > Pseudomonadati > Pseudomonadota > Betaproteobacteria > Burkholderiales > Alcaligenaceae > Jezberella > Jezberella sp. The sequence continues at coordinate 6,843 of NZ_CBAZRM010000008.1, forward strand.
GGGTGCGCGGTCGACAATTGCACTGCCTTCCTGGCTGGCAACGCAACCCCCGACGCCGATCACCAAATCGGGATTGGTTTTTTTTAAGTGTTTAATACGACCGAGATCGGAAAAGACTTTTTCTTGCGCCTTTTCACGCACCGAGCAGGTATTGAAGAGGATAACGTCAGCCTCTTCAGGATGCTGAGTGACGACAACGCCTCGCTCTTGGCCTAGCATATCGAGCATTTTTTCTGAATCGTACTCGTTCATCTGACAGCCAAAGGTGCGGATGAAGACTTTTTTTGGAGATAGCTGGGCATCGCCCGCCAGAGGGGTGTTTATGTTTTTCATGATGGCGCCGAAACGGGTGTTCATCCCGGGGGCAATTGTGGTGAAGTCGCTATTTTAGCGCGAGTGTCGCGCTATGCGCAGCTTCATGGCAAAGGTTAATCGAGTGAGTAGGTTTCTTCCGTCTCTTCGGTCCTGGCTTTGATGGGTTTGATCAGGTCTTCTCGTTTTATGCCAAGCCACATGGCGATTGCAGCAGCCACGAAGACAGACGAATAGATACCGAACCAGATGCCGATGGTCAAGGCCAGTGCGAAATAATGCAAGGTCGGCCCGCCGAAGATCAGCATCGACATCACCATCATCTGTGTTGAACCGTGCGTAATGATGGTTCGCGAAATCGTTTGCGTAATTGCCCCGTTGATGACTTCAGGCACTGATAGCCCTCGCTCTTTACGAAAGTTCTCACGGATCCTGTCCATGATGACCACCGACTCGTTGACTGAGTAACCCAGCACGGCGAGCACGCCTGCCAGCACCGAGAGCGAAAACTCCCACCCGAAGAAGGCGAAGAAGCCCAGGATGATGACCACGTCATGCAGGTTGGCGAGGACACCAGCGATAGCGAATTTCCATTCAAACCGGATCGCCAAGTAAACGACGATACCCAGCACCACGAAGAACAGCGCGAGCAAACCATTTTCAACGAGCTCGCGTCCCACTTGGGGGCCGACAAACTCCACTCGGCGCAACTCAACGTCTGCGTCGGCAGTCTTCAAGGCCTTCATGACGGTATCGCTTTGCGCTGCAGACGATTGACCAGCAATGAGCGGTAAACGAATCATGACATCACGGGTAGTCCCGAAATTTTGCACTTGAAAGTCGTTGTAACCCAGACTTGATACCACCGATCTGACCTTGTCAATGGGGGCCGACTGGGTATAGTTGACTTCCATGACGGTGCCACCCGTGAACTCAATCGAGAGATGGAAGCCACGCGTTGCAATAAAGAACACGGCGGCCAAAAACGTGACAAAACTGATGATGTTGAGCACCACAGCGTGGCGCATGAATGGGATCGTGCGATTGATTCTGAAAAATTCCATGATCTATCTTCCTTCAGTCCTTGGGTTTCCAGACGGTGCCAATCGAAATTGATTGCAACTTTTTCTTGCGACCATACCAGAGGTTGGCAAGCGCACGAACACCGATCACTGACGAAAACATTGACGTCAGAATCCCCAGACAATGGACGACAGCAAAGCCCTTGACGGGGCCTGAACCCAGACCAAAAAGCACCAAACCGACAATCAGGGTAGTGATGTTTGAGTCAAGAATGGTCCCCCACGCCCGCTCAAAGCCCATATTGATCGCGTTCTGTGGCGACTCACCGTTACGCAATTCTTCTCTGATCCGCTCGTTGATCAGCACGTTTGAGTCAATGGCCATACCGAGTGTCAGTGCGATGGCGGCAATGCCTGGTAACGTCAATGTCGCTTGCAGCAAGGACAATACCGCGAGCAACAACAACACGTTCAGACTCAGACCAATGGTCGAAAATACGCCAAAAAGCTGGTAGTAGGCGATGATGAATACCGCGATGGCCATAAAACCATAGAGTGTTGAATTGAATCCCTTGGCGATGTTATCAGCACCCAGGCTTGGGCCAATGGTGCGTTCTTCGATAATTTCCATGGGGGCAGCGAGCGAACCAGCTCGAAGCAGTAACGAGATGTCTGCTGCTTCTTCTGAATTCATGCTGCCCGAAATCTGCACCTGACCGCCCGGGATTTCACCGCGGATGACAGGTGCCGTGACGACTTCACCGCGGTTTTTCTCGAATAACAGAATGGCCATGCGTTTACCGACGTTGTCGCGGGTGACGTCTCTGAAGATTCTTGCGCCCTTGGTATCCAATGTTAGATGCACAGCCGCTTGTTGAGACTGCGAATCACGGCCCGCTTGCGCATCTTGCAAGTTTTCACCAGTCAGTAGGACTTGGCGCCGGACCAGAATCGAACGACCGTCTCTATCGGGATATTTTTCAAGCCCAAAAGGCACGGTGCCCGATGCAAGCGCGCTTTGGGCGCTCGGTGAGTCGTCGACCATGCGAATCTCTAACGTCGCCGTTCTACCCAGAATCTCTTTGGCTTTAGCGACATCTTGGACGCCGGGCAGTTGAACGACAATTCGATCATTACCTTGTTGCTGAATAATGGGTTCAGCAACGCCTAATTCATTGATACGATTGTGCAGCGTGGCGATGTTTTGTTTGAGCGCATTGGTTTGCACGGCCGTCATGGCCGCGGGGCTCAGTGTGCCGACGAGTTGAAACTTTGAGCCATCATTTTGCTCAACCAACTGCAAATCTGCATTACGGGTGCGCAACACTGCGGTTGCCTTCTTACGAAGGTTATCATCGGTGAAGCTGACGATCATGGACAAGCCACTACGTTCAATGCCGCTGGTATCAATTTTCTGATCGCGCAAGTTCGCACGGATATCGGTCACCATCGCGTCATATCGGGCGGTCAACGCCCCTTGCATATCGACTTGCAACAGAAAATGTACCCCGCCACGCAAATCAAGCCCTAGGTACATGGGGTGAGCGCCGAGTGAGGTAAGCCAAGCAGGGGAAGCGGGTAATAAATTGAGTGCCACCGTATAACCGGGGTCGCTCGGGTTTGTGTTGAGTGCTTTTTCGACAATATCGCGGGCTTTGATCTGGATATCGGTATCGGCCAATCGCACGCGCACAGTCCCGACAGGACCATTTTGCTCGAAACTCGCCCCCGTGTTCTGAATGCCAGCTTGCTTCAAAATATCCTGCACGCGATCGAGCATGCGCGGATCAATTTTGATCGTTGCTTTAGCGCTTGAGACTTGAACGGCAGGAGATTCGCCGAACAAATTGGGTAGCGTATAGAGTAGACCGATGAGTACGGCGAACAAAACCGTCAAGTACTTCCAGAGGGGATAGCGATTCATTGTTCAAGCAAACAAAATGAGTTGAGCCTCAGCACAAGATGCGCTGAGGCGGGACAACAGTTACAGCGCTTTGATCGTGCCCTTGGGCAAAACCGCTGTCACGGATCCTTTTTGCATGATGACTTCGATGGCTGTGCCACCCTGTTCAGCGATTTCAACAGTCACGTAATTGTCATTGACTTTACTGATTTTGCCCAAAACGCCACCAGCACAAACGACCTCGTCGCCTTTAGCCAGTGCGCCCAGCAGGTTACGTAGCTCTTTTTGACGTTTCATTTGGGGACGAATCATCAAAAAATAAACAACCGCGAACATCAGGGCGATTGGAGCCATCTGGATCAATGAATTGGTGGTGTCAGCGGATTGCGCGATGAACAGGCCTGAAATTGCGAGAGCGGACATAAAGTCTCCTGTGGATAAAGCGGTTAGCTAGCTATTGTACCGACTTGCTTGCGCGATTCTTGTCAAACTGCTCGCGCCACGCGTTGAAACGCCCTTGCTCAATGGCTTGGCGCATCTCAGCCATGATGGTGAGGTAAAAGTGCAGGTTGTGAAGTGTGTTTAGCCTTGCGCCAGTAATTTCGTTGGCGCGCTGCAGGTGATGAAGATAGGCGAGGGAAAAGTGCTTGCAGGTGTGGCAGGCACAGGTTGAATCGAGTGGATTCGTGTCATCTTTGTATTTGGCATTGCGGATTTTTACGTCGCCGAAGCGGGTGAATAGCCAGCCATTTCGGGCATTTCGCGTCGGCATCACGCAATCGAACATGTCAATGCCCCGGGCCACGCCATCCACCAGATCCTCAGGCGTGCCAACCCCCATGAGGTAACGGGGCCGTTCTGCCGGTAGCTTTGGCGCCACGTGGGTCAAAATTCTGAGCATATCTTCTTTAGGCTCGCCCACAGACAGCCCGCCGATGGCATACCCGTCAAAGCCAATCGCGGCTAAGCCTGCCAGGGATTCATCCCTTAAATCTTCGAACATACCCCCTTGAACAATACCGAACAGAGCATTGTTATTCGATAAACGGTCGAACTCATCTCGAGAGCGCTTGGCCCAGCGCAACGACATGCGCATGGACACCGCCGCTTCTTGCACCGTCGCGGGCTTATCCTTGATCATGTACGGCGTACATTCATCAAACACCATGGCAATATCCGAATTGAGTTCGGTCTGAATTTTCATTGACTCTTCTGGGGTGAGAAAGAGTCTGGCCCCATCGATGGGCGAGGCGAAGCGAACGCCCTCTTCGGTAATCTTGCGCATGCCTTGCAAGCTAAAGACTTGAAATCCACCCGAATCGGTCAGAATGGGTTTTGACCATTGCATAAAGCCGTGCAAGCCACCATGTTTAGCGATCACTTCTGTGCCCGGGCGAAGCCAGAGATGGAAGGTGTTGCCCAAGATCACTTGTGATCCCACCTCGTGCAGTTCGTGCGGCATCATTGCTTTGACGCTGCCGTAGGTGCCAACGGGCATGAACATGGGCGTCTCGACGACCCCATGATTCAGTGTCATGCGTGCACGCCGAGCTTGTCCATCCGTGGCAAGCAATTCAAACTTAAGCATTTTCGGGGCCTTTCTCTAAAAACATGGCGTCGCCGTAGCTGAAAAAACGGTAGCGCTGATCAACCGCGTGCTGGTAGGCCAGCTTCATTCGTTCTAGGCCAATGAAGGCGGCAACAAGCATCAGTAACGTGGACTGCGGCAAATGGAAATTGGTGATGAGTGCGTCGACCACTTGATAGTTGAACCCTGGCGTGATGAAGAGTCTTGTATCGCCCGAATGTGCAACAAGTGCTTGCTGACGCAGTTTGGTAGTTTGCGCTTGAGCGGCTGATTCTAGCGCCCTGACGCTGGTCGTCCCGACGGCGATCACTCTGCCACCCTTTTGTTTGGCACGCACAACTGCCGCAGCTGTCTCGGGTGGCACTTCGAACCATTCTGCGTGCATGACATGGTCTTCGAGCTTGTCAACTTTGACTGGCGCGAACGTGCCAGCGCCGACGTGCAGGGTCACGAAGGCCTGTTCGATGCCTTTTTCTTTGAGTTGGCTCAAGATTGACTCATCGAAATGTAAGCCAGCAGTGGGGGCAGCAACTGCACCCGGCGTTTTGGCATAGACCGTCTGGTAGCGGTCGACGTCCTGTTCGTCTGGATGATGCTGGATATAGGGAGGGAGGGGCGTGCTGCCGTAACTCTCTAATAAATCCAGGATGGGCTGATCGAACGCGAGCTTGAATAAATTGTGCTCACGGCCTTGAACGATCGCCTCAAAGGCATCCGCCAAGGTGATCTTGCTACCTTCAAGCGGCGATCGGCTCGATTTGATGTGGGCTAAGGCCGTATGGGATGACGTCACACGTTCAATGAGCACTTCAACCTTGCCGCCCGACGACTTTTTGCCGAACAGTCTGGCTTTGATGACGCGAGTGTTGTTAAACACCAGTACGTCATTGGGGTGGAGTAGATCGATCAAGTCAATAAAGCCCCGATCAGTGAACTGACCGGCCGCGTCAACATGGAGCAGTCTGCTGGCTGTTCGAGCAACAGCGGGCTGCTGCGCAATCAGATCGTCAGGCAGAACATAGTCGAAATCTTTAATAGTCAGTAAGCCCGTCACGTGCAAGTCTCAAGTTAGCGAGGGCGCATTTTAAGCCGTTCGGCTCAGTTTTTTGTATGCTGTCAACTCTTGAGGAAAAAAAACGGGTGCGACATGCTGGGCTTAGTCATGAAAAATGTAGTGCGTTTTCTGGGGTTGTCGCTGATATTGGCTGTTGTCGTTGGCCGTCAGACGCCCGCGCAGCCTCAGACACACGGAAAATTGCCACCCGAATTGGCTCAGGCTTGGACCCGCACAAAATTGCCTGAATCCGCCTTGTCTTTAACGGTCACTGAGATTGATGGGCAGCGATTGTTTGCCATCAACCCTGACGCTGTTCGCAACCCCGCGTCTGTCATGAAAATGGTCACGACCTATGCCGCGCTTTCTGAATTAGGGCCTACCTACGCTTGGCATACCGATTTGTTGATTGATGCGAATGCGCAGATAAACAACGGTGTGCTGTCTGGGCCCTTGTATATTCGTGCCGGTGGCGACCCCTTGCTGTTGCTTGAAAATTTTTGGCGTTTGCTGCGTGAACTAAAACTGCGTGGCATCACCCAAATCTCGGACGTGATTGTCGACAGATCGATTTTTGGTGATGTTGCGATCGACCCCGGCAGCTTCGACGGCGCAGGAGACAGGCCTTACAACGCAAGCCCAGACGCCCTGATGATTGGGTTTGGTGCTTTAAGACTAGTGTTCACGCCAGATCCCGTCACGCGGACGTGGCGTTCTTTTGTTGATCCCGGCGTCGAAGGCGTGGTGATAGACGGCAATATTGAATGGAAGGAAGGCAAATGCGCAGGCACACCTTATGTGAATATCGAGACCATCACGATAGGGGGTACTGTTCGTTTCAGGGTCTCGGGACAAGTAGCAGGTGCTTGTGGAGAGTTTGATGAGTTTAGGCTGGCTCTGTCGCAACAGGATTTCGCTGCCAGGGCGTTTAAAAGCATCTGGAAAGACCTTGGTGGCACGCTGACGGGGGGTGTCAAGGATGGTATTGCGCCAGCTGATGCAAAATTGATCGCTTCTAACGAATCTGAGCCTCTGGCAGAGATCATCCGTTTGATCAACAAGAGAAGCAACAACGTCATGACTCGGATTTTGTTGCTGACGATCGGTGCAGAGTCGGGCAGACGCCCTGCAACCGTTCAAAATAGTGCTGAAGCGGTGAAAAAAATTCTGGCCAGGCAAGGGCTCCCCATGCAAGGCCTGGTGCTCGACAACGGTTCAGGCTTATCGCGGATTGGCATGATTTCGTCTGAGAGCCTAGCGCAAATGTTGTTAAAAGCGTGGCATTCGACGGTCATGCCCGAATATCTATCCTCGCTTTCCATACTTGGTGTGGATGGCACGATGCGTAATCGCTTGAAATCCTCGACGACGGAGGCTCGCGCCCACATGAAATCAGGGCTACTCAAAGACGCCCGATCAGTAGCGGGATATGTCTTGGGTAACAGTGGCAAGCGTTATATCGTGGTGAGTCTGACCAATCACGAGCGCGCCAATGATGCGCGTGGCTTCGAAGATGCGTTGATTGCTTGGTTAATCGCTCATTGAGAAAGAAGGCTGTTTTTTTATTCTGACCATCTATCTGGTCATTCGTCTGTTTAGTGCTCAATGACTGCTATGATGGATTTTTAACCACGTCATCGGAGAGCGCCATGGAAGAATCCACCACCCAAGACCAAGGACGAGTCATTACGGGTCTGCGACATGGAATAGACGCGGCAGAAGAATTGTTGCGCGAAGCGGCGCAAAGCACGGGCGACCGCGCTGCCGAATTGCGTGAACGAGCGGTTGCCTCTTTGAAGTCAACGCGCGAGGCGTTGCTGGTTGCTCAAGAGACTGCTCTGGTCAAAGGCCGCCACGCTGTGCGTGCAACGGATAACTATGTGCATGAAAATCCTTGGCAATCCGTAGGTATCGCCGCTGGGGTGGGTCTTGTCCTGGGCTTATTGATTGGTCGTCGGTAAACAAATCGCGTGACCATCCGCCAATCATTAGCCTCTGCAGGTGCAGAATTAGCGACCTTATTGCGAACCCGTGTTGAGTTGTTAGCCCTCGAGTTCGCAAAAGAGCGGTCACGTTTGCTGAGGTCGGTATTACTCGCTTTGGGCGCCTTATTATTCGGCTTGCTCGGGCTGCTGGTATTTTCTGTCTGGATTGCACTGCTTTTCTGGTCAACTGAATACCGGTATCTTTCGATTGCTTTGTTAGCACTTGTTTATGTGTTGATAGCGGTTGTGTTCATCGTTAAGTTGCGCAATCAGGTGCGTCGCGGCGGGCCGCCTTTTGCAGCGTCGGTAGAAGTGCTTTCGCAAGACTTGGAAATGCTTCGAGCGGCGTGCTTGAAAGCCCCCCCCCACGACGCAAGCGACAACAACCGCGCCAAAAGACAGAAAGGGGATCAACGATGAGACGACCTCACAATGCGGCATTCGATCGTATGGTTCGAATTGAAATTTTGCGGACGCGAGCGATGCTTGAACGCGAGGCGTTCGCTTTATCCGTTCGTGAAATACAGGGAAAATTTGCCGTCGGTCCTTTGTTAGGGGGCTTGGCTGGTCGATCGGGATTGGGCTTGTTGACCAAGGGCTTTGGATTGATCAGCAATTATCCTTACGTGCTGTCAGCGTTGTCGGGGCTATTTGTTCGATCTAAATTCAAGTGGGTAAAAGTCGTCGGTCTTGCTGCCGTGGGCTGGTTCGCCTATCAGGGCGCCCGCGACGGTGCAGGCACAGACCAGGGATCTCAGCAACGCTGAGCAAGCCTACAGACCAAGCTCACCCCAGATCTCATCGACTCTGCGTTTGGTCGCTTCGTCCATTTGGATCGGGGTTCCCCATTCGCGTTGGGTTTCGCCTGGCCATTTGTTGGTGGCATCCATCCCCATTTTTCCACCCAAGCCAGACACCGGTGAGGCAAAATCGAGATAATCGATAGGTGTATTCTCAACCAGCAAGGTATCGCGAGCAGGATCCATGCGGGTGGTCATCGCCCAGATGACTTCCTTCCAATCCCGTACGTTGATGTCTTGATCTACGACGACAATAAATTTCGTATACATGAACTGGCGTAAGACGCTCCAAAGACCAAACATGACCCGTTTCGCATGCCCAGGGTATTGCTTTCGGATCGACACGACTGCCAATCGATAGCTGCATCCCTCGGGCGGCAGGTAGAAATCGACAATCTCTGGAAACTGACGCTTGAGCAAAGGCACGAACACCTCATTGAGCGCGACCCCTAAGACTGCTGGCTCATCGGGAGGTTTGCCCGTGTAGGTTGTGTGATAAATCGGTTGCCGTCGCATGGTGATGCGATCCACCGTGAAAACCGGAAACCAGTCTTGCTCGTTGTAATAACCCGTGTGATCGCCGTAGGGGCCTTCGAGGGCCATTTCGTAATCGGATTGAGGTAAGGGGTTGCCGCCGGGCGGCATCGAAGGCGCGATAGCCCGTGGATCCGATTTGGGTAATAGATGGCCCTCAAGCACTATTTCGGCGGTCGCAGGGACACTCAGGTCGCTGCCAAGGGCCTTCGCGACTTCCGTGCGTGCGCCTCTGAGGAGTCCCGCGAATTGATATTCAGATAAAGAATCAGGAACAGGCGTCACGGCGCCCAGCGTGGTGGCAGGGTCTGCCCCCAATGCCACGGCAACTGGAAAGGGCGTACCCGGGTGAGCTAGGGCGTGATCACGAAAATCCAAAGCGCCGCCACGGTGAGACAACCAGCGCATGATCAGTTTGTTGCGACCCAAGACTTGTTGTCGATAAATCCCCAGATTTTGTCGGCGCGCGTTTGGTCCTCGGGTGATGACCAAGCCCCACGTGAGCAAGGGGGCGATGTCGCCAGGCCACGAAGTTTGGATGGGCAGTCGAGACAGATCCACCTCATTGCCTTCCCAAACAATTTCTTGACAAGATGGGCTAGTCACCGTTTTTGGATTCATATCCCACAGTGCGGCCTTCAGCATCGACACCTTGGCTAAGGCGTCGCGTAATCCTTTGGGTGGTGTAGGTTCACGCAATGAAGCAAGCAGTTCACCCACGTCACGTAGTGCAACGACATTTTCTGCGCCCATCCCCCACGCCACGCGCTCTGGGGTTCCAAAGAGATTGGCGAGTACCGGCATAGCGGCGGGCGCACCGTCGTGCAATGCATTTTCAAAGAGCAAAGCGGGGCCGTCGGCACGCAAGACCCGATCAGAAATCTCAGTCATTTCAAGCGCCGTCGAGACGGGGGTCTTGATTCGACGCAGGTTTCCCTTGAGTTCGAGTTGTCCAATGAAGTCACGCAGATCTTTGTAATGCACGTTAGCCACCGCAAAAAGGTTACATTTACTGCTTGGATGGAAGCTTACCATCCACCTAGTCAGCCACAACCGGGAGGAAAAGATGTCGGTGATGACCGTCGTATCCTTGGCCCGCCATATTGCGAACGGGCTGTATCGCAATTTGTCTGAACTGGTGCGCACCAGTGCGATTTATCTAGGGATTGCGGTGCTGGTCTCGACCTTGATGGTCGTGGGCATGCCAGTGTTGCGCAATCAGGTGGCACAGATGCACCGCAGCGTGATTGATGCACTGGCACCTGAGGGTGCTGAGGTGGATGACACGTTAGCTCAAGTTCAAGAAGGCCCTCAAGTGTCCTCAGTTAGGCTAGATTCAATTCCTGGTTCGGGTCTACCCCCTGAGTCAGCTGGCCATAAAGCGGCAAACGCAGATAAAAAACCAGCCGTAGTCCCCGCCAGGCTTCAACCAAGAATCTCGGCCGACCAGGCGCAAGTGAATGTGACGGATACGCCCGCGGCCCAAAATGGGATCCGCGATTTAAGTAATACCCAAGTAGAGGCGCTGGTTAATTACATTTCACGCAAATATCTGGTTTCTCAGGATGCGGCCCTCATGTTCGTGGACATTGCTCACACAGCAGGGGGTGAGTACAAGGTGGATCCAATTTTGCTGCTCGCGGTCATGGCGACAGAATCGCGATTTAACCCTTACGCTGGTGGGGCCAGGGGGGGGGCGACCGGCTTGATGCAAATCTTAGCGAGTGTCCATCGCGATAAGGTCAACCGGTTTGGACGAGGAGAAAGTGGTTTTTATAACCCCGCGATCAGTGCCAAGATTGGTGCCTATATTTTGAGTGATTGCATCAACCGCCGTGGCTCTGTCTCGCTTGGCTTAGCGTGTTATTGCGGTGCCAGCGACCCGAGCAAAGATGGTGGTTACACCGACAAGGTGCAATCCGAGCGCCACCGCATGGCGCTGGCTGCGTCTATCCCTGCCCGTGATTAAATGTCCGCGAGTTCAGGCTAAGTATTTCGTCAGACGGTGGACCGCCTCTTCGAGCTTTTCCATACTATGGGTATAGGCGATTCTGACCATTTTTGACGCATGCGTTGGTCCGAAGTCGATGCCTGGCACACAAGCGATATGCGTATTTGCCAAAATGTCTTTTGCGAACTCCATGCTGTCTGCCGCGTGCTGTGAAACGTCGGCGTACACATAAAATGCGCCGTCTGGCATGACGGGGACGTCAATGCCTATTTTCTTGAGCGCGGGCACCAGAAAATCACGGCGGCGTTTCAGTTCTAAGCGACGCGTCTCGTACAGCGCAAGCGACTCGGGCTCGAAACACGCCAGCGCTGCATGTTGAGAAAGCGTTGGTGCACAAATGACCAAACTGGCCGCCAGTTTCTCAATCGGGTCGACGAGGTGGTCGGGCACAATCATCCAGCCCAATCGCCAGCCTGTCATGGCAAAGTATTTAGAAAAACTGTTTAAAACAATTAAGTCGTTATCGAGTGTAAGCGCCGAGCGTGGCTTAGCGTCGAATGACAAGGCGAGATAAATCTCGTCCATCATCACAAAGCCTTCTTTGTCGTGCACGGTTTTGATCAGCGCATCCAGTGCTTCGAGCGTCAAGGAGGTGCCGGTGGGATTGCTGGGTGAGGCTATCAGAGCACCCGTGGTTCGACTGCCCCAATGGGTTTGCACGTCAGCGGCGCTCAACTGGAAACGGTTCTCAGCAGACGTCGGGATCAGTTTGGTGGTGCCGCCGGCCGAGGAAATAAAATTTCTGTTCGGAGGGTAGCAAGGATCCCCCATCAAGACTTCGTCACCCGGATTGACCACCGCCATGGCGGCTAGCGACAAGGCACTGCTGGCGCCGCTGGTGACGATGACACGCGATGGGTCTACCGCTGCGCCCAGGTGACTGCCATAGAATCTTGCAATTGCTTCTCTCAACGCGGCAAGGCCAGCTGGGGCGCTGTAGCCACCGAGGCCTGCTGTTGTGGCACGATTCGCCGCCTCGACAACGAGCGGGGCAGCGGTGAAGTCTGGTTCACCAACGCTTAAACTGATGACATCGTGACCTTGATTTCTTAGCGCCAACGCCTCTTTGAAAACTTCGACCGCGTGAAAGGTAATGGTTTCGCTCATACGGGCAGCGAGCTTGATCATGAATAATTTCTCCGTTAACTCTTCTGAATTGTAGTGGTCATGCCGACATCCCGACGTAACTTCCTGTTTGGTCGACGAACCCCCCCCTCGCGATGGGGTCGCTTTTGTACGCGGCTGGCAAGGTCGACGCAAGGTAAAACGACATGGGATACGGATGAATACGTGAAAGTGGCACGCTTAGTGCCGGCTTCGCAAAACGATGTCTGGCATGCGCACGCACTTTGCAGAGAGTACGGCGTTCAGCTTTGGCTGGATGGGTTGGCGCAAGGGCCTGCGACACCCAGCTCACCAATTTTATGGGTCGAACCCGGCACGGCATGGGCTTCGCTAGCAGTAGCAAAAGAGTTTGAGCCTGATATGGATGTCTGGCGTGTCGACGGGGGGTGTCGGATCGCTCAATTGCAAGCAGCGGGGTTTGATTGGATGGGGTCGATTGATCCTGCCTGGTCGGTCGCTCGTTGGCTTGCCTCTGATTTATCCTCACGCTGGCCCCTCGGTCGCGGTGACTGCAGTCACCTGATGCAGGCGGCGGTGATGATGGCGGATGGATCTACCGCGATCTTGGGTGAGTTTGGGGTGAATGCCCGACAACCACTGAAAAACCCGACTGTACAGAAGATGGTGCCGAAACTGTTTGAACTGAGTCGCTGTCCGATTGCGCAGACGATGACCTCGGCCGGACAGTGGGCCTCAAGATATCGGCTCGATGCCTTAAATTCAGAGCAGGCGAACGGTGTTAATCTGGCACGCATCTTGACGGGACACGAGGGGACGTTGGCGTGGGTTTGGACAATTTGGCTGACCCGGACGGCAAGGGTGGTTACCCCACTATCTCTGAATAATGCATTTGATCCTCGTCTTTGCAACGAAGCGGTGACCGTCTTCGATCAGCAAGTTAAGCAAGCCTTTGACCCACTGGGCTCATTTGCACCGACTCGTTGAACAAAAGGGCTAGAATCAAGTTCAATTTAATTGTCTCAATCGTTTCAACACCAATTTGACAGAGTAAACATGGAAGAGAACTTTCGTAAAGCTGCGCTTGAATATCATGAGCAGGGCCGTCCAGGCAAAATTTCAGTGGTACCGACAAAGACTCTGTCGAACCAGCGTGACTTAGCTTTGGCCTATTCTCCCGGTGTAGCGGCGGCCTGTGAAGAAATCGTTGCAGATCCTGCAAACGCTTTTCGTTACACGGCTCGTGGCAACTTGGTTGGGGTGATCACCAACGGCACGGCGGTGCTTGGGCTGGGCAACATTGGCCCGCTCGCTTCGAAACCGGTGATGGAAGGTAAAGCCGTCCTGTTTAAAAAGTTTGCCGGGATTGACGTTTTTGATATTGAAATCAATGAGCAAGATCCAGATAAACTCGTCGAGATCATTGCGGGTCTCGAACCGACGTTTGGCGGTATTAATCTCGAGGACATCAAAGCGCCCGAGTGTTTCACGGTTGAGCGCAAGCTGCGTGAGCGCATGCGTATTCCCGTATTCCATGATGATCAGCATGGCACGGCAATCTGTGTTGCCGCCGCCTTTCTGAACGGACTAGCAGTGGTGGGTAAAAAGGTCAGTGATGTCAAAGTCGCTGTGTCCGGTGCCGGTGCCGCTGCGCTTGCTTGCTTGGATTTGATGGTAGATCTTGGCTTGCCCATCGAACACATCTGGGTAACCGACATCGAAGGGGTGGTTTACGAAGGACGAGTGGCTTTAATGGATCCGGATAAAGCCCGTTTTGCTCAAAAAACCGAACAGCGCACTTTAGGTGAGATCATCGACGGGGCGGACGTCTTCCTCGGCTTATCGGCGGGTGGTGTCTTGAAGCCAGAAATGGTTAAAAAGATGGCGGCTAAACCGTTGATTCTGGCATTGGCCAACCCCAATCCAGAAATTCTGCCCGAAGATGCCCATGCGGTGCGTGATGATATCGTGATGGCAACCGGTCGATCAGACTATCCCAACCAAGTAAACAATGTGTTGTGCTTTCCGTACATCTTCAGGGGGGCGCTTGACGTTGGCGCGACGACCATCACGCGCGGGATGGAAAAGGCTGCTGCGGTGGCTATCGGCCGTCTGGCGCAAGAAGAGCAGAGCGATGTGGTCGCTGCGGCTTACGGCACCTACGATACTTCATTCGGGCGCGATTACTTTGTGCCGAAACCGTTCGATCCACGATTGATTGTTCGGATCGCCCCCGCCGTTGCTAAAGCAGCCATGGAAGATGGTGTTGCCACTCGGCCAATCGCTGATCTTGACGCCTATGTTGAGCAACTTGAGCAATTTGTCTACCGCTCGGGGGCGTTCATGAAACCTATGTTCTCCGCCGCCAAGGCGCGCGTGAGAGAGGGCGCGCGGGCGCGGATCGTCTTTACCGAAGGGGAAGACGAGCGCGTGTTGCGGGCGGTTCAGGTGATTGTCGACGAGCATCTCGCCAAGCCAATACTTGTTGGTCGGCCTGACGTATTAAAGGCACGCATCGAGCGTTTTGGTCTGCGTCTGGATCTGGCAGTGGATGTTGAGGTGGTCAACCCAGACTACGACGAACGCTTCCATCACTACTGGACAGCGTACTGGGAAACCATGTGTCGCAGCGGCGTGTCTAAAGAGATGTCACGCGTCGAGATGCGTCGGCGCCTGACCTTGATCGGGGCCACAATGGTTCGCATGGGACATGCTGACGGCATGATTTGCGGCATTGTCGGCACTTATAGTGACCATTTGCGCTACATCGATCAAATGATTGGCAAGCGACCTGGGGCGACAACCTACGCAGCCATGAACATTGTGTTGTTGCCAGAGCAGAGCATTGCGCTGGTAGACACTCATATCAACGACAACCCGAGCGCCGAGCAGATTGCTGAGTTCACCATTGCTGCTGCTGAGCGCATGCGTGCCTTGAATGTCATCCCCAAGATCGCACTCTTGTCGAGCTCCAATTTTGGTTCAGGTAAATCTGGTTCTGGTGAAAAAATGCGTCACGCGCTTGAGCTCATCAAGGCAAAAGCGCCAAACCTGGAAATTGACGGCGAGATGCATGGCGACTGCGCGTTGGATGAGGCGCTTCGCTTGCGTATTCTGCCGACATCCACCTTGAAAGGTGCCGCTAACTTACTGGTTTGTCCCAATTTGGATTCAGGCAACATTGCGTATAACCTGCTTAAAACAGTGGTGGGCGGTAACGTAGCCGTTGGGCCTTTCTTGTTGGGGGCAAATGCACCGGTTCATATCCTGACGTCAAGCTCGACGGTCCGGCGGATCGTGAACATGACAGCATTGACAGTGGTTGAGGCAAATTTAAATCGCACAGGATTTTGAGCGAAACGAAGTTGCTTGAGCATTTCTGTCGCCTTGGTATAAAGTCAAGCAAAGGCTCGCGAGTTGGGACTATTTCCGGAGGTGGTCGGTATGGGCAAGGCAGACCAAGCGGCATTGCGTAAGTTGCTCGAACGAGGGGGAGAATTCTCTCTCAACAATGATCTTGCAGTGTTAAAGTCGGTATCTCAAGAGGCTGGCTTAGTTTGGTGTCTGGCGGATTGCGAGAAAGCGCGTAGTTGGTCTGCCGTTTTCCGCTCGACAGTGAAGGCCGTCGATTTCCCAGAGTTTTTCAGCAATGGTTTTGACGGTTTGTACGACTGCTTGTGCGACACGTTGCTTGACCAAAAGGTCGGCCTTGTCCTTATATTTGATAGGTTGCACTCTGATGATTCAGCCATCGTTCAAGAAGATGAGCAGTTCAAGCAGGTGTTGGGTGATGCGGTCGATTTTGCTAAAGAAAACGGTCGCACGTTTATTTATGTCATTCATCATGCCGGCAAGCACGCTGAGGCAATCCCTGGTGTCGTTCACTCGTGGAGTGATGAGCCAGGCTGAGACAGCACGACGAGTCTCAGCTACCAGTCTTTGATGGCGGTGATGGCCGCCGCGAGGGCGATGCCAGCTGTCTCTGTACGCAAAATGCGCGAACCATACTGAACGGCGGTTGCGCCATGTGCGAGGGCCGCCTTGGTTTCAGTCTCTGCCCAGCCACCCTCGGGGCCGACCAGCAGGTCAATAGCGGTGGCAGACGGGTGCTTCATTAAGTGGTCACGCAAACTCAAGTTTGCCTGCGGGTCGCAAAACAGCCTCTGTGCCTGCTTTTTCTCTTGAGATAAAGCTTGTGGCAACGTCAAGGGTGCATCAACCTGCATCAGCCTGTTGCGTCCAGTTTGCTCAGAGGCGGCCTGAGCAATTTTGCGCCAATGCAAGACGCGTTTCTCAAGCCTAGCACCGCTCAGTTGCAGCACACTGCGCTGTGCCGCAATCGGAATGAGGCGAGTCACCCCCAACTCGACGCATTTTTCTACCACCCAGTCCATTTTGTCGCCGGCCGCAAGCCCTTGCCACAGGGTCAGGTCGCCGGCTAATTCGGCCTCTCTGGGATCATGACGCAGAAGCTTCGCTAACGCGGTTTTTCCATCAAAGGTCAAGCGGGCAGAGACTTGGCCGCCATGACCATTGAATAATGTGATTTCGGCGTCAGCCGGCAGCCGTAACACTCTGATATGGTGCGAAATCTCATCCGGAAGCTCAATTGTTTCGCCCGTTGGGAGAGAAATAGGGCAAAAAAAGCGTGGATCAGTCATGCGGTGCGTTGTCCATACTAGGGGTTTTACGGGTGTTAGAATGCATGGTTTTGTAACCCATTTTCGATCCGGATCGTGTCCGGGCGGGATCTACATTTTATGAGCCTCTCCACAGCTACCCCCGTCAAACTGGCCGATGCCATCCGTGCACTCGCGATGGATGCCGTGCAGCAAGCCAATTCAGGGCACCCCGGGGCGCCAATGGGTATGGCAGAAATGGCGCAAGCGCTGTTCACCCGACATCTTCAGCATAACCCCGCTGATCCAGCATGGGCGAATCGTGACCGCTTTGTGCTTTCCAACGGTCATGGGTCGATGCTGATTTATGCGTTGCTGCATTTGACGGGTTACGACTTGTCCATGGATGAATTACGGCAATTCAGGCAGTTGCACTCGAAGACGCCAGGGCATCCTGAGGTGGGTATCACGCCCGGGGTTGAGACGACGACCGGGCCACTTGGGCAAGGCTTGGCGAATGCGGTCGGCATGGCGTTGGCAGAGGCCCTGTTAGCCGCTGAATTCAATCGTCCTGGACACGAAGTCGTTAACCACCACACGTATACCTTTGTCGGTGACGGCTGCCTCATGGAAGGCATCTCGCATGAGGTCTGTTCACTGGCAGGGACACTGGGTTTATCCAAGCTGGTCGTGCTGTACGACGACAATGGGATCTCGATTGACGGCAAGGTCGAGAATTGGTTCGCAGATGATACGGGCAAGCGTTTTGACGCTTATGGCTGGAATGTCATCCGCGTGGCTAACGGTCACGATGTCGATGCGGTCGATCGCGCGATTACTCAAGCGCATGAGCAGGGCGCGCAATTGGGTCGCCCCACGCTCATTATGTGCCGTACGGTGATTGGTCAAGGTGCCCCTAACGTCGCTGGGACAGATAAGGTGCATGGGTCACCGCTCGGGGCTGCTGAAATCACGGCGACCCGTCAGGCGCTGGGTTGGCCTTTTGCACCCTTTGAAATCCCTGCAGAGGTCTATGCCGGTTGGGATGCGAGTGCTGCGGGTGCCAAGGCACAATCCGAGTGGCAAACAAGTTTTGACGCGTATGCGAAAGATTTCCCCTCAGAGGCAGCTGAATTCACCCGTCGGATGCAAGGCAAACTGCCTGCTGATTTCGCTCAGGTGGCACAGTCGCTGATGGCTGCCGTTAACGCAAAAGCTGAAACCATCGCGACACGCAAAGCGTCACAGGCGGCAATCACCGAATTGGTTGCTGTTTTGCCAGAAATGTTGGGGGGGTCAGCTGACCTGACTGGTTCAAATTTTACGGATTGGAAGGGCGTCGTCGCCGTTCGGGGTAGTGCCAAAGGATTGACCTTTGGTCGGCATATCAACTATGGCGTTCGTGAATTTGGGATGGCGGCCATCATGAATGGCATCGCGCTGCACGGGGGCTATCTGCCCTTTGGTGGCACCTTTCTCACGTTCTCTGATTATTCACGAAACGCTTTGCGTATGGCGGCGCTGATGAAGCAACGCGTTGTCCATGTCTTTACTCATGACTCGATTGGGTTGGGTGAGGATGGCCCCACGCATCAATCGATTGAGCACGCAAGCAGTCTGCGATTGATCCCGAATCTTTCTGTGTGGCGCCCGTGCGACACCGTTGAAACCGCCGCTGCATGGCTTGCTGCCGTTGAAAAACCCACCAGCATCGGCATGGATGTGCATGCGGGTGGCCCGACTGCCCTATTGCTGTCTCGGCAGAACCTTCCTTTTGTCGAACGTTCGGCAGAAACTTTGGCTGCTGTTGCCAAAGGTGGTTATGTGCTTAAGGACGTTGTTGACGCCAAAGCCGCGATCATTGCCACTGGATCTGAGATTGCAATCGCTATTGAAGCCCAGCAATTGTTGGCAGCTGAAGGCATTGCGGTTCGAGTGGTCTCAATGCCTAGTACGGATGTGTTTGATAAACAAGAAGCGTCCTGGCGCGAGTCGGTTTTGCCTAAGGGCTTGCCCCGTGTGGCCGTAGAGGCTGGGGTGACCGCATTCTGGCACAAGTATGTTGGTTTGGATGGCGCGGTGGTCGGTATCGATACTTACGGTGAATCGGCGCCGGCAGGTGTTCTTTTTAAGCATTTCGGTTTGACGGCAGACCATGTCGCAAGCGTCGTCAAACAGATCATCTGAATTCAAAACGCTTTTGAAAATTTTCATACCTAGGGAGATGTTCACATGACTATTCGTGTCGCAATTAACGGCTATGGCCGCATCGGGCGCAACATTCTGCGCGCCCACTATGAAGGTGGCAAAAAGCACGATATCGAAATCGTTGCGATTAATGATCTGGGCGATCCCAAGACTAATGCACATCTGACGCAATACGATACAGCCCACGGTAAGTTTCCCGGCACTGTCGGTGTCGAAGGCGACTATATGGTGGTCAACGGTGACAAAATCCGTGTACTGGCGAATCGCAACCCAGCCGAGTTGCCCTGGGGCGAACTCAAGGTCGATGTGGTGCTAGAGTGCACTGGGTTTTTTACGACAAAAGAAAAAGCTTCTGCTCACCTCAAAGGTGGTGCAAAGAAAGTCATCATCTCTGCGCCAGGCGGCAAGGATGTCGATGCAACCGTTGTCTTCGGCGTCAATCAAGGTGTTCTGAAATCGACTGATACGGTCATTTCAAATGCATCGTGCACGACCAACTGTTTGGCCCCTTTGGTTCAACCCTTAAACGATAAGATCGGTGTGGTGACAGGCTTGATGACGACCGTCCACGCCTATACCAATGACCAAGTGTTGACCGACGTTTATCACGAAGATCTGCGTCGTGCGCGCTCAGCCACCATGAGCATGATTCCTACCAAAACCGGTGCTGCTGCTGCCGTGGGTCTGGTGTTGCCAGAACTCAACGGAAAGCTTGATGGGTTCGCCATCCGCGTCCCCACCATCAACGTCTCGTTGGTTGATTTATCGTTTATCGCAAAGCGTGAAACCACGGTTGATGAAGTCAATGACATCATGAAGGCGGCTTCAGAAGGCGCACTGAAGGGCATTTTGACCTACAACACCGAGCCCCTTGTCTCAATTGACTTTAACCATAATCCAGCCTCAAGCAACTTCGATTCAACGCTGACGAAAGTCTCTGGTACTTTGGTCAAAGTTTCTTCTTGGTACGACAATGAGTGGGGTTTCAGTAACCGTATGCTTGACACCACTGTCGCTTTGATGACGGCAAAGTAAAGGCGGTTTTGTGCGAAGGGGCCCATTGGGCCCCTTTATTTTTTGATGGTCTATTTTGGTTTATCAAGCAATGACGACAAAAATTAAAACTCTCTCGGCGCTCGCGAAATCTGGGCAGTTGACGGGCAAGCGTGTTTTTATTCGATCCGATCTCAATGTTCCGTTTGACGAAGCGGGTAACATTTCTGAAGACACCCGCATTCGTGCCTCGGTACCTGCCATTAAGATGGCGTTAGACGCGGGCGCTGCCGTGATGGTGACCTCTCATTTAGGTCGTCCGACCGAAGGGATGCTGACAGCGGCCGACTCGTTGGCACCGATTGCGGTAAGACTGACCGAGTTACTCGGTCAACCTGTCAAGCTAGTTCAACAGTGGGTAGACGGTGTGACCGTTGCGCCAGGTGAAGTTGTTCTGCTTGAGAACTGTCGAGTCAACGTTGGCGAGAAAAAAAATGACACTGCGTTGTCACAGAAAATGGCAGCCCTTTGTGATGTGTATGTGAACGATGCTTTTGGTACTTCGCATCGTGCTGAGGCGACGACATACGGCATCGCCGAATTTGCGCCCATCGCCTGTGCTGGCCCACTCTTAGAGGCTGAGTTAGATGCACTAGGCAAAGCCCTGCATTCGCCAAAGCGGCCACTGGTTGCTATCGTCGGTGGTTCTAAGGTGTCGACCAAGTTGTCGATTCTTCAATCACTTGCGGATAAAGTTGACCAGTTAGTCGTCGGTGGCGGCATTGCCAACACATTCATGTTGGCTGAAGGCATGGCAATTGGTAAGTCGTTGGCAGAGCCGGATCAAATTGCTCAAGCACGAGCTGTTATCGACAAAATGAAAGGCCGCGGTGCAGCCGTGCCCATCCCCGTCGATGTCGTCTGTGCGAAAACGTTTTCAGCTACCGCTGCGGCCACGACAAAAGATGCAAACGATGTCGCCACCGACGACCTGATTTTCGATATTGGTCCCAACACCGCGGCACAATTGGCCGATATCCTGAAAAACGCCGGTACGATCTTGTGGAATGGTCCGCTGGGCGTGTTTGAGTTTGATGCCTTTGCGCACGGCACTGAAGCGATATCCAAAGCGATTGCCGAGTCGGCTGGCTTCTCGATCGCCGGCGGAGGCGATACCTTGGCCGCGATCGCCAAGTTCAATATTGGCGATAAAGTAGGTTACATCTCGACAGGTGGTGGCGCCTTTCTTGAATACCTTGAGGGCAAAGTGTTGCCCGCTGTCGATATCTTGCAAAAACGGGCTTAATCGACAATGAAGAGTTTTGCACCAATCTTCGTTGAGGATTGGTGCGGCTCTGCGCCGTCAGCCACCTGATAGCTCATCCCGGGGGTGAGCACCACCGTTCTCCCGTCTTTGAGTTGCGTCTCTAGGCACCCTTCAAGGCACAATAGGATATGGCCTTTTTCACACCAGTGGTCAGCCAGATAGCCAGGGCTATAGTCCACCATACGAACGCGGATGTCGCCGAATTGTTGAGTGCGCCACAGAGCCATGCCAGTCGTACCAGGGTGGGACGTCGACGCAATGCAAGACCAGTCTGTGGTCCCGAAGGGAATGTTTTGGATGTTCATTGTAAAAAATACTTTCAGATACTATGGATGGCAGCATTGGGCGCAGAATGCGGGGCGACTGGTTGTTAGCCACTGCTTTAGCCATCATACCAATGGATTGAGCTAAGCTAAAGTCACCATTTCAGTCTGACAAATTTTCACGAGGGATTGCCATGATTACTTGTTACCTGCGTTACGTGATCGACCCATATCAGCTGAAAGAATTCGAGTACTACGGTAAGACTTGGATTGCGTTAGTGAACAAGTTCGGGGGCGTGCATCACGGATATTTTCTGCCTTCGGAAGGCGCAAACAATATCGCGTTAGCGATGTTTACATTTCCCAGCCTGGCAGAGTACGAGAGCTATCGGCTCAAGTCTTTACAAGATCCCGACTGTCTAGCCGCCTTTAACTATGCAGAACAGACGCGTTGCATTGTTAGTTATGAAAGAAGTTTTTTTAGGCCTTTGTTTGATTAGGCCCAATCCATTCAATGTTTTTATGGTGCCGTATCATTCAAGTTGATGAGGTAGTGAAATGAGTCTTGCCCCAGTCAAAATATCTGAAGAAATCCTGCGTGTCGGTCTTGTTTCAGTGTCAGATCGTGCGGCAGCTGGTGTGTATGAGGACGAGGGCATCCCAGCCTTGCAGGCTTGGTTGACCAAGGCGCTGCTCAATCCCGTGGTAGCTGTCACTAGATTGATTCACGATGACAAGGACACGATTTCAGCCGCACTCAAACAGCTAGTGGACATTGAAAAATGTCACCTTGTGTTGACCACTGGCGGGACGGGCCCCTCGCGCCGTGATGTCACCCCTGAAGCAACCCAAGCGGTGGCGACGCGCGAAATGCCGGGGTTTGGCGAACAAATGCGCCAAATCAGCTTGCAGTTTGTGCCGACGGCGATCTTGTCGCGGCAGGTGGCTGTCTTACGTGAAATCGATGATCACGCGGCACTCATCATTAACTTGCCAGGCCAGCCTAAGGCCATTAGTGAAACGCTTGAAGGGCTTAAGAACGAGGATGGCAGCACCTTGGTCTCAGGTATTTTTGCCGCCGTCCCCTATTGTGTAGAGTTGATTGGCGGACCTTATCTCGACACCCATGAATCCGTCGTTAAATCTTTCAGACCCAAAACTGCACGACGACCGCTTCAAGCCTAAGCAGTGTGCGCTAGCTTGAGGCGCCACAAAGAGGTCATTTCTTTTGACCTCAACGCAGCCAACGGGTCGTCAGCGTCCTTGATTTTGCGATGGGTGGGCTTAGTTTCTAAACGATCAATGACTTCAAGCCCCGAGTCGAAAAACAAACTCAACAGATCTTCGCGGTGCCGCAAGCCCAAATGTTCAGCCAAATCAGATAAGACGAGCCAGGCTTCACCGCTTGGTGTTAAGTGTTGACCGACCTGCTGTATAAATCCTCTGAGCATTTGCTGATCGGGGTCGTAGACTGCAGTCTCCAGCACCGAGCTAGGCTTACCGGGGATCCAGGGCGGATTGCAAACAATTAAATCTGCTTTTTGCGTCGGAAACAAATCAAGCTGTCGCACATCAACCTGATGCTTCAGGTCAAAATGTTCGACGTTGCTGAGCGCGCAAGCAATGGCTCGTGGATTATTGTCGGTCGCGATAATTTTTTTGAAGCCACGCTTAGCAAGTGCAATGGCGATAACCCCTGTGCCAGTGCCGATATCGAGAGCAAGTCGCCCCGGTGGCAAAGGCGCATGCATCAGCAAATCAAGATATTCGTGGCGAGTGGGTGCAAAAACCCCGTAATGCGCGTGAATTTTACCCCCTAAGGCCGGGATCTCGAGACCCTTTTTCCGCCATTCATTCGCGCTGATGACACCCAGTAATTCGGTGAAGGGGACGATGTATGGGTGAGGGCTATCCCCATAGGCCGCCTGGCACGCCTCGGCGACCTCAGGCGCTCGGCGATGCGTCAGCCAATGGTCGGCCTCAAACGGCAATAACAGCATGCCTAAGGTTCTTGCCCGCTGCGCTCGGCTCAACCGAATGCGATGAAATCGCTCCGGGTAGGTCAAATCGCCTATTTTTGGGGGGCGTTTGTCTATTCGGCGAATCAGTGCCTGCAATAACTGTCGTCCATTCTGAAAGTCACCCCGCCACAGCAGTCCAATGCCTTCGCTGGCATAGCGATAAGCCGTGTCGGCAGTCATCGTGTCGTCAGCCTCAAAATAGCGCTTAGGGGCTCCCCAGCCGTTCTCTGATCGCCAATTCGCAAACAAGGCGTTATCGACTGTAAAATGCGGGGTTAGATTTTCACTTATCGACATTTTGTCCAAAATTTAAAGGATTTCTCCATGGCTCTCGTTTCCATGCGCCAATTGTTAGACCATGCTGCTGAGCATGGCTATGGTATCCCGGCTTTCAACGTGAACAACCTTGAGCAGGTGCAGGCCATCATGGAAGCGGCCGCTCAAACGGATAGCCCCGTCATCATGCAAGCTTCTGCCGGTGCACGAAAATACGCTGGCGAAGGCTTCTTGAAGTATCTCATCCAAGCCGCAGTCGAATCTTATCCTCATATTCCGGTGGTGATGCACCAGGATCACGGCCAATCCCCCAAAATTTGCCAAGGCGCTATCGATCTGGGGTTTTCTAGCGTGATGATGGATGGCTCGTTGAAAGAAGATGGCAAATCCATCGCTGATTATGACTACAACGTTGCCGTGACCAAACAAGTCGTTGATATGGCGCATAAGTTAGGGGTAACGGTAGAGGGTGAACTCGGCTGCCTGGGCTCTCTCGAGACCATGGAAGGCGACAAAGAAGATGGTCATGGTGCGGATGGTAAGTTGACGATGGATCAGCTGCTTACCGATCCAGAGCAGGCGGCCGACTTCGTGCGTCAGACTCAATTAGATGCGCTGGCCATTGCCATCGGGACCAGCCATGGCGCCTACAAATTTACACGCAAACCCACTGGCGACATTTTGTCAATTTCACGGATCAAAGAGATCAACAAGCGCTTGCCCAATACCCACCTCGTCATGCACGGCAGTTCAAGTGTGCCGCAAGAGTTGTTGGCTGAGATTCGCCAGTTTGGTGGTGATATGAAAGAGACCTACGGTGTGCCTGTCGAAGAAATTCAAGAAGCCATTAAGTTTGGTGTGCGCAAGATCAATATCGATACCGATATCCGTTTGGCCATGACGGGCGCTATCCGCCGTTTCTTCGCTGAAAACCCAGGCAAGTTCGATCCACGCGAATATCTCAAACCGGCTCGTGAAGCGGCGAAAGCAATCTGCGTTCAGCGTTATCAGCAGTTCGGTACCGCTGGCAACGCAAGCAAGATTAAAGTGGTTCCTCTGGCCGATGTGGCAACCCAGTATGCCACTGGCAAGCTGGCACAGGTAGTTCAGTAAGTTGTCGCGGACGTTTTGTCCGCTTTTCTTTTGATGGGTTTTTCTGTGACACAACCGATTTTGCAGTCTTCGATTCAATCCCTGCCCCTGCTCGCGCGTGGCAAAGTGCGCGATATGTACGCGGTTGGCGATGACAAGCTGCTGATTGTCGCCACTGACCGTATCTCGGCCTTTGACGTGATTCTGGATGACCCTATTCCTGGCAAAGGTCAGGTGCTAAAAGAGCTGACAGACTTCTGGCTCGACAAGCTGTCACATGTCCTGCCCAATCACTCGACCGGCATCCATCCTGAAGAGGTCGTGACGGCCAGCGAACGCGATCAAGTTGTCGGTCGTGCGGTGGTGGTTAAACGTCTCAAACCCATTCTTGTTGAAGCGGTTGCCAGGGGTTACCTCATTGGCTCGGGCTGGAAGGATTATCAAGCAACAGGTTCTGTTTGCGGCATCACTTTACCGCAGGGCCTGAACCAGGCTGGTAAATTGCCTCAAGCGATTTTCACGCCAGCGGCTAAAGCCGAGTTCGGTTTGCACGATGAAAACGTAGACTTTGATTATGTGATCAAGACGATTGGCCAAGAGATGGCTGAGCGCATTCGTGACGTGACCTTGCGGCTTTACAGCGAGGCAGCCAGCTATGCAGCAACCAAGGGCATCATGATTGCCGATACCAAGTTTGAGTTTGGGTTGGATGATCACGGCACCTTGCATCTGATGGACGAGGTGCTGACGCCAGATTCATCAAGATTCTGGCCCGCTGAAGGATATCAAGAGGGGATGAGCCCACCGTCATTCGACAAGCAGTTTGTTCGCGACTGGCTCGAGACCCAAGTTTGGGATAAGACCCCACCAGCCCCTCGACTGCCTGCTGATGTCATTCAAAAGACCGCGGCGAAGTACCGCGAGGCGTTGGATCGGTTGACTCACTGAACCTGCCGCAACTGTTTATCCACAAGAGGTCATTGAATGACGAAGGCAATTGATTTGAATACGGCTGCATCGAAAAGCGCAGGCAACGCAGCCCCTCTCGTCGGTGTCATCATGGGGTCGTCAAGCGATTGGGATGTCATGCAACAAGCGACAGCGATATTGGATCACTTCGGCGTGGCCTATGAGGCCCGTGTGGTCTCTGCCCACCGGATGCCGCATGACATGGTCGAATATGGGTCAACCGCCTCGTCTCGCGGTATGCGGGCGATCATTGCTGGGGCGGGGGGGGCTGCACACCTACCCGGGATGATGGCAGCTTTGACTGAAGTCCCCGTATTTGGGGTGCCGGTGCCATCCAAATATTTGCGCGGAGAAGACTCGTTGTTATCGATCGTGCAAATGCCCAAGGGTGTGCCAGTGGCGACCTTTGCGATTGGTGAGGCGGGGGCGGCGAACGCTGCGTTGCATGTGATTGCGACCTTAGCGACCACCCATGCAGAGCTGAGAGAAAAGTTGATTGCGTTTCGATCTGCACAAACCGAGACTGCACGAGCGATGAAGGTACCAACGTGATCGCACCGGGTGAATGGCTGGGGCTTCTCGGTGGTGGTCAGTTGGGTCGGATGTTTTGCCACGCTGCACAGGCAATGGGTTACCGCGTTGTTGTTCTTGATCCTGCCAACGAAGGCCCTGCGGCTGACGTTGCAGATAAGCACCTTAAAGCCCAATATGACGACCAGATGGGGTTAATCAAATTGGCTGAGCACGCACGTGCCGTCACGACCGAGTTTGAAAATGTGCCGGCTCGCAGCTTGGCATATCTCGCCTCTCAATTGCGTGTCACACCTGGCGCCCGGGCGGTTGAAGTCGTGCAGGATCGTATTGCTGAAAAAGCGTTTATTGCTGGCTTAGGTGTGCCGGTAGCGCCCCACTTGGCCGTTCGAGTGGCTGCAGATCTTGCCGGTGCTTCGGCCAAGCTGTTTCCGGGGATACTGAAAGTAGCCAGACTAGGATATGACGGCAAAGGTCAGGCTCGTGTTCAATCCAGAGATGACGCCTTGGCGGCGTTCAGGGACTTTGGCGAAGTCCCTTGCGTCTTGGAGGCCATGCTCGATCTGAAAGAAGAGTTGTCTGTCATTATGGCACGGGGGTCAGATGGCGAATGTGCTGTTTTCCCGGTGGCACGCAACGTGCACGAGCAAGGTATTCTGGCGGTCACCGTTGTCGACAATTTTGTATCCGAATTTGCTGAACCCGCAACGCAAGCCGCTCGAACGATTGCAAAAGGCTTGGATTATGTGGGGGTCATGTGTGTCGAGTTTTTCGTGTTGCGAGACGGTCAGCTATTAGTCAATGAAATTGCGCCACGTCCGCATAATAGTGGCCACTACACGATGAACGCTTGCGCAACCAGCCAGTTTGAGCAGCAGGTTCGTGTCATGGCCGGGTTGCCGCTGGGTAGCACAGCGCTCTTTTCACCTGCCGTCATGTTAAATATTCTGGGCGACACTTGGTATCCTGGGGATGGCGATTTGCAAATCGAACCTGACTGGGCATCTGTGCTGGCGTTGCCGAGAACGTCGCTGCACTTGTACGGTAAAACCGAGGCACGCCGTGGTCGTAAAATGGGTCACATCAACTGCACCGCGGCCACACTCGGTGAAGCGGTCGAGACAGCCAATCACATCGTTGCGTTACTGAAGTTGCCTGTCCGAGCATCCGTGGCCTGATGAGCCCGTCAAGCGACCCCTCGAACGTCATCCATTTGCCAAGCGGTGGCGTCGCCATTGCCGCGGCGGTTGACCTGCTCTTGGCGGGAAACTTAGTCGCATTTCCCACTGAGACCGTGTATGGCCTTGGGGCAGATGCTGAGAACCCCGAGGCCGTCGAAAAAATCTATCTCGCGAAAGGCCGCCCCTCGAATCACCCGGTGATCGTGCATGTGGCGCCCGATGTTGACTTATCGTATTGGGTTGCGGCGATCCCTTGGCAGGCACAACGGTTGATTGATGCGTTCTGGCCAGGCCCGCTGACGCTGATATTAAAGCGGGCGGCACACATCCCATCGACAGTCAGTGGTGGACAAGACAGTATTGGTTTGCGCTGCCCATCGCATCCGATTGCGCTTGAACTTTTACGGCGGTTTGCGCAGGCCAAACCATCGGGGCAGGGTGGTATCGCAGCCCCATCCGCCAATCAGTTTGGACATGTGTCCCCCACGCAGGCATCGCACGTGCGAGAAGAGTTCCCCGAGCAACTGTTGAATGGGATGATGGTGTTAGAGGGGGGGGCAAGTCAAGTAGGGATTGAATCGACGATTATCGATTTGTCCCGGGTCGATGCTGGGGTTGGGCCCGTGTTATTGAGACCGGGCTTCATCAGCGCTAGCCAGATTGAAGAAGTTTTGGGTCAAACGGTGCTGGCGCCGGATGCGCAGGCGCCGCGAGTGTCAGGCGCACTAAAGTCGCATTACGCACCCAACACGCCGCTGTTGCTGGCCGTGATTGAAGATTTGCGAGTCTTGGCTCAGCGGCCTGTTGCGCTGAGGGCTAACCAACGACTGGCGCTGGTGTCTCATTCAACGCCGCCGACTGAGGTGACAACGCATCCTCAGGTCGATTGGATTACCGCGTCTTCAGATCCAATTATTTATGCTCACGATCTTTACATGCTGTTACGTGAACTTGATAAACAAGGCTACGCAAGAATCGTGTTTGAAGCAGTGCCTGACACCACCGCGTGGCTGGCGGTCAGAGACCGCTTGAGTCGAGCTGCCGCACAGAAAGACAGCGGGGAAAACCCCGAGGACAGCCAAGCGTGAGCAACCTGTTTTCTGACGTGACTGAAAAACCTGTCTGGTCAGAAAAGTTGGGGCCCGGTAGCGTGTTACTTCATGCCTTTGCGTGGTCAGTCACAGACCTTCTCTATGAGGATATCCAGCGAGTCATCAAGCATTCACCGTTTAGACAAATGGTGACAGCCGGCGGCTACACGATGTCTGTGTCTACCACCAATTGCGGTGACTTGGGCTGGGTCTCTGACCGTAAAGGATATCGCTACGAGCCGCAGGATCCATTGACGAGATCGCCTTGGTTGGCCATGCCTGAGTCACTTGGGCAACTGGCCGTGAAGGCCGCACAAGAGGCGGGGTATCCAAACTTTGAACCCGATGCCTGTCTGATTAATCGGTATGACATTGGGTGCAAGATGTCATTGCATCAAGACCGTGATGAAAAAGATTATCAATGGCCTGTTGTATCAGTATCCTTGGGATTGCCGGCTGTCTTCATGTTCGGAGGCGCTGAGCGTAGCGACCCATACAGCAACATCTTGCTTGAACACGGTGACGTGATGGTCTGGGGCGGGCCAGATCGACTGCGCTTTCATGGGATAAAGCCAGTCAAAAAAGGCGAACACCCCCTATGTGGCAGTGCTCGCCTCAATCTTACCTTTCGCAAAGCAGGTTAGAAGAAAGCTTGTATCCCCGTTTGCGCGCGACCCAGAATCAGGGCGTGAATGTCGTGCGTGCCTTCATACGTGTTGACCACTTCGAGGTTGACCAAGTGACGCGCGACACCGTATTCATCTGATATACCGTTACCACCCAGCATGTCACGCGCCATCCGGGCGATATCGAGTGATTTGCCGCAAGAGTTACGCTTCATGATCGAGGTGATCTCGACCGCGGCTGTCCCTTCGTCTTTCATGCGACCCAGGCGCAAGCAACCTTGCAGTGCCAGCGTGATTTCAGTTTGCATATCAGCTAGCTTTTTCTGGATCAGCTGATTGGCTGCCAAAGGACGACCAAACTGCTTGCGATCGAGGGTGTACTGGCGTGCAGTATGCCAACAAGCTTCAGCCGCACCTAAGGCACCCCAGGCAATACCGAAGCGCGCCGAGTTCAAACAAGTGAAAGGGCCTTTCAGACCGCTGACACCTGGCAACATTTGGTCATCGCTGATTTCAACGTTGTCCATGACGATTTCGCCCGTGATCGAAGCACGTAAGCCTACCTTGCCTTTGATGGTGGGGGCGCTTAAGCCTTTCATTCCTTTTTCAAGAATGAAACCACGGATGCGACCGTCGTAATCTCCACCAACGCATTTGCCCCAAACGACAAACACGTCAGCGATGGGTGAATTTGAAATCCAGATCTTATTACCGGTCAGGGAGTACCCATCTGCCGTTTTGACCGCCCGGGTCTCCATCCCAGCAGGATCTGAGCCGTGGTTGGGCTCAGTCAAGCCAAAACAACCGATCCACTCGCCAGTCGCCAGCTTAGGCAGGTATTTTTGTTTCTGCGCCTCGCTGCCGAACTCATTAATAGGCACCATCACGAGCGAAGATTGAACACTCATCATCGAGCGATACCCTGAATCGACACGCTCAACTTCGCGTGCGATCAAACCGTAGCAAACATAATTCAGACCCGACCCACCGTACTCGGTGGGAATCGTGGCACCCAGCAAGCCAAGCTCACCCATCTCGGGAAAGATTTCAACGTGGGTAATTTCATTGCGAAAACCCTCTTTGACACGTGGTGCCAGCTTATCTTGACAATAAGCACGAGCAGCGTCACGCACCATACGCTCTTCGTCGGTTAACTGGCTTTCCAGCAATAAGGGGTCTTCCCAATTGAAAGTCGCTTCAGCGGCCATGTGATGCTCCAGAGTAAAGTCTTTGAAACTTGTTAATAAAAAACGGTACTGGTCTAACGCTTGCTCGCGTATCCGCTTACGACGACTTCTGAGCGGCGGCGCGCAATTTAGCAATCGTGGTCGTCGGTGTGATGGTCTCGGGGTCAATCAAGCAATGAATGATGGCGGGTTTTCCGCTAGCCAGAGCACGCTCAAAAGCAGGGCCAAACTCGTCAGTGTGTTCTACCCGCTCTCCATGGCCTCCAAAAGCAAACGCATAGGCTCGGAAGTCAGGGTTCAGCAAATGCGTTGCTGATATCCGACCCGGGTAATGTTTCTCTTGGTGCATACGGATCGTGCCATACATCCCGTTGTCGATGATCAGCACAATGATGGGTAACTGATATTGCACTGCAGTGGCAAACTCTTGACCGTGCATCATGAAGCAGCCATCCCCAGCAAAACAGACCACCATTTTGTCGGGCCAGCATCGTTTTGCCCCAACCGCCGCGGGTAGGCCATAGCCCATGGATCCAGAGGTGGGGGCGAGTTGCGTGCCAAATTGTGTGAAGCGATGAAAACGGTGTAACCAAGTGGCAAAGTTACCCGCGCCGTTGGTCATGATGGCATCAGGTGGCAAACGGGCTTCTAGGTACTGCATCACACCGCCCATTTGCAGCGTGCCGGGCGTTTGTATCGGGGCAGGATCGCTCCAGGCGAGATAGCTTTGACGCATGGCTTGGTTGTCGCGAGACCACGCTTTTGCTGCCGGCGCTGGCAAGCCAGACACCGCGGTGGCAAACGCGGTGGGAGAGGCGTTGATCGCAAGGGTTGCCCGATAGACACGACCCAGTTCACCGCTGTCAGGATGAATGTGCACCAACGTTTGCTTTGGTACGGGTATATCGAAGAGGGTGTAGGACTGGCTGGGCATTTCTGACATCCGTCCGCCCACAAGCAAAACGAGGTCAGCGTCGGCCACTCGCTTTAAGAGCGCAGGATTGATACCAATCCCCACGTCACCAATGAACAGGCGATGGTCGGCTGGGAAGAGCATTTGCCGTCTGAACGAAACCGCAACGGGCAGTTCAAAGGTTTCTGCAAAGGCGACGAAATCACGAACAGCGTCGGCCGACCAACGAGTGCCGCCAAGAATGGCAACGGGCGCTTTTGCGTTAGTCAAACGCTCGGCAAGCTCGACCATCTGAGCGTTTGATGGGGTTGATTCAATCGGCTGATATCTGGGTGCATCAGCCACAATGGCGGTTTCAACCAGCATATCTTCGGGTAAGGCAATCACAACGGGCCCCGGCCGACCAGAGGTGGCGACATGAAAGGCTCTTGAAATAATTTCTGGGATTCGATCGGCGTCGTCGATTTCGGTGGCCCATTTTGCGGCTTGACCGAAAATCGCGCGATAGTCCATTTCTTGAAAAGCCTCACGCTCGCGCATACCGCGTTCGATCTGGCCGACAAAAACAATCATGGGCGTTGAGTCTTGCTTGGCGATGTGGATACCAGCAAGTGCGTTCGAGGCGCCCGGCCCACGGGTCACCATGCAGATGCCAGGTTCGCCCGTCAATTTGCCATGCGCATCGGCCATCATGGCAGCACCGCCCTCCTGACGGCAAACGGTGATGTCGATGTTGACATCAACCAAGGCATCAAGCACGGCAAGATAGCTCTCGCCAGGCACGCAGAATACGTGCTTGACGCCATGGGCGACGAGCTGGCCAACCAGTATTTCGCCACCAGTGCGTGGCGCTAACGCCGAGGGAGCTTGTTTTGTCATGACGTTTTTATAGGTATTGAGCGAAGCCTTAATCATATCCTGATGCGACCCCTGTGTTTACTTAAACCCCGGGGGAAGCTTGCGTAGGCTCGCTGGGGTACGGGATAACTTGATCGGCGAGCCGAGGCCTCGGTAATGTCCTTCGGTGACGACCATGTTGCGATGACGGGTGTGGGGATGTTCAAGTATTTCTTTGACATTCATGACCGGTGCTGCTGGCACCCCGGCTTTTAGCAGGGTTTGTGCAATCGTCGCGGCTTCATGACCGCTCAGCTTCTCTTCGAGAATTGCGTGCAAGGCGGGTCGGTTTTCAAGGCGATCTTGGTTGGTCGTAAAGCGCGGATCGTCGGCGAATTCTTCCGCCTGAATGACGTCAAGCAACTTTTGAAATTGCTTGTCATTGCCCACCGCAAGAAACAATTGTCCCGCGCGGGTATTCACGGTTTCATAAGGTGAGATGTTGGGGTGCGCATTGCCACTGCGGCCCGGGATATTGCCATTACCAAAGAAGTTGGCCGCATGGGGATGCAAGAGGGAGATGGCAGAATCAAATAAAGTGATGTCTAGAAACTGTCCGAGGCCGCTTCGGTGGCGCTCGTTCATGGCCATCAAAATGGCCAGTGCGGCGTTCATGCCGGTGACCATATCGACGACTGGTAAACCGATTCGTGTCGGGTCACCGTTTTTCTCCCCGTTCACGCTCATGAGGCCGCACATGGCCTGGGCGCACGCGTCATAGCCAGGCAGCCCACCGAGTGGGCCATCGCCACCAAATCCACTGATGCGGCAGTGGATCAAACCGGGGAACTCCTCTTTCAGGACGTCATAGCCCATCCCCCATTTCTCAAGCGTGCCAGGTTTAAAGTTCTCAATCATGATGTCGGCATCTGCCAGCAGCGATCGAACAAAATCTTGTCCCTCTTGCTGTGATAGATCAATCGTCAAACCCGTTTTATTGCGATTGACGCCAATGAAATAAGACGCAATGCCTGCCTCAAACGGTGGCCCCCAATGCCGAGTCTCATCGCCCTGCGGAGGTTCGAGTTTGATCACGTCCGCGCCATGATCGCCAAGAATCTGGGTGCAGAACGGGCCGCCAAGCACCCGACTGAGGTCGACAACCCGACACCCAGCCAGTGCCCCTTTTGTTTGATTTGTTTGCCACATCATATTGGCCCTCCAAGCCATTCAACGAGTCCGGGATCGGCTCGTGTGTTGTCGTTAACAGGGTCGCGTGCGCAAAGTTTTTGTTTAAGGACAAGATCGGCGAGTCGGGCTCGCATGGGCATTTGAGCCTGTTGGGCTTCCCAACGCATGCCAGCCATCGTAACCACGTGATATAAGGCGGATGCCGCTTGACGGGCGTGCTCTGTTGCCTGACCGTCGGCGCACGTTTGAGCGAACGCGAAGGCCGCTGCAATGCGCTCATCCTGCAAAGCTTTCAAATCATCAGAGACAGGCAATCCCTCTTCAAGCAATGTCTGGACGTGAGCCTGAAGTGCGGGTAACGAACCTTCTTTTTGAATCGCTCTGATGACGTCGAGTGCGACAATGTTGCTGGTCCCTTCCCAAATGGATCCTAAGTGGGCATCGCGCAAAAGGCGAGGATCCGCCCATTCTTCGATATAGCCACAGCCGCCACGCACTTCCATCGCATCGCCCGCAACTTTGCGTGCGTCACGACAAGCGCGAAACTTGATTAAAGGCGTCATGATTCGCATGAGAGGGCGCTGGGCCGGGTCGGCATCAGACGCCGCGAGGGCTTGCGCAGTCTGATAGACCATCGTGCGGGCTTGCTCAGTCGTGACCGCTATTTTTGTGAGTTGTCGTTGCATCAATGGCATGTCGATCAACCGAGTGCCAAAGGCTTGCCGCTTTTTGGCGATGTATAGCGCCTCGGTGAGCGATCTGCGCATCAGACCTGCCGCACGGACACCGTTCGATAGGCGAGAATTGTTGATCATGTCGGCCATTTGCTTGAAGCCCTGGCCTGGTTCGCCCACCAACCAAGCCGCTGCCCCGTCGAGACGTATTTCGCCGCTCGCCATCGACCGCGTGCCCATTTTGTCTTTCAAACGCAAAATCCGGTAGTGATTATGGCTACCGTCGGGCAAGTCACGCGGCAAAAGAAACAGCGACACGCCTTTTAAGCCTGGCGCTGATTCTGAACGCGCCAGCACCATGGCAAACCCGGCATCAGCATTCGAACAAAACCATTTGTCGCCCTGTAATCGCCATGAGCCGTCTTCGGCGAGGGTGGCCACCGTTTCAGTGGCGCTCACGTCAGAACCTGCGGCCTGTTCGGTCATGAACATGGCACCTTGTTGCAAGGTATCAAAATCCTGCGTCGTCACCAGGGGCAAGACTTGCTCAACGAGTTGCGGGTCGCCAAATTTGCGCAACGTTCTGGCGAGTGAATCCGTCATGCTGACTGGACAGCAAAGCCCAAACTCAGCTTGAACAAATAAATACGTCAGCGCATATTTCGCAGCGGGCGGCATGGGGGCGGGCCAGCCAAGCACCCCACCTCGGTGCGACATCGCTGCTAAACCGAACTCGCTGTAAGCAAATCGCTCAAGCTCAACATAGGCGGGGTGCTTGTTGACGTGCGAGGTATCGATCCCTGTGCGGGTACGAACCGATAGGGTGGGCGGGTTTTTATCTGCCACACCTGCGAGATCATCCAGTATTGATCCTGCGAGCGCCCCTAAATGTGTCAGGTGCGGGATCAGATGCGCATGGAGTTCATCTGGCAAATAGCAAGCGATAACACCGCGCGCGGCATCCGCTTCGAAAAGGTTGATGCCGCGAGAGTCCGGGACGGGATGCTCGGTGTTCATCTGAACACAACGGTTTTATGGTTGTTCAACAGAATCCGATGTTCGACATGGCTGAGCACGGCGCGAGACAACACACGTGATTCAATGTCGCTGCCAACTTGGGTCAGATCTTGTGCACTCATCGCGTGATCAACTCGCTGAACATCTTGTTCAATGATGGGCCCCTCATCGAGGTCGTGCGTCACGTAGTGAGCGGTAGCCCCAATGATTTTGACGCCTCTAGCATGCGCTTGATAATAGGGTCGAGCACCTTTAAAACTTGGCAGAAAGCTGTGGTGGATGTTAATTGCTTTACCTTCAAGCGCGGCGCAAAGTTCGGGTGACAGAATCTGCATGTAGCGAGCCAACACCACAAGATCGATCTGCTCGCGCTTGGCAATCGCGAGAATTTTTGCTTCTTGGTCGGCTTTGGTGGCTGGGGTGACAGGTAGGTAATGAAAAGGGATCTGGTAAGACTGCGCCATTTGCTCAAAGTCGCGGTGGTTTGAGACGATGCCCGCAATCTCAACGTTGAGTTGCTCTGAATGCACTCGAAACAGCAAATCATTGAGGCAATGGCCTTGCTTACTCACGAGGATGAGCAGACGAGATTTTTGCTTGGCATCATGAATTTGCCAGTTCATATCGTATTGAGGGCCGAGGATGAGAAAATCGGTTTTGACTAACTCAACCGACGAGCCTTGTGGCAGTTCAAAATGTACCCGCAAAAAAAACTTGTTCGTCTCAGCGTCGCCGAATTGTTGAGCATCGATAATGTTGCCCTGATGTTTAAGCAGCAAGCCGCTGACGTTGTAGACGATGCCCGTTCGATCGGGACAAGATAAGGTCAGGATGAAGTCGTTGCGATACATGTCATAGTCTCTTCTGCGATGGCCAGACTGGATGTCAGACCGGGAGATTCAATACCAAATAGGTTGACGAGGCCGGCAATCCCATGTTGTGCAGGGCCAGCGATCATGAAGTCGGCCGCGGGATCGTTGGGACCCGCAATTTTAGGTCGGATGCCACAGTAGGTTGGCGTGAGCGTATCGTCTTTCATATCGGGCCAGTAAGCTCTGACTGCGGCATAAAAGTCGTTGCACCGGGCAGGGTCGACCGAATAATCCTCTTTGTCGACCCATTCGACGTCGGGCCCGAATTTAACCTGTCCGCCCATGTCTAAGGATAAGTGAACCCCAAGCCCAGCATGGCCTGGCGTCGGGTAAATCAGTCTCGAAAAGGGCGCACGGCCCTGCAAAGAAAAGTAATTGCCTTTGCATAAGTATTCAGTGGGGATACGATCAGCCGGGATACCCTTAATCGTTCGCGCGAGGGCAGGCGCATGCAGGCCCGCAGAATTAATCAACACGTTACAGGTCAGATCCATAGGCTCTTGGCCGCCAAAGTGCAACGTGAAACCACCCTCTGGCCTGACGCTACCGCCCAGTAACGGCGTGTTGAAGACGCACTGGGCGCCCGCATTTTCGGCATCACCCTGATAGGCGAGCATTAAGGCATGACTATCGATAATTCCTGTCGAGGGTGAAAGTAGTGCCGCATGACATCTCAGCGCCGGCTCGAGCGTCTGTGCTTGCGCGGCCGTTAGTTGTTCAAGGTCGTCTACCCCATTGACCCGTGCCTTGCTCTGGATACCTGCGAGCAGAGGGATTTCTTCTTCACTCGTGGCAACAATGAGTTTGCCTAAGCGCTTGTGCGGGATTTTCTTTTCCGCACAATACGCGTAGAGCAATGTTTTACCTCTGACACACAGCTTAGCTTTGAGGCTGTTGGCGGGGTAGTAAATGCCAGCGTGAATAACTTCAGAGTTACGAGAGCTGGTGCCTGTCCCAATGCTGTCGGCTGATTCAATCAGCATGACCTCTCGTCCTGAACCTGCAAGCTCGCGGGCAACCGCCAGCCCAACCACCCCAGCGCCAATGACAATGCAATCGATATCTACACTCATGACAAATCCGTACTGATCAAGATTGTGGCTTCGAACCGGCCAGCGGCGTCGGGGTCAAATCGAAACCACCTGAATGGTAGATCAACGGCATCGCAGTGCTGTGCGAGCAATGCTCAACTTGCCCCACAAAAATAATATGATCGCCTTCGTCATACTGGCTACGATTGAAACATTCGAACCAGGCTGCAGGTTCGTCTGACAGCATCGGGGTACCACCAGGCGCCTTGGTCAACGAAACACCCGCAAATCTCTCTGGCGCCGTCCCACGAGCAAAGCGATTGGCAATCGGCATCTGGTGAGCCGCCATCACCTGAACGACATAGCGTTCGCTCTTGGTCATGGTTGCCAAAGAGGATGACGAGCGCGATAGGCTCCAGACAATCAGCGGGGGATCCAGTGATACGGCATTAAAAGAGCTGACGGTTAAACCAACCGCTGGTGCTGGCGGATCTGTGATACTGGTGGCGTCATTGATCGCGGTCGTGATGACTGTGACCCCGGTGGCAAAACGCCCAAGCGCAGCGCGAAAAAAATCAGAGTCGAACGTGGGATTGTTAGCAGTCATCATCTTTACGGGGCAAGACGCCCCATGGCCCAGTTGCCATGGTCGTCGGGGGTGTAGGTGAGGCGATCATGCAGGCGGGAAGGTCGTCCTTGCCAAAATTCGAAATAATCGGGTTTCAGTCGATACCCACCCCAGTGTTTCGGGCGGGGAGGGCGATCACCATATTGTGCCTTGATCGCCTCGGCTCTGGCAGTTAATGCTTCAATCGTGGTGGGCTGACTTTGTGCTGACGTGATGGCGCCAATACGCGAACCCAGCGGACGGCTTTGATAATAGTCTTCAGATTCTTGTTCACTGGTTTTTTCAATAAAACCTTCGATGCGAACTTCTCTCTCAAGGGCTTGCCAGAAAAACAAAAGACTGGCCCGTGGCTGAGCGGCGATCTCTAGACCTTTACGCGATTGGTAGTTGGTATAGAAAACAAAACCATTTTTGTCAGCCCCTTTTAACAGGACAATCCGGGCAGATGGCCAGCCACGGCTGTCTGCTGTCGCCAAGGTCATGGCAGTTGGCTCTGGTAGCTGGTGGCTAATTGCCTCTTTCATCCACACATCAAACTGCTCAAAGGGTGAGGATTTGGCTTGGGCCTCAAGAAGGTGACCTTTGTCGTAACTTTGTCGAATATCTGCGAGTGACATTTGTCTGACCCATGTTGAATCGATGAACGAATTCGGTGTAAGGCACTAGGATAACTCCTAGTGTACCGTGAGGCAGAGGGTCGTTTATTAGGCGTATTTTTGATGTTTCAGGCGAATTTCTGCGGCCAGCGCGCTCAGACGCTCATCGCAAACCCCTTCGGCATGAAGGGCTTCTGCGGTTTGCATGACATAGTCAACGCAGGATCCATAGGTACCATGCGCGCCCATCACGATTCGTACTTGCTCTTCATGAGACAAGCCAGACACATAAGCAGCCCCTTGGCGGTTGATGACGAACGCAAGGGCGGTGATGGGGCCTTGTTCGGTATCTGCGTTGAGCCATCGAGGGTGATAGGCACCGGTGCCCATTTCACGAAGCCACAGTGCCTCGAAGATTTTCGGGATCTGTTGATGTGAAATCCGAAATGCCATACCCCGGCAAGATCCTCCGCGATCGAGGCCAAAGACCAGCCCCGGGCATTCCGGTGTCCCGCGGTTGATGCGTGACCAGAGACACAGGGATCGGTGATAGCCACGCAAGCTGGTTAACCTTTTCTCAACAAACGCAAAGCCTGGGTTCCAGATGAGCGACCCATAGCCAAAGACCCAGACGTCTTCACCCGACGTTCTGGTTGACAGCGTGGCGGCAAGAGATGCCGCCCGCTCGTCGTCCGTCAGTCGCCGAAACGTATCGGCGGCAGGCGGCATCTTGTCGTCAATCAATGGGTCGGTGGTCACAGTCATGAATCCTGGTCTCAGATGGTGTCAGCACTAGCAATTTCTTTGCCACAGTCTTTAGTGGCCCAGCGCGCCGCCCCTAGACCGGCCGCCGTGATCCAGAACAAGGGCATCACGCCGATGACGGTGCCAAGCGCACCAAAGAGAAGCGGCAACGACACTTGTGAGGTATTGATGAGTGCCATCCTGAGCCCGAACGCCTCGCTCACTCGATCGGGCGGCGCGTGCTGCTGCATCAACGCAAGGATCCCCGGTTGGGTTGAACCGAGCGCTATCCCTAGTAAGAATGACATGGTCATCAAGACCCAAAGCGTCGAGCAAAACGGATAAAACAGAAAATTCAGACCCGCGCCAGCCATGGCCAAGTGAATAAGGCGCCAAGGGGCAAGGTATTTTTGAATCAGCGGCAGGCAAAGACGCACGCCAACCGTGGCAGTCGCAAACGACGCAATCACCACGCCGATGGTCGTGGCTGATAAACCGATGGTGACGCCGTAGATCGGCACCACAAACATGTGGGTGTCCCAGGCGCTTGAAAGTAAGACATTCGCAATAAATACTTTTTGCAAAGTTTTCATTTGAAGCAAGTCCAGTATCTGACCAGATTTCTTCGCCCTGTTGGCGGGCAACTTGATATGGGCTTGAATTAATCGCACGCGCATCCTGAACACCCAAGAGGCTGCAATACTGGGGCCGATGCCGAGTAACAGAAATACCCAGCGATGCCCCAAGTAATCGATGGCGATCCCGGCGATTAGCGGGCCAAAGAAGCCGGAAATCGAAATCATCAAAGAAAGCAACGAAAAATTACGCAAACGCTGCTCTGCACTGCCGCGGCCCACTTGACCCTGGACGGCAATGAGAAAGGTCATTTGACCGATCCCAATGCAGATGGCCGAAATAATCAGGGCGGTCAGGTCTTGCCAGATCACAGGGATCAACACACCACTGCCGACAAGAATCGAACACGTTTGCATGGGCTTGTAAGGCCCGATCGCGTCGATCAGTCGCCCTGCGCTGACGGAGAGCAACATCGGCAAGACGCCAAACACCGAAATCAGCAAACCCACTTCTAAGGTTGAGCGACCCAATTGCAACGCAGTCAGTGTGACAGCCACTCGGCCACCAGAGATTGCCATATGCACCAGCGTCACGAGAACGCACAGCGGAACTGCCCCAGGGGACACGTGCAATATTTTGGTGTGTGAAGAATTAATGTCAGTCATGCTAATTATTTGTTTCACTATTGTCGACCTGAGTCGTCTTTGTGTCGAGCCTCTACGGGAATTTTTTAGTGTGATCGTGCAAAAATGCAGCATTAGTCCTCTTAATCAGCCCTCTCGGATAGAACGCCCATGACAGATTTCTTGCCCGATACGGATGCCAAGCGCAGGTTTGGCGGTCTGACCCGTCTATACGGTGATGGTGTCGCTGCTGCATTGCGTCAGGCGAGTGTGGCGATTGTGGGCATTGGTGGCGTGGGTTCGTGGGCTGCAGAAGCATTAGCTCGAAGTGGCGTCGGTGCGTTGACCTTAATTGATCTTGATCACGTGTCTGAATCCAACATTAATCGGCAAGTGCAGGCGTTAAGTCAAACACTCGGGCAATCCAAGATCTTGGCAATGGCTGCCCGAATCGAACAAATCAATTCAGATTGTCGGCTGACGCTGATTGACGATTTTGTCAGTGCTGATAATGTGTCACAGGTGCTTGCCCCGACGCTGAGTGTGGTCGTTGATTGTGCGGATCAGATTGCCGCGAAAGTAGCCATGGTGTTGCAAGCCCGCGAGCGCAAGCAGGCACTTATTGTTTGCGGCGGGGCAGGGGGTAAAACAGATCCGTTAGCGCTGCGCAGTGGTGATTTGTCGCTCGCCACTCACGATGCGCTACTCGCTCGCTTGCGACAGGTGTTGCGTAAAGATCACCAGTTCGCCAAAGGAGGCGTGGCTGGGGGCAAGGCTTTGAAGCGGGTTGCAAAGATGGGGGTGAACGTTTTGTGGGTTGATCAGCCCACCATTTTGCCGACAGCGTGGCTCGATAACACTGCAGACGACGAGACAGCTGCGTTGCAAGGCTTGTCTTGCGCAGGTTACGGATCTAGCGTTACTGTTACTGCAACTATGGGTCTTGTTGCTGCTAATGAGGCCATCAAGCGTATTCTTTCCATGACTCACAAGGAGCAATCGTGCCTCAATTAGGTTTTCAGATCCATCCCCATCAGCACACTGCCTCGCCCGCGTTAGTTAAAAAATTTGCCGATTTCGCGGTCGCCAACATCAGCGATGTGATGAGCAGAACCAATGGCACAACGCATTTGCGACCCTTTCACAAAGGCGGCCGCCTGCTTGGCCGCGCCTTTACAGTGAAAACCGCCCCTGGTGACAACCTGATGGTTCATGCGGCCTTAAATCTGGCAGCACCGGGGGATGTCATTGTGGTGGACGCTGGGGGCGAATTACGCAATGCCATCATTGGCGAGATCATGGCCGCCGTTGCTCAGAAGCGGGGGTTGGCTGGGATCGTGATTGATGGGCCGATCCGTGATGTTGAGGCGCTTGGTAAAGGTAAGTTTCCGGTGTTTGCGCGATCCATCTCTCATCGTGGTCCGTATAAAGAAGGGCCGGGAGAAATCAATGTGGTCGTGTCGATTGATGGGATGGTGGTGCATCCAGGCGATATTATCGTGGGAGATCCTGATGGCCTTCTTGCGATCAATCCAGCGATTGCGAAAGACCTCGCCAAGCAAGTCGAACTGATCGAGAAAAAAGAGAAAGCCATGTTGGCGAGTATCGCAGCAGGCACGCTAGACCGTTCGTGGGTTGAAGCGTCCCTGAGAGCCAAAGGCGTCATTAAGTAAGATCGTCGAAGGTCAGTCACCGCATCGTTACCTGAACAACAGCCGCACCTGAGAATGTGGCGTTTTTAGTGAGATCACCATTGAATAAAAAACGGGTTGTCAGGTTTGACTTTTGGTTGAATCCTGCCTTTGACGAAAAGCTGTCTGCAGAACACGGCATTGAGTGCTCGATATTGCGGTACGCGGACAACGAGGCGCAAAACTTCAGCGCCTTGAGCAAAGCGAACGTCTACCATGTGTGTGCGGCGCGCGACGAAGTGCCATCGCAATATTGGGTGACTGAAGACCTGCTTAAAAAATGCCCCAATCTGCTGTGTGCATCGAGCTCAGGCGCCGGCTACGATCCGATTGATCTTGCCGCGTGTTCGCGCCATGGGGTCCTCGTGGTGAATCAGTCAGGTTGCAATGCAGACTCAGTTGCCGAGCATACGATGGGCTTATTGCTCTCGGTGAAACACCGCATTACGGAATCCGATCGTGTCATGCGAGCAGCTGCCTATTCGACGCGAGAAGATTTGATGGGTCGAGAAATTCGCGGCTTAACCCTTGGGTTGATCGGGCTTGGCAATATCGGCAGGCGAGTCGCGACCTTAGCCGCCGCGTTCGGCATGAAAGTAATTGCCTTCGACCCTCACCTCTCTGATAGTGAAATTTCGCAACGCG
This sequence comes from Jezberella sp., assembly GCF_964834465.1. Lineage (NCBI taxonomy): Bacteria > Pseudomonadati > Pseudomonadota > Betaproteobacteria > Burkholderiales > Alcaligenaceae > Jezberella > Jezberella sp. The sequence goes on from NZ_CBAZRM010000008.1 coordinate 49,557, forward strand.
GTGCAGTCTCCATGCGTTTCGATGCGGTTCTGGCGCAGGCTGATGTGGTTTCGGTGCACTGCCCGCGGTCACCTGACACACTTAATTTGTTTAGTCGCGAACAGTTTTACGCCATGAAACGTGGCGCTGTCTTTCTGTCAACAGCGCGGGGCGGGATTCATGATGAGCAAGGGTTGTTCGCGGCATTGAACGACGGTCATTTGTCGGGTGCCGGTTTGGACGTGTGGACGATAGAGCCCCCCGCGCTGAATCACCCGCTGCTGTCGCTGCCTCAGGTGGTCGCCACTTATCACACCGCGGGTGTCACGCACGAGGCGCGCCATCATGCTGCCGTCATGGCGGCAGATCAGATTGTTGCTCTATTAAAAGGCGAACTCGCGCCCCGGATGGCGAACCCCGATGTTTGGCCGCACTTTCTTGAAAGACTTAACGCATTGAGGTAGTGACATGAACGTTCAACTGATTTGGCAGGCACCTTTTCCGATCGTGATTCATTTGTTGTTTGCGCTCAGCGCATTCGCGCTGGGGGCTTATCAATTGATTCGACCGAAAGGGACGCCAAGTCATCGACGACTGGGTTGGCTCTGGGTCGTCATGATGGTGGTGATTTCGCTTTCATCGTTCTGGATCAAAGAAGTCTGGCCAAATAGCCCGTTGATGGGCTATTCACCCATTCACCTGCTGAGCCTGTTTGTGCTGTCACAACTGGTCAGGGGGGTGTATTTCGCGCGCCAAGGCAACATTAAGATGCATCAGCGAACCATGATGTACACCTATGTCGGCGGATTGATGATTGCGGGTGCGTTTACCTTCGTGCCGGGCCGGTTGATGTATCGGCTCTTTTTCAGCTGAGATTCGAAGATGCACCCTGATCATCGTGCCAAAAAATCCTTGAGAACTTCACCCGTATGCGATCGAGCATGAGCCGCAGCAACGGCCTCTGGCGTGCCTTCGATGACCAGTTGGCCACCGCCCACCCCGCCTTCTGGACCCATGTCCAGCAACCAATCTGCTTCTGCGATGACATCAAGATTGTGTTCGATCACCACCACCGTATTGCCCGCTTCCACCAGACGATGCAACACACGGACCAGCTTCTCGACATCTGCCATTGATAGCCCGACGGTCGGTTCATCCAACACATAAAGGGTATGCGGTAGACGTGAGGCGCGACCGGTCGTGATCACCCCTTCCGTCATCCGGGCTTTGGCGAGTTCAGTGACCAGTTTGATGCGCTGAGCCTCTCCCCCCGAAAGCGTCGGCGAGGGTTGGCCCAGTGTTAAATAGCCAAGGCCAACGTCTTGCATGAGTTGCAACGGATGCCGGATGCGAGGATGGGCGGCGAAGTATTCAATCGCGTCATCGACTTCCATATTTAGGACATCACCCGCGTGTTTTTCACGCATGCGCACCGCCAATGTATCGGTATTGAAACGCGCGCCAGCGCAGGCATCGCACGGCACTTTAATGTCTGGCAAGAAACTCATTTCAAGGGTGCGCATGCCCTGTCCTTCACAAATCGGACAGCGACCGTCACCCGTATTGAACGAGAATCGTCCCGCCGACCAGCCTCTGATTCGAGACTCATTGGTATCTGCAAAAAGTTTGCGCGTGTCATCCCAGAAGCCGATATAGGTTGCGGGACAAGAGCGCGGTGTTTTGCCAATCGGTGTCTGATCCACTTCTAACACTCGGTCAAGTACCTGCCACCCCTCAATAGATTCGCAGCCCTGCCAGGCTGGCGCTTGCCGTTGCTGGATAGCTGTGTGCAGGTTATCAAGTAGTACTTCTCTGGCGATCGTTGATTTGCCGGATCCTGAAACACCCGTTACCACGGTGAGCCGACCGATCGGGAAGTGCGCATCAACGTGGCGCAAGTTATGCAGTCGGGCGCCTTTGACGGTGATGACTGGTGTTTCTTTCGTGACAGCCCGGCGCGGCTGTATTGGATGTTGCAGAGGGTGTCTGAGATAGTGGCCAGTGACTGACTCTGGCGCATCCATTAAGTCTTGTAAGGTCCCCTGGGCAACCACACGCCCCCCTCTGACGCCAGCACCAGGGCCGATGTCAATGACATGTTCGGCTCGACGGATCGTGTCGTCGTCGTGTTCAACCACCACGAGCGTATTGCCGTTGCGCTCTAGGCGGGTGAGCGCACCGAGCAAAATGCGATTGTCACGAGGATGAAGACCGATGGTTGGTTCGTCAAGCACGTAGCAAACGCCCTGCATATTCGACCCCAGCTGCGCAGCCAAACGTATCCGTTGGGCTTCACCGCCAGATAGCGTGGGCGCTGCGCGATCCAACGCCAGATAGCCCAAGCCGACCTCTTGCATGAACAATAAGCGACTGCGGATTTCGCTCAGGATGTCGCGAGCGATATCGGCCTCGCGACCTTTTGCGACCAGCGCAGTAAAAAACGTATGAGCGTCCGAGACCGGCATCGCCGCGAGTTCGGCAATCGATTTCTCGCGCCAGAGGACGGCCCTCGACACGGGATTCAAGCGCGCGCCATGACAACTCGCACAGGCAGTTGTTTCCCCTTCGTACCAGGCGTTCCAGGCGGTTTCTTCGCCCGTCTGTTCAGCATCAAATCCCTGTAACTGCAACCCGGTGCCAAAACAGCTGTGGCACCAACCGTGTTTGCTGTTGTAGGAAAACATCCGTGGGTCGGGTTCTGGGAAGCTGGTGCCGCAACTGGGGCACGCGCGCTTGACCGAAAAGTGCTGTTGTTCAAGTTGAGCATTGAGATCCGTTCGAAGGTTGCCGAGTGGCCAGACCACGCTCATGACCCCTTGTCCATGCTCGAGTGCGCTATGCACGGCTTTGCGCAGCGCTGCTTCATGCTCGGCACTGACGGTGAGGTCAGCCACAGGCAGCTCGATCGTGTGCTCTTTGAACCGATCCAGACGAGGCCACCCAGCGGTGGGGATGAAGGCCTCATCGACGCGCAGATGGGTATACCCTTTGCCGGCGGCCCATTTTGCCAAGTCGGTGTAGAAGCCTTTGCGAGCCGTGACGAGCGGCGATAAAAGCCCAATGTGATGGCCTTTATGGTCGCGCAATAACTTGGCAACGATTTGATCAGCACTTTGTGGTTCAACACTGACATGACAGGTTGGGCACATTTGTGTACCGAGCTTCATGTATAGCAAACGTAAAAAGTGGTGAATCTCGGTCATCGTGGCAACGGTTGACTTACGGCCACCTCGACTCGTTCGTTGCTCGATGGCTACTGTCGGCGGGATGCCAAAGATAGCATCGACATCTGGCTTGCCAGCGGGTTGGACGATAGCTCTCGCGTATGCGTTGAGTGATTCTAAATACCGTCTTTGCCCTTCATTGAATAGGATGTCGAACGCTAGGGTGGATTTGCCAGAACCTGATACACCGGTGATCACCGTGAATTTATCGTGTGGGATTTTGACACTGATATTTTTGAGATTATGCTCTCGAGCGTGCAGGATTTCGATGTGAGAGGCAAGACGTCTTTTTTCTTTGAACATCGTTTGTAACGGGCGACCGGTGTCTGGCTCCGACAAGGTCAATGCGTCGGCAGACGGCGCGACGGTTTGGCCGATCGCGTCTGGCGTCATGGCGGTTGCGTACTCGCGTAAAGCTTCGCCCGTGTGGGACGTCGGATGCGCCATCACCTCGTCTGGGGTACCAGAGACAATCAGTTCGCCACCCGCGTCTCCGCCCTCAGGCCCTAAATCGATAATCCAGTCAGCCGCACGGATGACGTCAAGATTGTGCTCGATGATTAGCAAGGTGTGACCCGCGCCAAGTAACTTTCTAAAGGCGCGCATTAAGCGCGAGACATCATCAAAATGCAGACCTGTCGTGGGCTCGTCAAACAGAAATAAGCTGCCTTTTTTCACCACCTTGGCGGTCGATATCCCACTTCTGGCCGCTTCAGCCAAGTGTCCTGCCAGCTTTAGACGTTGCGCTTCTCCGCCTGACAGGGTGGGCACTGGTTGTCCCAGTTTGACGTATTCGAGCCCCACATCTTCAAGTGGGGCCAATCCCAGCTGCACATCGCGCAGCCCTTTAAAGAAGTCGAGCGCCTCAGATACTGTCATGTTCAGGACAGCGTCGATAGAGGCACGACGTCCGAGATGTTCGACCTCTACCTCCCGCACTTCGGGTCTGAACCGTTTGCCATCGCAATCCGGACAGCGAATATAAACATCTGAAAGAAACTGCATCTCAACATGCTCAAACCCAGTCCCGCCGCAGGTGGGACAGCGACCATCACCACTGTTAAAACTGAACGTACCGGCGGTATAGCCACGCTCGCGGGCGAGAGGTGCTTGCGCAAAGAGTTTGCGAATCGGATCGAAGGCACCGACATAACTGGCTGGATTGGACCGTGCTGTTTTGCCGATCTGCGCTTGATCCACCATCACCACGTCAGCCAGTTGCTCGGCGCCAAGGATTCGGTCAAAGGCGCCGGGGGATTCGGTCGGCTTGCCCATGATCTTAAGTAGACCGGGGTACAGCACATCTTGAATCAGTGTGGATTTGCCTGACCCTGAAACGCCAGTCACGCAGACAAGTCGACCTAACGGGATACTGATCGAGATGTTTTTAAGATTGTTGGCGGTGACGCCTTCGAGCAGCAATCGAGGGGTATTGTCCGCGACAGGCAGCGGCCGCGGGGATTCGACTTTTAAAATGCCCCCCATATATTTACCAGTCAGTGTTTTGGCCGACTTGATGGCAGCCGGCGTGCCGTCGAAGACGATTTGGCCGCCCCGTTCGCCAGGCCCTGGCCCCACGTCGATGATCCGATCCGCCGCAATCATGACCTGCGGATCGTGCTCAACCACGACCAAGGTGTTGCCCGCAACGACAAGGCGTTGCATGACCTCAACGACGCGATGAATATCGCGTGGATGTAACCCGATAGAGGGCTCGTCAAGCACAAACAAGGTGTTGACCAGCGATGTGCCTAGCGCCGTTGTCAGATTGATCCGTTGTACTTCACCGCCCGATAAGGTTCGGCTCTGCCGGTCAAGCGTGAGATAACCTAACCCGACATCACACAGAAATTTCACTCGCGCACGGATTTCGGTCATGACCAGATCCATCGCCGCATCCATCGCACCGGTAAAACGCAAGTGATCGAAGAAGTTTCTCAGTCGCGTGATCGGCATCAGCATCAAATCTTGCACCGAGTGATCTTGCAGTTTCCATAACAAGGCATCCGCTTTCAAACGAGCGCCATGACAACTGGGGCAGGGGGTGTAACTACGGTACTTGGATAACAAAACCCTTACATGCATTTTGTAGGATTTGCTTTCAAGGTACGTGAAGAAGCGTTGTACCCCGTACCATTGCGACTTCCACGCTTGGTTGCCCCCCACCCAAGCGGGATCGCCCTGAAGCACCCAATCCTGATGCTCGGGAGGCAGGTGCTTCCAAGGTGTATTCAGCGATACATTGGCGCGCGATGCGTACTTCGCCATTTCTTCCTGACATTCTTTGTACGTCGGCGTTTGAAATACTTTGATGGCACCGCCTTCGAGTGTTTTGTTCTCGTCCGGGATGACCAAACCAAAATCAATGCCGATGACTCGACCAAAGCCGCGACAGGTTTCACAAGCACCAAGCGGGGAATTAAAAGAAAAAGTACTTGGCAAAGGATCGCTGTAACTGATGTTGCAGTCTGCGCAATGCAGCTTGTCGCTGAATTTCCAGAGGTGCGTATCTTCACCCTCATCATTCACGGCATGCACGGCCATCAGGCCATTACCCATTTTTAGCGCGATATCCAGCGCCTCCATGACACGCGACGGGTCCGCACTCGACAATCTGAATCGATCTTGCACAACGAGTAACGTACGCAACGATAGCGTCTTTGCGGCCGCCTTTTTAACGGATGCACGGGCTTTCGAAGACCCTATCGATGGCGCTGCGACGGGATTAACCGTCGCCAGGTCAGCATGAATTCGGGTGTAACCCTGTTGATCCAGAAAACCCTTGACCTCATCCTGTGTGAAATTGGCAGGGACTTGTACGGGGAAGGTGACGACAAGTCTCGGATCGCCCGTTTGTTCAGCGTTCTCGGTGATCGCTTTAAGTATCGAGCCAGTCGAATCTTTGCACACCCGCTTGCCGCAGCCACGACAATGTAACTGCGCCCCTCTCGCGAATAAGAGTTTCACATGATCGTTGAGCTCAGTCATGGTGCCAACGGTGCTGCGTGAACTGCGCACCGGATTGGTCTGGTCAATGGCGATCGCCGGCAAAATGCCTTCGATGCGATCGACCTGAGGCTTGTCCATGCGGTCTAAAAACTGACGTGCATAGGGCGAGAACGTCTCAACATATCGACGTTGGCCTTCGGCATACAGGGTATCAAACGCCAGTGAGCTCTTGCCCGACCCACTGACGCCGGTGATGACGGTGAGCTCGCCTGTGTTTAACGTGATGTCGAGGTTTTTGAGATTGTTTTGGCGTGCGCCAGTGATTTTGATCGTCGGGTTCATGGGTCAATCATAGGGGTAAAACGTGACAATGATGTCCAATCCTAGATAGGCGTGTGGATTTGGGTTACTATACTCAGTTCCCTGCTGGAGAAAGTCATGGCTTCTGAAAAAAAACGTACCCGTCGCAACACGCTCGAGCGTAAATGTTTAGGCAAGGCATTTAAGCGCTTGTTCGCCAACTCGCCCAAAGGCGTGTTTAAAATGCTTGAGAAAGTCAAGCGCGTCTAAATCGGTGATGGCAAGCACATGGTGGCAAGCACAATAAATCCCCACGGATGATGTGATGCTCGTTGACAGCGCCTTGTCTGCGATACAAGAAAAAGGCCCGGAAAAGGGCCTTTTCCTTTTTACCGTTTTTACCCCGACTTACAACCGCGCACACTTGTTGTCGCGCGTGTACGAGTCGCTCTGTGCTCAATCGTGCCGCGATTTCGAGTGGCTCATCGTGGACGATGGCTCCACGGATGATACTCGCGCTTGGGTTGAACAATGCTGCCTCATAGCGCCATTCTCGGTCCGCTACGTGTGGCAAACCAACAGCCACAAGAAAGCCGCGCTCAATCAAGGGGTAAAGCTGGCTCTGGGTGAACTATTTGTGGTGCTCGATAGCGACGACACCCTGCTGCCTGAAGCGTTGGCATCCATGCAGCGACTCTGGCACGATATCCCCGTCACTCAGAGAGGCTCGTTTTCTGCCGTCACCGGCCTGTGCGTTCGGCCCGATGGTTCGATTGTGGGTGACTCGTACCCCGCCGACGTCATCGATAGTACCCCCATGGAGATGATTCTCAGGTATCAGGTAAAAGGTGAAAAGTTCGGTTTTCAGCGAACTGAAGTCATGCGTCAATACCCATTTCCTGAGGATGTATCGGGTTATTTGCCAGAAAGCATCATTTGGTGGCGAATCGCCAAGGCAGGCTACAAAACGCGTTTTGTTAATGTCGTGCTGAGAACCTATTACGACTCGCCTGATTCGATTACGCGTGGCGACGATCAGGCCGTGTCGTCAGATGCGAGCATTCAAGGCTTGCGTGCATTGGCACATGACACGTTGACCCATCATTTGAATTGGTTTTGGATCCGACCGATGGCCTTTGTGCTGGCAGCGGCACGGCACACGAGATTTTCGCTGAGAGCAAAATGGCTAGGTAGCGATCTCACTAAAACGACAGAACCTATCGGGCAAATGACTGTTTGCGCAGATCCCTATCAAGTCAGACGGCCTCTGGCTGTGGTCTTGATCGTTGTGACCTACCCACTGGGCTTCGCGCTCTACCTGAGAGACCGACTGCGCCGCGCAAAGTGACTCATGACGTTTGACCATTAGCTGGCAGTAGGGCAATATCCGCATTGGTGATTTCTCTTAGGGGTTGATGATGCGGTGGCTTTCTGTAGCAGGCGCCTTATTGCTCTGCGCATTGACGACGACGACCGGCGCGGCGTCATTCAAGTGGGCCAGCCAGGGTGATATTTTGACGCTCGACCCCTACGCGCTGAACGATAGCTTAAGCATTGAAGCCAATTTGTGGGTCTATGAACCCCTGGTGAGGGCGGATGAGCATTTTCGACCAGCACCTGCACTCGCGGTCTCGTGGCAGCAAGTCACCCCCACGCTTTGGCGGTTTAAGCTGCGTGAGGGGGTAAGCTTTCAGGATGGTACGCCGTTTACCGCTGAGGATGCCGCGTTTTCAATCCAGCGGGCCTTGGCCCCATCTTCACAATACAAATCCTATGCCGCCGGCGTTAAAGAGGTGAAGGCCGTTGATCCTTTGACGCTCGAAGTCACGTTGTTCGCCCCTAATCCGGTTTTTCTGCAGCAACTCATGGTGCTGGGCATGATGAGTAAAGCGTGGTGTGAGACCCACCGTGCTACGGTGCCACAGAACTTGTCAGGGCGAGAAGAAACTTTCGCGTCGCAAAACGCGATGGGGACAGGGCCCTTCATGCTTAAGTCACGCGAGGTGGATGTTAAAACCGTCTACGTCGAGAACCCGAATTGGTGGGGCAAGTCAACTAAAAAGGGTAACGTCACTGAGATTGTCTACACGCCGATCAAACAGGATGCGACTCGCAGTGCCGCCTTATTGTCTGGTGAGTTGGATTTTGTGCTGGATCCGCCTCCGCAAGATTTGGACCGGATGCGCAAACAGGTCAAGGTGCTCGATGGTAACGAATACCGCACCATCTTTATCGGCCTGGACCAAGGGCATGCTGAGCTGAAATATAGCAACCTCAAAGGGGTGAACCCTTTCAAAGACAAGCGCGTTCGAGAAGCGCTCTATCGGGCAATCGACATTCAAGCAATACATAAATTTGTCATGCGAGGCGTCTCCGCCCCGACAGGCACGATGATCGCCCCTCAGGTTCATGGCTGGTCTGCCGAGTTGGCTCGACGGGTGCCGTATGACTTGAACAAGGCAAAAGCCCTGTTAACCGAGGCAGGTTATGGGGATGGGTTTGAGTTAACGCTGGATTGTCCTAATAACCGCTACATTAATGATGCCATCATTTGTCAAGCTGTAGTCGCCATGTGGGCCAAAATAGGCGTTCGCACGAAACTCAACGCCATCCCCAGAGGGCCTTTTTTTTCAAAACTCGCGAAGTTTGACACGAGCGCCTACTTATTGGGTTGGGGGGCACCTACATTCGATGCCTACAATTCGCTTGAAGCTTTAATTCACAGCCGATCAGACGGGGCTGTGGGGGATATTAATTACGGTTTCTATCAAAATGCTGAGGTCGATCGGCTCATTGACGCCATCAAAATCGAGACAGATCTTGAAAAACGAGACGAAATGATCCATCAGGCATTGGCAATTTTTGCACAAGAGTTCGGTTCTTTGCCTTTGCATGATCAGGTTATTCCTTGGGCCATGCAAAAAAACATTAACTTGATCCATCGTGCTGATAACCGTCCAGTCATGGATTGGGTCACTGTCGACTAAAACGCCTCATCCAGCAAGGCTAAGCGAATCTTATCTAAGGATCAAAGTTATACGCCATATAGCGTATAAACCGATTGACGACCTAGGTGAAGTCAGGCACTATTGAGCCGTAATATTACTTAGGAGTTGGTTATGTTTCGCCTGTTAGTCGCTGTAGCAGCGTTCGTCATTGCAGCAGCTGGCGCACCTGCTCATGCCAAGACCCTAAGATACGCGACTCAGGGGGATATTCTGACGCTTGACCCTCATTCGCAGAGCGATGGGCTGAATTTAGGGGTCAATCTTTGGGTCTATGAGCCCTTAGTCCGGGCGGATGATGATTTCGAACCCGCCCCCGCACTGGCTGTGTCATGGGAGCAAGTGTCCCCCTTGCGTCTGCGCTTAAAAATGCGGGAAGGGGTTAAATTTCAAGATGGTAGTCCCTTTACCGCCGAAGATGCCGCTTTTTCAATTAAGCGCGCCTTGGCACCGACCTCACAGTACAAAGCCTATGTTTCTGGTATCCGAGAGGCTAAGGCGATTGATCCTCTTACCTTAGAAATCCAGTTATCAGAGCCAAACCCGGTCATTCTGAAGCAATTGACCGTTTTAGGGATGATGAGCAAAGCTTGGGCCGAGGCGCACGACGCGGTTTTGCCGCAGAACTATGCCAAACATGAAGACAGCTATGCCTCGCGTCATGCGATGGGTACGGGTCCCTTTGTACTAAAGTCGCGCGAGCCTGACGTCAAAACGGTTTATGTCGAGAATCCGAACTGGTGGGGTAAGCCGACCAAGAAGGGTAACGTCACTGAAATCGTTTACACGCCGATCAAAAATGGCGCCACTCGAACAGCGGCCCTGCTTTCTGGCGAGCTCGATTTAGTGCTGGACCCAGCGCCACAGGATCTGGATCGTCTCTCTAAACAGTTGAAGATCGTCGAGGGTAATGAGACACGCACGATCTATATCGCCCTGGATCAAAAAAATGAAGAGCTAGCGTACAGCAGCGTCAAGGATGCCAATCCGTTTAAAGATATTCGGGTGAGAGAAGCACTGTACCGTGCCATTGATATTCAGGCGATCAAAAAAAATATCATGAAAGGGTCATCCCAGCCGACCGGTGCCATGATTGCGCCTCAGGTACACGGGTGGACGAAAGAGATGGATCAGCGAGTCCCCTTCGATCTCAATCGAGCAAAGCAACTCATGAAAGAAGCGGGTTACGAAAAAGGGTTTGACCTCACGCTTGATTGCCCCAATGACCGTTATATCAACGATGCTGACATTTGCCAGGCCATCGCTGGCATGTGGGCCAAAATTGGCGTCAACACCAAGCCCAATGCCATGCGCCGAAGCCTTTTCTATCCCAAAGTGTTGAAGTTGGATACCAGCGCCTATTTGTTTGGTTGGGGTGTTCCCACGTTTGACAGTTACTACACCCTTCAAGCCCTGGTGCACACCGTTGGTGAGGGCGCAGACGGCGAGTTTAACTATGGACGCTACTCCAATCCGAAAGTAGATGCCTTGATCGATGACATCAAAGTTGAATCGAATGCACAGAAGCGCGACGACATGATCCATGAGGCATTTGCGATCTTTGCCAAAGAATTTGGCTCGCTGCCTTTGCATAATCAAGTGATCCCTTGGGCGATGCAGAAAAACATCAAGTTGACCCACCGTGCAGACAACCGACCTGTCATGGATTGGATTGTTGTCGAGTAAGCATGAGGGGTTGAATGCGTGCTGGCCAGATCGTCTGGCTAGCTCAGGTTGGTAAGGTCTTATGATCGCTTTCATTCTTCGTCGAGTTGTGCAGTCTGTGGGCGTGATGTTGGCAGTGGCTTTGGTCGCCTTCATCATGTTTAAGTCCGTTGGCGATCCGGTGATGTTGATGCTGGCGCAAGATGCCTCAGAGCAGGATCGCGTTGCCCTGCGCGAAGAGCTTGGGCTAAATGACACACCGGCTGTTCAGTTCTATCATTTTGTTTACGACGCAGTTCGCGGTGATTTTGGTTATTCGTTGCAACACGGGCAGAAAGTATCCACGCTGTTGCGCGAAAGAGTGCCTGCAACGCTCGAGTTGTCTTTTGTCGCCTCGCTGATTGCCCTGTGCGTGGGGCTGCCACTAGGCGTCTACACCGCCCTGCGTCGCAACTCATTTTTGTCGCAGGCCTTACGTGTGCTCTCTTTGCTGGGGGTTTCACTCCCGACGTTTTTGAAAGGGATTCTACTGATCTTGGTCTTCTCGGTGTTTTTGAGATGGTTGCCCAGTTTTGGCCGCGGAGAGGTCGTGCGAATCGGGTTTTGGTCGACGGGTTTACTGACACGAAGTGGTTGGTCGCATTTGATATTGCCGGCCATTACTCTCTCTTTCTTTCAAATGACTTTGGTGCTTCGTCTCGTGCGCGCTGAAATGCTTGAGGTGCTGCGCAGCGATTACATCAAATTCGCGCGTGCCCGAGGGTTGACCAAACGAGCGATTCACTACCGGCACGCATTGAAAAACACTTTGATTCCTGTCATCACGGTGCTTGGATTGCAACTCGGGGGTATCATCGCTTTTTCGATTGTCACTGAAACCGTTTTTCAATGGCCTGGTATGGGATTGCTGTTCATACAGGCGGTGCAATTTTCAGACATCCCCGTCATGGCGGCTTATCTTTGCCTGATCTCGCTGGTGTTTGTCCTGATCAACCTGGTGGTCGATCTTTTATATGTTGTGATTGATCCGCGGCTGCGGCTGTCGAACGAAACCAGGCGCGGATAGAAATCATGCAAAACATCCTCTCACAACTCTGGGAAAGTGACTTCGTCTGGTCCTGGAGAAAATCATGGGTTGCGATCGTTGCAACGGTGGTTTTGCTGATGCTCTTGATCAGTGCCGTCGGGGCGCACTGGATAGCCCCTTACGACCCCTTTGACTTATCGACAATTGAATTGCTTGATGCACTCAAACCACCGGCTTGGACTGGCGAGGGGACGTTGCAGCACGTGCTTGGGACTGATGGGCAAGGTCGAGATGTATTGTCTGCGTTGATGTACGGCACTCGAGTGTCTCTCGCCATTGGTCTTGCCTCAGTCCTGCTTGCCATGGTCATTGGCATCGCCCTCGGCTTGTTCGCTGGTTATGCTGGGGGCACAATTGACGCACTCATCATGCGGTATGTTGATCTGCAATTGTCCTTTCCTGCAATCTTGATTGCGCTGATGGTAGACGGCCTCGCGCGAACTTTGGTCCCTGCAAAATTGCATGACTTTATTAGCTATCCCGTGCTGGTTGCAGCGATCGCGCTGGCGGGTTGGCCGCAGTATGCCCGAACGGTACGCGGGCTGACCTTGGTTGAAAAGGGCAGAGAGTATGTGCAAGCGGCACGGGTAACAGGAATCTCAACGAGAAAAATCATGTTCACCCATGTTTTGCCCAACGTGATGGGGCCTGTCATTGTGTTGATTACTTTGCATCTGGCGACCGCCATCATGACCGAGGCTACGTTGTCATTTCTGGGGGTAGGGGTGCCTGTGACATCACCTTCGCTTGGTACGCTCATTCAGATTGGCAATGACTTTTTGTTTTCAGGGGAGTGGTGGATTACGACCTTTCCTGCTCTTGTCCTCGTGTTGCTTGTCTTGTCCGTCAATCTGATGGGCGATTGGCTGCGCGATGTGCTGAACCCTAGATTGAGTTGACCATGACGCCTGTGCTTGTGCTTCGCGAGTTGAGTGTTGAGTTTCCCACCAGAGAAAAGGCGCTCACGGCGTTGAATAAGGTCTCGCTCTCTATCGGGCAAGGGGAGGTCGTAGGTGTCGTGGGAGAATCGGGCGCCGGTAAATCGGTCATGGGCGGCGCCATCATTGGATTATTGGAAGCGCCAGGCAGGTTGGCGGGGGGCGAGGTTTGGCTCAATGGCCGCAGAATCGATCAATTCACAGAAGACCAAATGCGGTCAGTTCGTGGACGTGAAATTGGTTCTATTTTTCAAGACCCACTCACTGCCCTTGACCCGCTGTATACCATTGGCGATCAGCTCATTGAAACCATATTGACCCACCTCGGTCTGACATGGTCTCAGGCACGTGAACATGCCATCGCCTTACTCGAAGCGACCGGTATCCCGGCCGCCAGCGAGCGTCTTAATCAGTTTCCTCATCAGTTTTCAGGGGGCATGCGCCAACGAGTGGTCATCGCGCTGGCGTTGGCAGCACAACCCAAATTAATCATCGCCGACGAACTCACTACTGCGCTTGACGTGTCGATTCAGGCTCAAATCATCGCGATGTTGAAAAAGCTCTGCCGTGAACAAGGTACAGCAATGATGCTCATCACGCATGATATGGGGGTCATCGCGCAGATCGCTCACCGAGTTCTGGTCATGTATGCCGGACGAGTTGTCGAAGAAGGCAGCGTGTCCGATTTGATCAATGCGCCTCAACATCCATACACCGTGGGGCTCATGCAGTCGATACCTTCAACCCGGCATCAGGTGCATCGGTTGCGGCAAATTGATGGTGCGATGCCAAGATTGAACGCAATCCCCAACGGCTGTGCGTTTAATCCGAGGTGCACGAAAGCAATCAATGCCTGTCGAAGTTCGTCACCCGCTTTGTTTGTCACGCAACGCTCGCGCGCCGCTTGTTGGCTCGTGCAGGACGTCTGATGATGAAGACGTATTCGATCAGCAGGGCGCAGCGACATCCACTCGTTGAAGCGATGGAGGTGTCCTGCGAGTTTGACGTCTCCGCACCGTTGATCGAGCGACTGATCAGTCGAAAGCCACGGCAAACGCTGAAAGCAGTGAATGGCGTATCGTTCGAGATTCGCAGAGGCGAGACCATGGCACTGGTCGGTGAGTCGGGTTGTGGAAAGTCAACTCTGGCCCGATTGATGGTGGGTTTATATGCCTCGACCAGCGGTGATATCTATTTCGACCGGCATCCCATCGAGAAACTGCGCCAATCAGGGGGGCAGGCCCTTCGCAAACGATTGCAAATGATCTTTCAAGACCCCTATGCAAGCTTGAACCCGCGCTGGCGAGTTAAACGTATTATTGCCGAGCCGATGGTGGCCCATACCGAGATGGGGGCAGAAGAGAGGTCCAGGCGGGTCGACGATTTGTTGACACAAGTGGGGCTTCATCCGAGTGATAAAACTCGCTACCCCCATCAGTTTTCAGGTGGACAGCGCCAGAGAATATCGATTGCCCGAGCGCTGGCGGTCAACCCGGAGTTTCTCGTCTGTGATGAACCGACCTCGGCATTGGATGTCTCAGTTCAAGCCCAGGTGCTCAACCTCATGAAGGATTTGCAACAACGTTTCAATCTGACGTACTTGTTCATCTCGCATAACTTGGCAGTTGTGCGTCACATGGCGGATCGAATCAGTGTGATGTATTTGGGTCGAATTGTTGAAATTGCGCCGAGACAGCAATTATTCACTGACCCTTTGCATCCCTATACCCGGATGTTGATGGCTGCGATTCCCGATTTATCGGTTCAAGGCCAAGCACGCATTGCGGTTGAGGGTGATATCCCTAACCCGCTTCATCCCCCGACTGGTTGTACCTTTCATCCACGGTGTGCTTATGCCCGTGAAAAATGCAAAACCGAGGTTCCCGTCATGATCCGGCTAAAAGAAAGCCGCATTGCCTGCCATGCTTATTCGGATGGATGGTCGTTGGAAAGCTAACCCCGTGAGTCGATTGCTAGTGCAATGGGCCCTTAGGTCGAGCGTGGAGGGGGGGTTGAGACTCGTCCGGATCATGGTAGAGATCCTCATCTTCGGCGTCCTCTGCAATATCTTCGGCCAGTTCCAGATCTGGATCAGGCAAGGCTTCATCGGTTGTCTCGAAGGGCAACAATTCGGCAAGGTCGTTAGAAAAATCAAACTCGTCGCCATTTTCATCGAGCCGCACAAATCGCGCTTCAGGATCGTCGGTCATTTGAATCGACCATAAGTAGCGGCAATCATAGATATCGGTATCGAGATCCAAACCACCCCGTCCGCCTACAAAGCGAGCACCGGGGCCACCCATTTGCACATGCAAGGCCTTTTCATCAGGCTTTTCGTCCACCCCCAGAGGGATGGCGAAAATAACCCACTCGGCACCGTCGTCCATGCCGATCTCGGCGAGCACGGAGGTGCCCATATAGGCGCTCAGACCATCTGCGGTTTTGCCCAGCATGGCGAGTTCATCATCGGTAAAACTTAGGGCGAAATCGGCGTTAGTCATGAGCGTGGTACCCGAGCGTTGCGCCCTGCGTGGGCGCATGATGGTTGAGACCCCTATGATAGTCCTCTCTCATTTGAATGTCACAGACTAAGCTCTACAATGCTGCTCTCATTCTCATTTGCGTACTCATTTAAAAATGGCTCAATACGTCTACACCATGCATCGCGTTGGCAAAATCGTGCCACCCAAGCGTCAGATCCTGCGTGACATTTCTTTGTCATTCTTCCCCGGTGCCAAGATTGGCGTGCTCGGCCTGAACGGTTCGGGTAAATCGACGTTACTCAAAATCATGGCAGGCGTTGACAAAGAGATTGAGGGTGAGGCTGTCCCCATGCCAGGGTTAAATATTGGTTATCTTGAGCAAGAGCCAAAGCTCAACCCAGAGCATACGGTTCGTGAAGCCGTTGAAGAAGGTCTTGGCGCCGTTGTTGCGGCACGCAAACGGCTTGATGAAGTCTACGCGGCGTACGCTGAGCCAGATGCCGATTTTGACGCCTTGGCCGCTGAACAAGCCAATCTCGAGGCGATCATTTCAGCCTCTGCTTCCAGTGGCGCTGATGATACCAACACGCAAATGGAAATCGCGGCCGATGCCTTGCGTTTGCCACCCTGGGATGCCAATGTGGGCAAGTTGTCTGGTGGTGAAAAACGCCGGGTGGCTTTGTGCCGTTTGCTGTTATCCAAGCCCGACATGCTATTGCTTGATGAACCGACCAACCATCTTGATGCAGAGAGCGTTGAGTGGCTTGAGGTTTTTCTAAAAAAATTCCCTGGCACCGTTGTGGGTGTGACGCATGATCGCTATTTTCTGGATAACGCGGCTGAGTGGATTCTTGAACTGGATAGAGGGCACGGCATCCCCTGGAAGGGTAATTACAGCTCTTGGTTAGAGCAAAAAGATGAACGGCTAAAGCAAGAAGAGGCCACTGAATCTGCTCGCCAGAAGACCATTAAAAAAGAACTAGAGTGGGTGCGTCAAAATGCCAAAGGTCGGCAAGCCAAGGCTAAGGCACGCATGACCCGGTTTGAAGAGTTGTCTTCCCATGAATACCAGAAGCGCAATGAAACGTCAGAGATCTTCATTCCGGTGGCTGAGCGCCTGGGTAACGAAGTATTTGAGTTCAACAACGTCAGCAAGGCTTTTGGCGATCGATTGCTGATCGACAATTTGAGTTTCAGGGTGCCTCCTGGCGCCATCGTCGGCATCATTGGCCCCAATGGTGCTGGTAAGTCGACCTTGTTCAGGATGATTGCGGGTCAAGACACGCCTGACTCAGGTGAGGTCATCGTTGGCAAGACTGTCAACATTGCTTTTGTCGATCAGTCTCGCGATGCGCTGCCAGATGCCAAAACGGTGTTTGACACGATTTCTGACGGTGCAGATATGTTGACCGTAGGCAGATTTGAAATGCCAGCACGAGCTTACTTAGGCCGTTTTAATTTCAAAGGGGGCGATCAAAACAAAACCGTCGGTCAATTATCCGGGGGTGAGCGTGGTCGTTTGCATTTGGCCAAAACCTTGATCAAAGGCGGCAACGTCTTGCTGCTGGACGAGCCCTCAAACGACCTAGACGTTGAAACGTTGCGAGCGCTTGAGGATGCCCTGCTTGAGTTTGCCGGCAGTGTGATGGTGATCAGTCACGACCGTTGGTTTTTGGATCGTATTGCTACGCATATTCTGGCGTTTGAAGGCGATTCGCAGGTGGTCTTTTTTGACGGCAACTACCAAGAGTACGAGGCAGACAAAAAGCGTCGTCTGGGCGAGGCCGGTGCTGCCCCTAAACGCTTGCGCTACAAGGCGCTTCGCTAAATGCGTGGCAATCGTTGTGACCACCCAAGAGCGCCAAGGGATGCGCTGGCGGGTCTGCGCACCGATGCCAGTGCTTCTGTTTGCATCAACGACTAACCAAGCGATATCAGCCATGAGCCGAACACCGCCAGAAACACGTGATAAGTTTGCTCATTTCTGTGAGATCACCACTCGCTGGAAGGATAACGACGTTTACGGCCACGTGAATAACGTTGTTTATTACGCTTATTTTGATACCTGCGTGACGGGCTATTTAATCGCTGCAGGGGTGCTTGACCCGCAGCGCTCGCCGACTTTATGTTTGGTGGTAGAGACGCAATGCCGTTACCACCAGTCCGTTGCGTTTCCCGATATCGTGCATGTCGGTTTGCGAGTTGCCAAACTTGGCAATAGCAGCGTTCGCTATGAACTCGGCATTTTTAGAAACGACGAAGATATAGCGAGCGCAGAGGGACATTTCGTCCACGTTTACGCTGACCGTGAGACAAATCGGCCAGTGACCATCCCTGCTGAGGTTGTGCAGGCACTGACTAAATTGATCCGCCCGTAACGTTTAGCGGATCGTTGCAGTCTCCCCGCGGAGAACGGTTAGGCTTTTTGCGGGATCTCGATTTTCACTTCCAGCACTTCAAGGTCATCCTGTCTTTCAAGTAAAACCTTGATGTCTTCAGGATTGATATTGACGTACTTTGAAATCACCGCAATCAGTTCGCGTTGTAGCGCAGGCAGATAATCTGGAGATGTATTCGACGCACCTCGCTCGTGTGCCAGAATAATTTGAAGACGTTCTTTGGCGACGTTGGCCGAGGTCTTTCTCTGCCCAAGCAGCATAGACAAAAAGGACATTATTTGCCTCCGAATATACGCTTGAACAACCCTGGCTTCTCGTAATCGACAAAGCGCAATGGTCTTTCTTCACCCAAGTATCGAGCGACCACGTCGGTGTAAGCCTCTGATACCGCAGTCCCCTTGAGATGAATCGCTGGCAGGCCTTGGTTCGATGCTTGCAGCACGTCTTCAGACTCTGGGATGACGCCAATCAGTTTGATTCGCAAGATGTCTTCGATATCCTTCAACGACAACATTTCACCGTCTTCAACGCGCTTTGGGTTGTAACGTGTCAAAAGCAAATACTCTTTGATCGGCTCATCGCTTTCGATCGCCCGACGGGATTTCGAAGCCAAAATTCCTAAGATGCGATCAGAGTCACGCACAGAAGAAACTTCAGGATTGGTGACGACGATGGCATCGTCGGCAAAGTAGGCAGCTAATAAAGCACCGGTTTCGATCCCGGCGGGTGAGTCGCAGACGATGTAATCAAAGCCCATACCCTTGAGGTCATTGATCACTTTCTCAACCCCTTCTTTGGACAACGCATCTTTGTCACGCGTTTGTGACGCTGGCAACACAAAGAGGTTTTCGAGATTTTTGTCTTTGATCAGGGCTTGGTTGAGCGTCGCTTCGCCCGTAATGACATTCACAAAATCGTAAACCACGCGTCTTTCGCAACCCATGATCAGGTCGAGGTTGCGCAGACCGACGTCAAAATCAATCACCGCTGTTTTGAAGCCGCGTATCGCCAAACCTGAAGAAAAACTGGCACTGGTCGTGGTTTTGCCAACACCACCTTTGCCCGAAGTCACCACCACAATACGTGTCATGACGCTAAAACCCTATGTAAATAAAACAAATACAGTTGAAAATGAGCTAACTTTCGCGATACAGAGAGTGTATCTTAACGGTCAAGCGGTTTGATCGTCAGTGTTTGTCCGTCTAGAAAAACCATCACCGGTTGCTGATGGATATCGGCGGACAGCTTTGAATCAATGACTCTGTACACGCCAGCCACTGCCACGAGTTCAGGTTCGAACTTTGTTGTAAAGATCCGGGCGTTGGTATCGCCCAGCGCACCCGCCATCGCTTTGCCGCGCAGTGGCCCGTAAATATGGATATTGCCATCAGCGATGACTTCAGCCCCCTGGCTCACGAGCCCCATCACAATCAAATCCCGTTGCCTAGCGTATATCCGCTGCCCTGAACGCAGTGGTCCTTTAACGACCATGGTCTGAACAGCAGCGAGGGAGGGCGAGGTGGCAGCAGTAGCGACCGTCTCTGGTGGTGTGTTTTTGACCGCGTCCGGGTCAGTGGCAACGGCAACAGGGGGTTCGCTGAGTGCCGCGCTAGGCGCAGAGGTACTGCGTTCTGAGGCGCGTTGTTCTGCACTTGTTTTTAGTGGGCTGGCTGAGAGATCGACTGGCGTTAATCCTAGCTTTTTCGCGGTGTTCAGATGCTCGCCCGTGGCTGCCATGCCAATGACGGGCAATCGATGGGATTTCAGTGCAGTGAGTAGTTTTTTCCAATCCAGCTCAGTGGTGAGGTTGGTGGCGTCAATCACCACGGGCTCATCTTCAAAAAATGTACCAGATTCTTTCATTCGATCGCCCAGCAGTGAGATCAGGCTATCGGTGTCACCGTGATTCAGGACAAGCCGAATCGCGTAGAGTGTGGCACTCTTGAAATCCAGGGCAGGTATCTCGGTTGTCATGAATTGGCCCAAGTATCCTTCAGGGTCGTGGTTCGATTAAAGACCGGTAAAGCAGGGGTTGAATCCAAAAGATCAGGCGTGAAGTAACCAAGCCGCTCGAACTGCCAGAGCACGCCCGGCTCAGCCACGGTACCGGGCTCAAGCCAGCCGTGAACCACTTCCTTTGAGTTGGGATTCAAACACGTGAGAAAGTCACGATCGCCAGCATCGGGGTAGGGGACAGAAAACAAACGGTCATAAAGTCGGAATTCGGTGGCAATTGCCCCGGCCGTGCTGATCCACGTGATGGTCCCTTTGACTTTTACGCCGTTTGCCCCAGGTGTGCCGCTTTTGGTGTCAGGGTTGTATTCAGCATGTACTTCAGTGACTCGACCATTCTCGTCTTTGACGCAACCGGTACAAGTCACGATGTAACCATATTTCAGACGAACTGAGTTGCCAGGGAAGAGTCGAAAATATTTTGGTGGCGGGATTTCCGCAAAATCCTCTTCCTCTATCCACAATTCGCGTGTGAACGGAAACTCGCGTTGGCCGGCTGATTCGTCATGCGGATTGAGGGGGGCGTGACAAGGTTCGACTTTGTCTTGCGGGAAGTTCGTGATCACCAGCTTCAGTGGTTTCAGAATGGCAACTGATCGGCACGCAACCGGGTCTTGATCTTCACGAAGGGCTTGATCAAGCAACGCATAGTCAATCCGCGAGTTCGACTTTGACACCCCCGTTCGTTCACAAAACAAGCGTAAGGCAGAGGCGGTATAGCCGCGTCGGCGCAAACCCGCCAAAGTGGGCATGCGCGGATCATCCCATCCCTCGACATGATGCTCTTTCACCAACTGTAATAGTTTGCGCTTGCTCGTGACGATGTAGCTCATATTTAAGCGCGCGAACTCGTATTGATGGGGTAGCGCTGGCGCAAGATGACCTTGATCGCGAAGCCGTTCGAGTGTCCAGTCGTAAAAGGGTCGTTGGTCTTCAAACTCAAGCGTGCAAATGCTGTGCGTGATGCCTTCGAGTGCATCTTCAATCGGATGCGCAAAAGCGTACATGGGATAAACGCACCACTTGTTTCCCGTCCGGTGATGATCGGCATGCCGAATGCGGTAAATAACAGGGTCACGCAAATTGATATTGGGCGAGGCCATGTCAATGCGAGCTCTAACGGCCATGCTACCGTCGGGGTGAGCGCCTGCCCGCATTTCATCAAATAAACGCTCGGATTCGGTAACCGGGCGATCTCGCCAGGGAGAGTTCTTGCCTGGTTCAGTCAGTGTGCCCCGCATCATGCGCATTTCTTCAGGACTTTGTTGGTCGACGTATGCCAAGCCCGCGCTGATCAGCGAGCGAGCGAACGTGAACATCAAATCAAAATAATCACTGGCAAAATAGAGATGTGCTTTGCCATCCGTTTGCCAGTCAAAACCGAGCCATTTGACAGCGTCCATGATGGCGTCGACATACTCTTGGTCTTCTTTCTCTGGATTGGTGTCATCAAAGCGCAAATGGCAGATGCCACCATAGTCTCGTGCTAGCCCAAAGTTCAAGCAAATACTTTTGGCGTGGCCAATGTGCAAATAGCCGTTGGGTTCGGGGGGAAAGCGTGTTCTGATTCGGGCAGGATCTAACGTGGCAGACGCCAGTTGCTCAGCCGTTGCAGGCGCATCTGCCCAGCGTTTTTGGGCAAAGCGGCCTGTCGCAAGGTCATTCTCGATGATGTTGCGCAAAAAGTTCGTCGTAACAGCAGAGGCGGGTGGCACGAAATCGGACATCATACAGTTGTGTTGGTTACTCTTGGCTTGCAAAAGACACATTTTGCCACGTTGCCGACTACACTAGTAACGACTATGGAAATTTCTGGACTCTGGATGGCGCGGGCGCAATTTGCCCTCAGCCTGAACTTTCTCGTTTTGTTCTCAGCGCTGGCCACCGCGTTGGGATGGGTGCTTTGCTTCATGCGCTGGCGATCCATCCGGAACCCGCAAGGGGGGTGGCAGGCTGCCTATCGCTTCTGGGCGAGAATCTTCGCCTTGACGCTGATCATGGCCATGGCGTGTGCGGTGCCGTTTGTGTTTGAGCTCGGCATCTTATGGCCAAGTTTGCTTGAACGTGTTGGCAACGTGGCGGGTCCCATCCTGGCCGCCAGTATTGTGACCTTCTTCATCATCAAATCCGTCTTTCTGGGGGTTATGCTGTTTGGGCAGAAGCGGGCCTCTGAGGCCGGTCATTTATTCAGTGTGTTGATGGTCGCCTTGGGCTTAAGCGGCACCATCGTGATGGGCCTGGTGTTGCAATCCTGGACACACACACCAGATGGTGCCACCTTGATTGATGGCCGCTATCAGGTGTTTGATTGGGTCGAAGTGGTCTTCAACACATCATCAGGTTGGCAGGTGTTGATGTTTTTTTCAGGGGCCGCTTTGGCGACCGCGTTTTTATTGATTGGTGTATCGGCCTGGCAGGCCTATCGTCGGCCCCTCGAGGACGGTGAGCGAACCACATTCACCACCGCCTACTGGTTAGCCATGATCAGTTTTGTCGTCCTTGTTTTTGCCGCCAATGGGATTGAAGCTCTCTTTGCCAAGTATCGGCCTGCCGCGGCAGCGGCGGTGATGGGGGTGTGGGACGACCAAGTGCCCAATAGCACGCAGCTGAGCTCGCGGTGGCTTGGTCGAAATGCAGACGGCACCCTAAGGGGCATTGAAGCAACGGAGGGTCAATCACCACCCGTTGGCGTTCTATATTGGTTCTCTCGGTTCGCGCTGTGCTGTTTTGCCATGATTGCCATGGTCTTGCTTGGTTTAACGTGGTTTCGCCGCAGCAAGGGGCCTGATCCTGCCAGCTATCCTCCTCTGTTGCTTAAATCCGCGTTCTGGGCTGCTTGGGCTGGCGTTGGACTTTTACTGGCCCTCTGGAACCTGATTGAGGTGAGTCGTTTTCCCTACCTGGTTTGGGGCACGCTATCGCAGGTTGATTTGGTAACGAGCACAGAGCCCTTGACGCTTGCGACTGGCTGCTTGGCTCTGCTGCTTTGTTATGGGGTGTTATTGGTTGGTTTTGTCAGCATGCTCAAGCACGCCGCTCGTTTTGGCGTGGTTCCCATTCGTAAGCCCGGGGTGAGAACATGATTTCGACGCTCGCCGCTGCGATGGGCATGGCACCGGGGGACTCCGCTTTCTGGATGCCTCTGCTCTTGATGGGTCTGCTTTTTTTGTTGACCTTGGGTGGTGTCCTGTTTGACGGTTTTGACATTGGCCTGGGGTTGTTGCTCGGGGTGGCCCCTGCTGCTGAACGGGCCCGGATGATGGTGATATTGAGCCCGTGGCGAGATGCGAACGAAGTTTGGTTGATTCTGGCCCTAGGATTGTTTTTGGCGGCGTTTCCGTTGGGGTGGTCAGCGGTGCTGTCCCACTTGTATACCCCCCTCATGTTCACGATGCTAGGGACGAGTCTGCGCAGCGTCGCGTTTGAATTCCGTCTGCGTGCACCCGCCGAACGACGAATGACCTGGGTAAGGCGATTCTGGTTCGGCTCTTTGTTAACCGCGATCGGGCACGGCCTTTTATTGGCTGCGGTGGTGACAGGCTATCAGCAAGATAATGATTCAACGTGGTTTAGTTTGTTTGTTGCAGCGTGCACGGTCGCCGGTTATGCCTTACTGGGGGCTTGCTGGATGGTCATGCGCCTACAGGGCGAGCTGCAACAGCGGGCTGCTGCGTGGGCGAGACATGCGATCCGATGGGCCGCGGCAGGGATGGTCGCCGTGGCTGTGGCGTTAGGTCTGGCCAATCCTGCTATTTTTTACAAATGGAGCAACCCGACTCGACTGTTTTTGGCGATGCCGGTCTGGTTGCTCATGCTCAGTTGTTTCGTTGGGATTGACATGGGATTGCTTCGAGCGATCAAAATGAAGTATCAACCGCTTGCCTGGATACCCTTCGCGCTGTGTGTGTTGCTATTTGTTTTGTTGCTGAGTGGTCTGGCTTACAGTATGTTCCCGTTTGTGATTCTCGATAACATGACAATCTGGGACGCGGCCGCGGCGGTTGGATCACTCAAATTGATTCTGATGATCACGATCATTGCAGTACCGATTATGCTACTTTTCAATTTGATGGGCTATCGATCGCTATTTGGCCGGGCACCATAAGCGGCAGGCTCACTTGAACCTCCAGGCCGCCCGTTGCACTTTGACCGAGCGTCAGGGTACCTGCGTGGGCTCTCGTGATCATCACGGCCAAGGCTAAGCCCAGTCCCACATTACCAGTTCGGGTGCGTGCCGGATCAAGACGCGTGAATGGCTCGATGGCCTCTTGATGTTTAGCTGCTGGTATCCCCTCACCATGATCACTGACCCGAATGACCGCACAGTCTGTCTGCGAAACTAACGAGACGTAAACAGGAGGACGGCCGTGGTGCAAGCCATTATCAATCAGATTGTCCAGTAGGCGCGACAACGCTAAGCTGTCTCCCATGACTGAACCGCTGAACGGTTTCCCGATCAACACAACATCACTTCCCGCGCTTTGCCAGTTGCTGATTCTCTCGCTGATCCAAAGATCCAGGGGGATTGGCTCGCGCTCATAGGCCGTCGCGTCTGTTCCTCGCAGGTATTGGATAAACTGGTTGGCAATGCGTTGCATATCTTCTAAATCGTTTGTGATGCCTTCTTTCAAGACTTCGTCATCCGATATCGCAATGCGCAACCCCATGCGGGTCATCGGTCCCTTAAGGTCGTGCGGTAGACCAGCGAGTAAAGTTCTTTTGATGGATTCGGAGGCATCTAGTGCATCCAGCATGCCGTTGAAACGCTCGCCTAAGACGCGTGTTTCTCGAGGACCGGTTGGGATGACGCGGCTAGGACGCCCTGACGCGAGTTGATCTGTTGCGTCCATCAGTGCCGTAATCGGTCGCGTGATGTGCCAGGAGAACCACAACGCGACAAGGGTTAGCAGGATGAGCTCGGTTAGCCACAGGGTGATCAAGCGAATATGAACCGGTGGATCGATTAAGTGTATGGGGATCACGAGCCAATCTCGGTTGATCGGGTGATTACTCAACGCCTGTTGATTTTTGATCGATACAAAGAGTTTGGCGTCTGATCCGTGTGACCACGCGACACGAGTCCCCTTGCTTAGTTCGGCTTGCAACTTGATCACCAGTTCTCTCAAGCTAAGTCGCACATTGTCAATAGCCTCAGTTGGCTCGTCAAGCAGATCGGTTTGGTTGTGGCGCTGCAACCGCGCTTCGGCTGGCAATCGCCCACTGATGATTTGCCACTGGCCGCCAGAGGCGCGTTCAACGAATTCAATTCGCCTGTCACTGGGCAGTTCTTCAATGGCAGCTTGAATCGTATGAATCGTAGTTGATAGCAGTTGCATGGCAACGCTGCTGGTGTGGTCACGCCGATATAAATATAACCAGAACGTGGTGGCAGCTTGCATCGCAAGAGCCGTCAGTAATACCAGCAAAATCAATCTGCTGCGCAAAGAAAGCATGAACAAACGATGCCAGTACTTCATGGCGAAAATCGGTACCCAGTGCCCCAGACGGTCTGAATCCATCGTGGTTGTTTCGGGTCGATTTCAATGACACGGCGTAGACGCAAAATCGCAATATCGATGGCCCTGTCATTGCGCTCACCGCCTTCATCATCACGCGCTAGTAGCAATAATTTTTCGCGAGACAAGGCTTTGCCAGCATTTTTTATCAAGGCTTCGAGCAAATTGATTTCACCGCCTGTCAGCTTGACAATTTCGTCACCCCGCGTCAATTGACGCGTGGCGTAATCAAACAAAAACCCGCCAAAACTGACGGGATCGTATTGATGGATGGCAGAAGGGCCCTGCTTACGTCTGAGAACCGCGTGGATACGAGCGAGCAATTCTTGGGGGTCAAATGGTTTGCCCAGATAATCATCGGCACCGGCTCTGAGGCCTAAAATCTTCTCATGGGTGGCATCTTTGGCCGTCAATAGAATGATCGGGATATCCTCGCCTTTATCGCGTAGGCTCTTGCACGCCGCAAGACCGTCGATACCAGGCATCATCCGGTCGAGCACGATCAGCGCTGGGGCAAAACGACCGATTTTTGCCTCGAGATCAGTTGCATCGGGTGCAATCAGGGTATCGAAGCCTTGTTTGTTGAGATAATCAGCCAGCAATTGGCGCAGGGCAGGGTCATCATCTACAACTAAGAGTTTTATTGGTGCTTCCATAGTTGAGCATCTTACTGAATTTTTTTGCGAGCTAAGCAAACTTTTTTACCTTGTCTAGACCGTTGCGAGCGGCCAGCGGCATAAACTAGCGGCTCTTTACCATTTTTAGCAGGTTTTACTCGAATGTCAGAACACCGCGCGCTTGACGTCTTGCAGCGCGTCTTCGGTTATGAATCCTTTCGTGGCGAGCAAGCCGCGATCATTGATCACGTGGTAAGCGGGGGCGATGCCCTTGTGTTGATGCCAACCGGTGGCGGTAAATCTCTTTGTTATCAAATACCTGCGCTCGTTAGATCAGGTGTGGGGGTGGTTCTTTCGCCGTTAATCGCATTGATGCAGGATCAGGTCGACGCGCTGACAGAACTCGGGGTTCGTGCCGCGTTTCTCAATTCAACGCAGGATTGGCAAAGCGCAAGGCAAGTTGAACAGGCCTTTTTGAATGGCGAGATTGATTTGCTTTATGTGGCCCCTGAGCGCTTGCTCACCGATCGTTGCTTGGATTTGCTCTCGCGGGGGACGATCGCCCTGTTTGCCATTGACGAGGCGCATTGCGTGTCTCAATGGGGTCACGACTTTCGTCCCGAGTACCTTGGCTTGTCGATCCTGCATGAACGCTGGCCTCTGGTTCCTCGGGTGGCGTTGACGGCGACGGCGACCGAATTCACTCGTCGTGAAATTGCGCAGCGTCTGGCGCTTGATGAAGCAGAGCATTTTGTCTCGAGTTTCGATCGACCCAATATTCGCTATCAAATCGTCGAGAAGCAAGATGCCCGCAAGCAGCTGTTGCACTTGATTCAACAAGAACACGCAGGGGATGCGGGCATCGTTTACTGCCTGTCGAGAAACAAGGTTGAAGAAACGGCCGAGTTTTTGTGTGCCCATGGCATCACAGCGCTCGCTTATCATGCCGGCCTGAGCACAGCGCTGAGGTCGCAGAACCAATCTCGATTTTTGCGGGAAGACGGGATCGTGATGGTCGCCACGATTGCCTTTGGCATGGGGATTGATAAACCCGATGTGAGGTTTGTTGCTCACGTGGATATGCCTAAATCCATCGAGGGCTATTACCAAGAGACCGGGCGTGCGGGGCGTGACGGGCAGAGCGCTTCTGCTTGGCTGGCTTACGGGTTGCAGGATGTGGTGCAGCAACGTCGGATGATCGACGAATCAACGGGCGACGAGGTATTCAAGCGTCGATTAGGGCAACAACTTGATGCGATGTTGAGTCTTTGCGAAGCGATCGGGTGTCGCCGTCAACGACTGTTGCAATACTTTGGCCAAACGATCGATTTTTGCGGTAATTGTGATAATTGTCTGACCCCACCCGACGCCTGGGACGGGACGGTTGCCGCGCAAAAATTGTTGTCTGCTGTTTTCAGGTTGATGAATGAACGTCATCAACGTTACGGGGCAGGGCATCTTATTGACATCCTGCGAGGCAAGCAGACGCCAAGAGTCATCGAACAAGATCATGCCTCTCTGTCGGTATTCGGGATTGGTCAAGACATGTCAGAGCAGCACTGGCGCAGTGTGTTGAGGCAATTGCTAGCGCAAGGTTTTTTAATGGTCGACCACGAAGGTTATGGCACGCTCGCGCTCACTGATGCAGCAAGGCGAGTGCTCAAAGGTGAACAGACGCTACTTTTGCGCCGAGAGACTGTTCGGTCAAGCAAAAGCAGCACCCCCCGAGCAAAGCCTGTCCATGCAGATTTACCCAATCGGGCGATCGCTTTGTATGAGCGCTTGCGTCAATGGCGCGCTGAGATTGCTCGTAGTCATGGCGTACCAGCTTATGTGATCTTTCACGACGCAACCTTGCGTGAGATAGCCATTGCCCGTCCTGTTGACTTGACGGCGCTATCGCACATCACTGGGGTTGGCGCCCGAAAGCTGGAGTCTTACGGTCAAATGTTGCTTGGTTGCATTGCCAGCGAAACAGCTGACGAGGCCTGAGCGACTGAACGTGGCATTAGATTGGTAACGACGGCTGTTCCCCTGCCCGTCCGGCAGGGGGAGTCAGGCCGAGGTGACGCCACGTACTCAATGTCGCCATCCGGCCTCGGTTCGTGCGCTGTAAATAACCATGCTGGATCAAATACGGTTCAATCACGTCTTCGATGGTGTCACGAGCCTCACCAATGGCAGCGGCCAAGCTGTCAACACCCACTGGCCCACCGTCGAATTTGTGAACGATGGCTTCAAGTAATTTACGATCCATCAGGTCAAGCCCCTGCGGATCGACCTCGAGCATGACGAGCGCGCGTGCAGCGATGTCATTGTCAATGGTGCCATCGGACTTGACTTGGGCATAGTCCCTCACCCGTCGCAAGAGGCGATTCGCGATGCGAGGGGTGCCTCGCGCTCGTTTGGCAATTTCACTGGCCCCTTCGGGCGTGATGGGGGCTTGTAGCAGGCTGGCGCTACGTGTGACGATCCGTGTCAATTCTTCAGGGGAATAAAACTCGAGTCTCGAGACGATGCCAAAGCGGTCTCTGAGCGGATTGGTCAGCATC
Organism: Jezberella sp.; assembly: GCF_964834465.1. NCBI lineage: Bacteria > Pseudomonadati > Pseudomonadota > Betaproteobacteria > Burkholderiales > Alcaligenaceae > Jezberella > Jezberella sp. The sequence continues at coordinate 78,284 of NZ_CBAZRM010000008.1, forward strand.
CCTGCTCGGGTGGTTGCACCCACGAGCGTAAAGGGTTGCAAATCAAGCTTCACGCTGCGTGCGGCGGGCCCCTCGCCGATCAAAATATCAATCTGAAAGTCTTCTAACGCAGGGTAGAGGATTTCTTCGACCACGGGTGAGAGGCGATGGATTTCGTCAATAAAAAGCACATCGTTGCGCTCAAGGTTGGTCAGCAACGCAGCCAGATCGCCTGGTCGTTCGAGGACGGGCCCTGAGGTCTGGCGTAAATTGACGCCCATTTCGTACGCCACAATGTGCGCCAGCGTTGTCTTACCCAGCCCGGGCGGGCCAAACAACAAGACGTGGTCGAGTGATTCGTTGCGGTGGCGGGCGGCAGAAATAAAAATCTCAAGCTGTTCGCGCACTCTCTGCTGACCAACGTATTCTTGCAGAGCCCGCGGGCGCAATGCTCGTTCGATTGACTCTTCTTGAGGGGTCAACGTTTGTGGTGCCACAATCCGACTGTTGTCAGGGTGCGAAGACAGCGAATCTGATTGTATTGCCATGAAAAATAGAACCTCGGTTCAATACGGTCCGGCAGAGGGCGAACCCCAAGCTTAATTTGTTTGCGCGTGCAAGAATCGTACACTATCCCACTGATCCCATTTAATGCTTGAGGAAACCATGCCACTGATTTTGCCGACCTTCGACGATGTTGTTAAAGCTGCCGCCATTCTGGAAGGGGTTGCCCACCGCACCCCAGTGATGACGTCGCGAACTGCAGACAATCAAACGGGGGCAAAGATTTTTTTTAAAGCTGAAAATTATCAGCGGATGGGGGCGTTCAAGTTTCGGGGAGGGTATAACGCGATTGCCAACTTGACAAGCGAACAGCGTGCCAAAGGTGTGTTGACTTACTCATCGGGCAACCACGCACAAGCCATTGCCCTGTCGGGTCAATTGCTCGGGGTGAAAACGACCATTGTCATGCCTGAAGATGCACCTGCCGCTAAAAAGGCGGCGACCATCGCTTATGGCGCCACGGTCGTCACCTATGATCGTTATACGCAAAACCGCGATGACATTGCGCATGAAATGCAGAAAAAAACGGGGATGACAATTATCCCGCCTTATGACCACTTGCATGTCATTGCTGGCCAAGGCACGGCAGCCAAAGAACTGATCGAAGATGTTGGTGAATTGGATTATTTACTCGTGTGCGTCGGTGGTGGTGGACTTTTGTCCGGTTGTGCACTTTCAGCCCGCGCGTTAAGCCCGCAATGCAAGATTTATGGGGTTGAACCAGAAGCGGGTAACGATGGGCAGCGGTCTTTCCGGCAAGGCGAGGTGGTGACAATCCCGGCGCCACGGTCGATTGCTGACGGTGCTTTGACGACTTACCTTGGGCAATTGACGTTCGGTGTGATTAAAGAGAAGGTGACTGACATGCTCACGGTCAGTGATGCACAATTGATCGAGACGATGCGTTTTTTTGGCGAAAGAATGAAGATGGTGGTCGAGCCGACGGGTTGCTTGGCTGCTGCAGCAATCATGCACGGGGCACTTAAAGTCCCGGCGGGCTCAAAGGTTGGTGTTATTCTAAGCGGCGGTAATGTCGATTTAAATGCTTATGCGGGTTTTCTGTCACAGGCGTCCTAGATAGAGCCGGTAAGCCTGAAGGGGTAGCAAATGCGCGTGCTTGTCATTGGTGGGACCGGGTTTATTGGTCGACAGTTGGTGGGCCGCTTGGTCGCTGATGGTCATTCGGTTCACGTTCCGACGCGGCGTTATGCGCAAGGCCGCCATTTGCTTGTCTACCCGACTGCGACCGTATTAGAAGCCAATATTCAAGACGACAAGGTGTTACTGGGCTTGATCCAAAGCTGTGATGCCGTGATCAACCTTGTCGGTATTCTTCACAGTCGATCCGGCAAGCCTTATGGGGCAGATTTTGATGCTGTGCATGTTCAATTGCCGCGACGCATTGCGCTGGCTTGCCAACAGGCGAACGTGAAACGCTTGGTTCATGTGAGCGCGCTGGGGGCTAGCCCGACCGGGCCAAGTGGCTATCTGCGATCAAAGGCGGCTGGCGAAAAGGCCATCATGGAAGTCTTCGCGGGTTGGCCAGAAGGTCACTGGACCATCATGCGTCCCTCTGTCGTGTTTGGCGAGGGGGATCAATTCATGAACATGTTTGCAACGCTGGCCAAATGGTTTCCAGCATTACCATTAGCAGGCTCAGCGGCTCGTTTGCAACCTGTTTACGTTGATGATGTTGCTCAGGCAATAGCCAATGTTTTGCAAAACCCTCACACCTTTGGTCAATGTTATGACTTGGCTGGCCCACAGGTTTACACCTTGGGTGAGTTGGTGAGCCTTGCTGCCACATGGAGCCTCCACCCTCGGGTGGTCATCCCCATGCCTTTGTTTATCGGTCGCTTGCAGGCGTTTTTCTTCGAATGCTTACCTGGCCCACCCCTGATGTCGCGCGATAACTTAGATTCTTTAAGGGTGGACAATATCAGCAAAGATGGCATGGATCCGTTGCTCGGGGTTGTCGCCACGCCGTTAGAGTCGGTCGCACCGAATTATTTGAAGTAAAGCGCCAACGCGGGGATTCGCGATAGGCGAGACCCCTGGTTTAACGAGCCATGCCTTTGAGTGCGAGGCGGATACCATCAGAGACGCTGACGTCCTCTGGAAGATGCTTGGTGGCTAGCAGTGCTTCTTTCTCAGAATAGCCCAAGGCGGTTAAGGCGTGCAGGATATCCGTCTGTTGGCCTACGACGGCGGTGACCCCTGCCCCAAGATCAGCGCCTAGCTTGCCTTTCATTTCGAGCAACAATCTCTCTGCCGTTTTTTTACCTATCCCCGGCACCCGTATCAAGGGCGCGGTGTCTTGCCTGGTGATTGCCTGTGCGAGTTCTGCTGAGGTCATCCCGGATAAGACCGCGAGCGCTGTCCTCGCCCCAATGCCTGTGACTTTGGTAATTTCCCGAAAGGTTTGACGCTCTTGCGCACTAGAGAACCCAAACAATAGATGAGCGTCCTCGCGAACCACGAGATGCGTCAACAAGGTCACTTTCTGTCCGAGTTCGGGCAAGGCATAAAAAGTCGTCATTGAGACATCCAGTTCATATCCCACGCCGCCGACGTCCAACCCTACTTTTGGGGGTAACTTCTCGTACAAAGTGCCTGTCAGACGTCCAATCATGGTGTATCCCTGTGGCGTTAGCCCAGCATCCGGCCGGCGCGAACTTTGGTTCTACCGCGCGAAGTGCGGGCTTGGTAATTCAGTTCAGCAATTTTTTCAGAAATCGGTGCGAGGTGGGCATGGCAAATGGCACAAGCCAAGGCATCGGCTGAGTCTGGTGCAGGCACCCCATCGAGGTGAAGCAACCGCTGCACCATCATTTGCACTTGCTCTTTGGCAGCTCGCCCGGCGCCGACAACAGATTTTTTAATTTGTAACGCAGTGTATTCATGAACAGCTAAGCCACGGTCTGCCAAAGCACAGAGCGCCGCGCCTCGCGCTTGCCCCAGCAATAGGGTCGTTGCGGGATTCGTGTTCATGAAGACGATCTCCATGGCCGATACATCTGGATCGTGCTGCTGGGCAACCTCGCGCAGATTGTCCAGAATCACTTTCAGCCGCAGCGGTAAAGCAATATCACTCGGTACAACGATGGTGCCGCTGGCCACATAGGTGAGCTTGGGGCCGCGCACATCAATCACGCCAAATCCTGTGCGTCGCAGACCAGGATCAACCCCCAATATTCGCATCAGCTTGGTATCAGTGTCGAGTTAATGACGGAAGTGTCGCATACCAGTCAATACCATGACGACGTCGTGCTCATTGGCCGCAGCAATGACCTCGTCGTCGCGCATGCTCCCACCTGGCTGAATCACGCAGTTGGCGCCAGCATTTACCACCACATCTAAGCCGTCACGGAAAGGAAAGAAGGCGTCGGATGCGACTGCAGACCCCTGCAGCGTTAACCCCGCGCTTTCAGCTTTGATCGATGCGATACGGGCTGAGTCAACTCTGCTCATTTGACCAGCACCCACGCCAAGTGTCATACCGCCACCCACGAAAACGATGGCATTGGATTTCACAAATTTGGCGACCTTCCAGGCGAACAGCAAATCTTGCATCTGTGCCGCTGTCGGTTGGCGTTTTGATGCGATGACCAACCCTGAGGCTTCAACGGTCGCCGCGTCGGGTGTTTGCACCAACCAGCCGCCGCCGACGCGTTTGACATCAATGTCGTTTTGCCCGTCACCCATGGGGACAGTCAGTACGCGCACGTTCTTTTTGGCAGACAACATTGCCAGCGCCTCGTCGTCATACCCGGGCGCCAACAAGACTTCGAGAAATTGACCACTCACTGCAGCCGCCGTTGCAGCATCGACCACCCGGTTAAACGCAATGATGCCGCCGAACGCTGAGGTGGGATCCGTTTTGAGGGCCTTGGCATAAGCCTCCATCGGTGATGAAGCAATCGCAACACCGCAAGGGTTAGCATGTTTGACAATGACACAAGCCGGTACGTCAAAACTTCGAACACAATCCCAAGCCGCATCCGAGTCTGCAATGTTGTTGAACGAGAGCTCTTTACCTTGTAATTGCTTGAAATTAGCTAACAGACCCTGGGGACAGAAGGGATCCACGTAGAACGAGGCTATTTGCTGAGCGTTTTCGCCGTAGCGCAAGACTTGTTGCTGGTAGACCTGCAGGGTTAGCACATTTGGCCAAGTATGACGCTGGGGTGGCAAATCTTGGGCTGGCTCTGCCTCGGCGAGGCTGCTCATGTAAGCGGCGATCGCCCCGTCGTAAGCACTGGTATGCGCATACACTTTGGCGGCGAGCGACAAACGAAGACCAAAGGTGGTGCCGCCAGTAGGCCCATCCATTTCCTTGAGAACGGTTGGGTAGTCGGCTGGGTCAATCACGACCGTCACGCCACCGTCAGGCGTGCCGTGATTTTTAGCCGCTGCGCGAAGCATGGCTGGCCCCCCGATATCGATATTCTCGACCGCATCTGCGAAGCTGCAGTCGACCTGACTGACAGTTTCTCTGAACGGATAAAGATTGACGACCAGCAAATCGATTGCGTCGATGTTGTGCGCTTTAATCGTGCGCAAATGCTCGGCACTATCGCGTCTGGCAAGCAGACCACCGTGAATTTTTGGATGCAGTGTTTTGACGCGACCGTCCAAAATTTCGGGCGAGCCCGTATGGTTGGCAACTTCGGTGACTGCTAGGCCAGCGTCGGCCAACAATTTGGCGGTGCCCCCGGTGGACAGTAGTCGAACACCTCTTTGGGCGAGCTCTTTGGCGAAATCAACGATACCGGTTTTGTCGGAGACGGAAATCAGAGCAGTTTGGATTTTCATGGGTCAGGACTGGGTGCTAAGTTTAAATAATGTCGGTGGGCAGCCGTATGACTGGTCTTTGGGTTACAGCAAACCGTGGGCAATGAGCTTTTTTCGAAGCGTTGAACGAGTAATACTAAGCATGTCGGCCGCACGGGATTGGTTGCCTTCTGCTCTGAGCATGACGACTTCGAGCAAGGGCTTTTCTACACAAGTGATCACCATGTCGTACATATTGACTGGGTCAGCGTCATCTAGATCAATCAGATATTGATTCAAATGCGCTCTGACGCTATCAGCGAGGTTGTTCTTCTTTTTTATCATGAATCGTCAGTAGCGGCGTGTGAAATGAGGTCGTACTTATGGCGGTGAATGTCATTATCCCCAATATCTGGGATGCCCATCGTGCATGTAGCTGTCTATTCGCAAAGAACGAATAGTTTATTCGGATAGTTTCAATCGTGTTTGGCGTTTTCTCATGTTGTGATGGTTTTCTGCTGGGCGCTTTCTTGTTGTATAAGCCATTGTTGCAAAACCCGATGCTGATCCACCGTCGAATCGATTAAGTTGATTTGATCGACGATTGGTTTTGCGTTGGGTAGGTTGCTCAGGTACCAGCCAATATGTTTGCGTGCGGTTCGAACACCGGTTCGCTCGCCATAGAAACGGTAATGATCATCCAGGTGATTCAGCAGCAGATCGGTGATTTCGGGCCAGCTGGGCCCAGCGAGTGTTTCACCCGTGGCTAAGTAATGCGCGACTTCTCTGAACAGCCAAGGCTTGCCCAGCGCGGCCCTGCCAATCATGACGGCATCTGCACCCGTGTAGTCGAGCACGTCACGGGCTTTCTGTGGGCTGTCGATATCGCCGTTCGCAATCACGGGGATAGAAATCTCGGCTTTGACGGCTTTGATGGTGTCATACTCAGCTTGTCCCTCGTACATATCAGCTCGGGTTCGGCCGTGCAGCGTTAGGGCGCTGATGCCGCAGTCTTGGGCAAGTCTCGCGATGATGAGTGCATTGCGTTCGTCACGACTCCAGCCTGTTCGTGTTTTTAAGGTGACAGGGATACCGAGGGGGTGGCATGCAGCAACGACCGTTTCGAGAATTTTCGCCACGAGATGCTCATGTCGAAGCAGCGCAGAGCCTGAGGCAACGTTGCACACTTTTTTAACGGGACATCCCATGTTGATGTCGATGATTTTGGCACCCTTGCCGATATTGAAGACAGCGGCTTGCGCCATCATGCCGGGGTCTGCGCCGGCGATCTGCACCGAAATGGGTTCGCTTTCGCCGTCGTGATTCAGGCGGCGTGACGATTTGACGCTCGCCCATAACTGAGGGTTGCTCGCCGCCATCTCGGACACTGCGTAGCCTGCCCCGAGACGCTTGCAAAGTTGACGGTAGGGCCGGTCGGTGACCCCAGCCATCGGGGCCGCGAAGACGTTATTGGCAAGAGACCATTGACCGATCTGCATCGTGTGCATTACCTGGCAGCTTAGAGCCTGAGGCCCTGCAACAGATGTCTCGCTAACGGCTTTCGGATCGACGGCAACACATCAAGCGCGAGCAAACCCAAGCCAGCCAAGTGATGGGGCCAGGGGTTTTGCGTCGCAAAAAATCGTGACATGGTGTCTGTCATGCGCACGGTCAAGTTGCGGTCTACCTTTCTGTCTTGTTCGAATTGAGCTAAGGCTGTCGCAAAGGACGTGGCCGATCCACTCAACCAACCGGCCAAATAGCGAGCCAGCACGGCGGCATCCCTTAGACCCAAATTTAGCCCTTGGCCTGCAACGGGATGCATCGTTTGTGCGGCATTGCCCACGACCACACAGCGTCCGTCAACCAACCGCTGTTTCATGTTCAAGGTCAACGGAAAAACGCTGACGGGTGCCTCTACGCGCAAGAGCCCAAGTCTGGATCCGAAGGTCTGCGTCAGCGCTTGCGAAAAATGTTCAGCGCTTTGGCCTTTTAATTCAGCTGCCCGTTCGGGAGAACAACACCAGACCACGGCTTGCTGCTCAGGGGAGTGGGGGTGAGGTAATACGGCCAGGGGCCCCTCATTGGTGAAGCGCTCGAAAGCCCATCCTTTTCTGGGCTGACTCGCGCGCGCATAGGCGATGATGGCTGCCTGCGAGTAATGGCGCGTCACATCGGCTTGCGCAATCCCGTCTGCTTGTATTGCGAGTTGCGTGCGAAGCGATTGGTTTCCGTAGGTAATGTCCACACCGTCTTGGTCTTGCTGCACCACATGGCCCGCGTGGCCTCGCAGCAGGTGGACACCACTGGCTTTGACGGCTTGCCCCAACGCTGCGTGCAAACCCGCATAGCTCACCACACAGCCCAATTGTGCGACGTCGAAATCTGCTCGATCAATCAGGGTACGGCCAAAGAAACCTTGTTGAGAGACATGAATATGTTCGATGGCAACCGAGTCGGTACACCATGCACGAAGGGATTCAAGTAACACTTTGCTGCCGTGGTTGATCGCCAATACCCGTGGGTCATTGGCCGGGTCGATCCCATAGTGTGTGATCGCATCGGCTTGAATCAGGGTAATTTGTTCAGGAGATCGACATACTTTTGCAAGCATGAGCGCGAGCGCACTGCCGGTGGGCCCCCCGCCAATAATCGTTACCTGAGCGTTTTTAATATCCATGCTTGTATTTTAGTCTGTGTTACCCACTTGGCTGGGACATGCTGCCTTCACGCACCCCGACGACACACTACAATCATGGCAATTCATAGACTCTTGAAGCAATATGTCTAACATCCGATCCGAGCACGTTTCCACCACGACGACGCAGCCCTTTCGCCACAAGGTGACGGTGGGTTTACTGGCCGCGCTGCTGGGGTGTGTCGGTGCGCATTGGTGGTACCTAAAACGTCCTTATGCCTGGCTGGTCACAGTGGTCGCGCTGGCATTGATGGTGGTCGCGGGCGTGCAGCCACGGTGGTATGAAAATCCCGCGTTCTTTTTGTTGTTCATCCCCACGCTTGATGGCTTTATTGAAGCGGTTGTCTGGTGCCTCATGAGCGATGAACGGTTTGATGCAAAGTTCAATGCCGGTCTTGTGCGCGAACAGCCTAGTCGCTGGGGGCCCGTACTCGTGGCTGCCTTTACACTATTAATTGGCACCGTGTTGCTGATGTTTGGTATTGCGATGATTGTGATCTACGTCTGGGATATGCTCGGGTGGTTGGACGGTTTCAATCTGAACCCTGATTAACGTCGTCGCATTCTCGTAAGGGCTTCGCTTGAAAAATTTTCTGGGTTGGCTTGTCCCCTGGGAGTTCTCACCGACGCTGGTGATGCTGTTTATCGTCAGCGCATTGCTGTTCATTCGCGGGGCTCGCGTCCATCGTGTCAGCACCGCGCGTCAAGCTTTCTTCTGGGTCGGTTGGACGGCCCTTTATCTCTCGTTACACACGATGCTCGATTATTATGCCGAGCGGATGTTTTTCATGCATCGCGTGCAACATCTGGTCTTGCATCACGCCGGCCCTTTGTTGATCATGGCTGCCTATCCTGGGTCTGTGTTGCGGTCAGGTCTGCCGCTCGCGTGGCGGGTCAGGTTAAGTCGCTTTAACCAGTTACGGGTGGGGTGTTTGATGTCTGGTCTGTTGACCAATCCTATCCTTATTCCGACCTTGTTTGTTTTGTTGGTCGTGATCTGGCTGGTGCCTTCAGTACAGTTTTTTTCGATGCTGGATTGGCGCTTGTATCGCCTGATGAATTGGTCAGTGGTGATCACCGGGTTTTTGTACTGGAACCTCATTCTGGATCGCAGGCCGTGTCCACCCGCTGCGATGTCACCAGGCGGGCGCGTCATTTCACCCATTTTGACGATGGCCCCCCAAATGGTTGCTGGCGCGGTTATCGCGTTCACCGAACGAGACCTTTATCCTCTGTTTGATTTATGTGGCCGAGCAATCGCCATGACGGCCCAGACCGATCAAATGATTGGTGGCTTGACCATGTGGATCCCAGCCGCGATGACAGAGGTCATCGGGCTCATGGTGGCTTTGCGCAATTTGATGACATTGTCTGCCAAGTTGCGCTGGGGTGTTAAAAACAAAAGCCCCTGAAGCCGGGGCGAGGTCGTAGGATCAGACTTTTAATCCGTGATACTTTCGGCCCAAGGCTACGGTCGCAGCAAACATGCCTTCTTTGTTGCCGCAGTCATAACGTTCGCCCTCATAGCGATGCGCAAAGACTGGCTTTTCATTCATGAGCGAAGCGATCCCGTCTGTCAATTGAATCTCTCCGCCTGCGCCGGGTTGCGTTTGACGCAAGTGCGCAAAAATTCTGGGATCAAGGACGTAACGACCCACAACCGCCAGGGTGGAGGGGGCAACCTGAGGTTTGGGCTTTTCGACAATGTGCAAAACCCGCTCCGTGCGATCGTCAACGCGTTCAGTCGCCACAATCCCGTACTTATCCGTGTCCGCCGGCGGGACTTCTTGAACCCCCAGAACGCTGCCCTGATTGTTCAACGCTGCATCAATAAGCTGGCCGATAACCGGACGATCGGCGTCGAGTAAGTCATCTGCCAAAATCACCGCAAAAGGCTCGTCACCGACAATAGGGGCGGCGGTGAGTACTGCGTGACCTAGCCCCAAAGGAGCTGATTGGCGGATATAAATGCAGTTAACGTTCGATGGCAGAATGTTGCGAACAATTGACAGTAACGCGTCTTTGCCTTTTTTATCCAGTTCTGCCTCAAGCTCTGGATTTGAGTCGAAATGGTCTTCAATGGCTCGTTTGTTTCGCCCTGTGACAAAGATCAAGTCGGTGATCCCGGCGGCGACGGCTTCTTCAACCGCGTATTGAATCAAAGGTTTATCGACGACGGGCAGCATTTCTTTAGGCATGGCCTTGGTGGCTGGCAGGAAACGAGTCCCCATACCGGCGACGGGAAAGACTGCTTTACGAACCGGGCGCATAATTTATTTTCCTGGGCTGTCATTCAAAAAGAGATCGGAACAAATTCACTAGAAAGTTATCATACGTGAATGTACACAGCTTTTATGTTTCATGATCGTGGAGCTCGGGTCCGTCAGATCAGACCAACCCAGCTTTTGCTGAGCGTTTTCTGCGCCTTGTCGTTGTTGACCTCGCACGCACAGCCCTCGGGGGCACCATCGCTCGGCGCAGCGTCTGCGGATGAACTGTCGCCAGTCGTTGAGCGAAAGCTGGGTGAAGCCATCATGGTCGAAGGACGACGCGACCCTGATTTTATTGATGATCCCGCCATTAACCAATATTTGAATGATGTGGCACACCGCTTGGTGGCTTTTGCGCCGCCGGGCGGGCCTGAACTTGAGGTGTTTGGGGTCAGAGATCCCGTCATCAACGCGTTTGCGATGCCTGGTGGTTTTATCGGTGTTAATAGTGGTCTGGTCGTGTCGACCAAATCAGAAGCCGAGTTGGCCGGTGTACTCGCCCATGAAACGGCGCACGTGGTTCAACGCCATATGGCTCGCGGCCTGACCCAGCAAAAGCAAAGCAATACCATTGCCCTCGCCTCGATTGCCGCTGCTGTGTTGGCTGCGCTTGCACACGCCGGTGGTAATGCCGCAGCGGGCATTGCCCTGTTTGGTCAGGCTGCCGCCCTTGATCAGCAGCTGGGCTTTTCTAGAGAAGCTGAACAAGAGGCCGATCGCATCGGTTTTGATATGCTGATTCAGGCTGGCTATGATCCCAACGGCATGGTGCGGATGTTCGCTGGCATGATGAACGCAGCCTCGCTCAACGAAAGTGTGCGCGGTGGCGTTTTTGCCAGTACTCATCCGCTCAGTATCCAGCGCATGACGGATATGCAAAACCGGGTTCGATTAATGAAACCTGTGCCCAATCAAAGTTCATCAGATTACTGGTACGTTCGGGCCAAGATGAGAGTCATTCAGTCGAGCGACGCTAAAGTTGCTATCCTTGCTAATGAGCAGTTTCAAGAAGAGGTAAGAACGGGGGGTGGGGCGAGTCGGTCTGCAGCGCAGCTGGGGTTGTCGCTTTTTGCGTTGCAGCGTAAGAACTACTCGATGGCAGAGCAGTATCTGCTGGCAGCCCAAACCAACACGGTGGCGTCTGCCTTTTTGAGCGCGCAGCGCATTGATATTGATTTGGCCAAAGGCGACGTCACCAGTGCATTAAATACAGCACAGGCAGCGGTCAAAAAATGGCCTGATCAACTGGCGCTGGTTAAGCGATTGGTCAAGTCGTACGAAGTTTCAAAAAGAGATCGAGAACTTGTCGACCTGTTGGCGCAATACATCCAGCGCTGGCCGAAGCAAGTGCCTTGGCTATACGAGTCACTTGGCAAAGCACAAGGGCGCCTTGGGTTACCCATTGCGTCGAGGGAGAACTTGGCGAATTACTATCGATTGACAGGTGCGTTAGCCGCCGCAGTCAATCAACTGCAAGAGGCTAGAACCCTGTCGAGTGACTTCTACGAGCAATCACAAATTGACGTCAACGTACAGAAAATTCGAGAGCAGATGACAGAAGAGCGCCGCATGCTTGAGCGGTTTAAATCTTGAGGGTTAAATCTTGAGTCGCAAACTGGGGTTATCTTGTTGACGCAAAAAAGCGCCAAACTCTCTCTGGCAGCCAATTGAGATTGCCTGGGAACTGACCCGTCACAAAGCCTGCATGTCCACCTTGTGCCGGGTAATGTAAGGTCACATGATCTGATGCTTCCTGTGACCCAGGCAAGGATGCTTCAGGCCAAAACGGGTCATTGCGTGCGTTCAGTAACAGCGTAGGTATCTCGATTTTCTTCAGCCAAGGCTTACTCGACGCTTTGATCCAATAATCTTCAGCATCTCGAAAACCGTGCATCGGTGCTGTGTAAGCGTCATCAAAGTCTCGCAAGGTTCTAGCTCGAGAGACACGCGCGAGGTCGATCTGCCCGGGAAATCGTTGCGCTTTGGCCAACACTTTGGGTTTCAGCGCATGCAGAAAAAAGCGGGTGTAGACCTCGCGATTGAAAAAATGGTCTGACAGTTGATTGCCGGAGGCAAGCAAATCAACGGGTACAGAAATGGCACAAGCAGCTTTGACCAACGCTGACGTGGTGCCGTATTCACCGAGGTACTTGAGTAAGGCATTACCCCCTAAAGAAATGCCGGCCGCATGCCAGGTCAGTTGAGGATGCTTTGCTCTGACTGTCTGCAGGATGAAGTCGACTTCTGCAGTGTCGCCAGAGTGATAGGCGCGTGCCAACCGATTGGGCGTGCCTGAGCAGCCTCGAAAGTGAGCGATCACGATCAACCAGTTTTTTGATCTGAAATGCTGTGTCATGGCCTGCACGTAACGACTGCGGCTGCTGCCTTCGAGTCCGTGCAAGATCAATAAGGCGTGCGTTGGTCGCGTGGCGCTTTGTGCGTTGAAAGCCCAATCGAAATCGATAAAATCCCCATCGGGCGTATCGACGCGCTCTCGATTGAAACTGACCATGGCGTACGGCGCACAGAGCGCGCCGTAGATCGTCTGGCTATGCGCCTCTGGTAACCAAGCGGGCACAGGGCAGGGCGAGGTGTCTAAGGTGGCAGCCACTCGTCAAGTCAGCGGACTGCGCTTAATGCAGCAGACCCGGAATGTCGTGTAAATCAAGCGCGTTGGCCTGAGCAGGTGCAGCTGATGCGTGATGGATGACAAGACGCCAGCCGGTAGGGCCTTTGTGAAACACATTGGTGGCATAGCAGTTGGCGACTTCAGTACTCTGGGGGCCTTGAACAGTGACCTGTTCGATCAGTGAGTGAACGGCGCTCATCATGCTGTGAACAACCATCGTTCGCGCTGGCCGGATATGCAGCCCACCCGCTGCAAGTATCTCTTGAAACGATTCATTGACAGCATGATGACCAATCACTCTCAGGCCCCCCGGGTGGACACAGACGATCTCTTCGTCATCGGCCCAAACTTGCATGAGTCGGGTCAAATCAGCTCGTTCAAGGGCATCATAGAAAGCGAGCTCTGCCTCTTCAGCGGTGGCGAACATGACAGGCATCGGTTGGCTTAATGACCGTGCCCGGCTGAGACACCGGGCTTGAGTTGATAGTGTGTACCGCAATAAGGGCATTGCGCCGAGCCGGTGTCGAGAATGTCGAGAAATACGCGGGGGTGCATGTTCCAGACTGGCGTACTTGAAGTAGGACAATGGAGGGGAAGATCTTCTGCCCCGACCAAGGTGGGTGCCGCTATGGTCGAATCTGCGGAGCCTGACTGTGCCATTTTTTGTCCCAATCTGAAAGGTGATAAACAAATAAAAAAATTCGTGTCCGATTGTAACAAGGGGCGAGTCTACAATTGTGACAATTTAATCGATGAACTGACGGCGACGGTGGACTTTCAAACAGATAGGCACAATGCGCAACGCAAAGCGGCGTTGCTGAGCGGCTTGCGTGCAACTCAAACGGGCTTTGTTGCCTTGTCAGTGTGGGGCATTGTGACCGGGGTTGCCATGGTTAAGTCAGGGCTTACCGAAAAAGCCGCGGTCGCTATGACGCTGCTGGTGTACGGTGGTTCTGCGCAATTGACCTCGCTTCCCCTGATCGCCGCAGGGGCACCTCTTTGGTTGATCTTTGCCATTGGTTGTATTGTGAATTTGAGGTTTCTGATTTTTGGGGCGGCCTTGCATCCCTTTTTTCATCAGATGTCCTGGATCAAACGCTTGTTCTTAGGCTATCTGACCGTTGACATCTGTTTTGTCGCTTTTATGTCTACTTTTGCGGACAGCCGAGAAATCGGGACAAGTGAGCAACGGTGGTTCTATTTTGCCTCAGCTGCCGTCTCGTGGTTGCTTTGGCAGATCACCTCACTGATCGGCATTGCGCTGGGTACGCTCGTCCCAAGCTCATGGTCGCTTGAGTTCTCTGCCACCCTTGCGTTGTTGGCGATGGTTTTGCCAATGGTTAAAACCAAGCCCTTGGTCGTTTCGGTGCTTTGTGCCGGCACCGTTGCCTGGGTAGGGCAACCATTGCCTTTGAAACTTGGCCTATTGTTCGCTGTGCTTGCCGGTATCGCCGGCGGGATGTGGGCGGAGTCTGCCTCGGTGAAGGGCGATCCAACATGACCAGCCACGACGATTTTTGGTACCTCTCGATTGCCTTGGTGCTGTTGATGTTGTCGGTGGTAGTGACCCGGGCGAGCTATTGGCTTTTTGGTCATCACATGCCTCTACCAGACCGCGTTCGACGCGCTTTGAAATATGCACCCGGTGCTGGGTTGGTTGCGATCATTGTGCCTGAGGTGTTGCCCTGGGTGGCGGGTCAAGGGCCTGTTTTTGACCCGAAGTTGGTCGCTGCTTTAGTGGCTATCTTGCTTTTTAGGCTCACTCGCAATGCCGTGGTGGTGATCGTTGGGGGAACCCTGGCATTATGGTTATTACGTACATGGATGGGTTAGTGGGTTACACTGAGGCAAGATTTCTTAAATAATTCAATGACTTCAAATATTCAAACCTCAGAAACCCCTGCATCGATTACCGCTACTTTTGCCGAAATCGGGTTGCATCCTTCTCTGCTTCAAGCGGTTGCAAATACAGGTTACACCACGCCAACGCCGATTCAAGCACAAGCGTTACCGCACATTATGGCTGGCCAGGATGTCATGGGCGCTGCTCAGACTGGTACGGGTAAGACGGCAGCTTTCACCTTGCCGATTCTTCACCGGCTGATGCCGCTGGCCAATACCAGTGCATCACCTGCCAGACATCCTGTGCGTGCACTGATTTTGACGCCAACGCGCGAATTGGCTGACCAGGTATTCGAGAGCGTGAAGCGCTACGGTGCGCAATCCCCCCTGAGGGCTGCGGTGGTGTTTGGTGGGGTAGATATTGGTCCGCAAAAAGAAGCGCTGCGCAATGGCTGTGAGGTCTTGATCGCCACCCCAGGCCGGTTACTGGATCATGTTGAACAAAAAAACGTGAATCTGGGGCAAGTCGGTATCCTGGTGTTGGATGAGGCGGATCGAATGCTCGATATGGGTTTCTTGCCCGATCTTGAGCGCATTATCAGATTGCTGCCAGAACAACGCCAAACCTTATTGTTCTCGGCAACATTCAGCAATGAAATCCGCAAACTTGGCCGTACCTACCTGAATTCACCGATTGAAATCGAGGTTGCCAAGCGCAACGCGACAGCCGATACGGTCACCCAAATTGCTTATGCCATCCCGGCTGATGAAAAGCGGGCTGCTGTTGTTCATCTCGTCAAATCGCGCGGTTTGAAGCAAGTGATCGTTTTCTCGAACACAAAAATCGGGACGAGTCGCTTGGCTCGCCAACTTGAATTGGACGGCGTTCGGGCTGAATCGATCCACGGTGACAAGACTCAAGCCGATAGAATGAAAGCGCTTGAGGCCTTTAAGAGTGGTGAGCTCGAGGTGCTGGTAGCTACCGATGTCGCGGCTCGGGGCTTGGACGTGGCGGGTGTCCCTTGCGTCATTAATTATGATTTGCCGCATAGCGCTGAAGATTATGTGCACCGCATTGGTCGAACGGGGCGTGCGGGTGCCAAGGGAGAAGCAATTGCCTTTTATGCACCAGGTGAAGAAAAGTTTTTGATCGATATCGAGAAATTGATTAAAGCGACCATTGTTCGAGAGACCTTGCAGATACCTGGTTCAGTGAAGGCGGCAGCGACAAAGTTGAGTCAGGAAGATTCTCGTCGTGATCGGGGTGCCCGCAATGAGCGGCCAAGTCGATACACAGCCAAGCAACCCCCGATCGACGAATTCTTTCTCAAACCCTATGAACCGACCAAGTCAGCCAGTGAGCGATCAGTCACCACCTCAAATCCCTCGGTGAGAGCGGGGTTGCCGATCCCTAAAAGGCCTGTTGGTTTGTTGCTGGGTGGTGTCAAAAAAACCTGATCTTTAGCCGTTCTTCAGGCCTTCGTTGAGTTGATAGATGACAGACTGATCAAGAGGCTGCGGACATCCGGTAGGGCGGTGGCTTGCGCGCCGTCGCTCACTTGCATCGCTTGCAAGAGCCTTTCAAGATGACCGATATGCGGCAGAATGGTGCCCGCAAAGCGCGTCTGCTGCGCCTGAGCGATCAGCAGCGTCGGAAAGTTTTCTATATCTTCGTCACCCATTAACTCTGGATAGTCTTCAATATCAGCCCAGACAAAACTGATCTGTGGAAATTGTTGCGATAACTGGTCGAGTTTCGGTTGATACTGTTGGCAGGTGTCGCACCAGGCCGCGCAGAAGCAGACGACCATCATATGATCGCTATCTTTTAATCGAGTTGAAAGTTCGGAAGAACCGGGAAAGTACAAAGTCATGTCAGGCGCAAAACTGGTTGTTTGACTATCATATCGCTGTTTATTGATTGCTATTTTGCCACTGGAATCCATCATGTCTGCAGCACCTCAAAAAAAACGAATCGGCTTGATCGTTGTGGGCGACGAAATTTTGTCTGGTCGACGCCAGGATAAGCATTTGCCTAAAGTGATCGAGCTGCTCGGTGCGCGTGGCTTGCAACTCGACTGGGTGCAAATCCTCTCGGATGACAGAGAATTACTCACCACAGCATTGCGCCGTAGTTTTGCCTCCGATGATATTGTGTTGAGCTGCGGTGGAATAGGTGCCACCCCTGATGATCACACGCGTCAAGCAGCGGCTGCAGCCTTGCAGGTGCCGCTTGTTTTGCATCCCGATGCCGAACAACAGATCACGCTGCGGTGTGCAGAGATGGCGGCTAAAGGTCAGGGCAGTGCCGATATGAGCACCCCAGAGAATCAGCAACGCTTGCAAATGGGGTTTTTCCCAGTGGGTTGCGAGACGGTTGCTAATCCGTACAACCGAATCCCGGGGTTTTATATTCGAAATCATACGTTTGTGCCGGGGTTCCCCGTGATGGCCTGGCCCATGCTTGAATGGACGTTGGACCACCGCTACCCGCATTTGCATCATGCCACCCAACATGCAGAGCAATCGTTCATTGCCTACTCGATTCCCGAATCGCGTATTACCCCTGCCATGGAGTCACTGCAGGCTCAATGGCCAGAGGTGAAAGCTTTTAGTTTGCCAACGGTTGGTGAGGCGGGCGGACAACCGCATATTGAACTTGGCGTCAAAGGGCCGCCCGCGGTTGCCGCACTGGCACTTGAATTTTTGCGAGCCGAGGCGATTCGTTTGGGTGCTCGGATCGAAAATCCGAGCAACCCAGCGCCGTCTCTGACGCACTGAGCGGTTCTCGTTGATGCCGACTCGGTTGCCCGTCAACATGAATCAATCTTCGGTCTCCACCGGGCAGGTTGGGATGACGATACAAGTACTGGACAGAGCCACGCGAGTGCTCGATGTACTGGCAAAAACAGCAGATCCTGTCAGCCTGAAGGATCTCTCTATGGCGACTGGTCTGCATCCATCAACCGCACATCGGATTTTGAGTGACTTGGTGTTGGGTCGATATGTTGAACGGGTCGATAATGGGACTTACCAGCTGGGGATGCGATTGCTCGAGCTGGGCTCATTAGTGAAAGGCCGTTTAGATGTCAGGACAGCTGCGCTTGGTGCGATGCGCTCGTTGCATGAGCTAACCGGACAGACTGTGAATTTATCGGTGCGTCAGGGCGATGAAATTGTCTACGTGGATCGTGCTTGGAGTGAGCGCTCCGGGATGCAAGTCGTGAGGGCCATTGGCGGCAGGGCACCGCTGCACTTAACCTCAACGGGAAAGTTGTTTTTGTGCTCAATCGATGCAAGAGCACTGCGTGCTTACGTATCGCGCACAGGGTTGGTAGGCAGCACCATGAATAGCCTGACGGATGCAACCAAGCTTGAGCAAGATCTCGCGTCGGTCAAACGGCTGGGGTTTGCCCGAGACAATGAAGAGCTAGAACTGGGGGTGCGCTGTATCGCTGCTGGCATTCACGACGATACGGGGCGCTTGGTTGCAGGGCTCTCCATTTCAGCACCCACTGACCGCCTGCAAAATGAATGGATTCCCCACCTTGTGGCGACTGCTAAAGAAATATCTGTGTCGCTTGGCTACGAGCCAGAGGCAGAGCGACGCTAGCGCTCACTCATGTTAGCGCGACGCGAGATGCCGCTCTTTGATCAGTTTTCCCCAGCGCTTGACCTCATCGGAAATCAGTTTGGCGAATGCAGCTGGTGATTCAGGCGTGGGCGTCAATCCCATGGAGGCGAACTGCGCTTTAGTCTGGCTGTCGTTGAGCACCTCGCGAATCGCCCGATTGAGCTTATCAACAATTGGGGCAGGCATCCCTTGTGGCCCGATCAAACCATGCCAAACACTGACGCTAAACCCGGGGTAGCCTGCTTCTGCTACGGTGGGTATATCTTTAAGCGTATCGAGTCTGGTCGCAGTCGTGACGGCCAGTGCCGTTAATTTGCCCGACTCAATATAAGGCAAGGTGGATCCAGCTTCGCCCAAAATCAACTGAACCTGACCGCTCACGGCATCAGCTAAGGCGGGCGACGTGCCTTTATACGGGACATGCAACATTTCTATGCCAGCGGCTGTCATCAATTGTTCGGTCGCCACATGCGTCACACTGCCATTGCCAGCCGAGGCAAAGCTGAGCTTGCCTGGGTTATTTTTAGCAAACGTCACGACGTCAGCCAATGTCTTAAAGCCAGTCTCTGGATTCACCGCGATAATGAGAGAACCACTGGCCAGCACCGCGATCGGGCTGATGTCTTCGGCCGCGTTAAATGGCAGACTGTAAAGGCTAGCGTTCACCGAATAACTGTTGGCAGCGAGCAGCAAGGTGTAACCATCATTGGCCGACGTTAGGGCAATTTCTGCCCCTACGTTACCCCCAGCCCCGGGGCGGTTGTCGACGAAGAAAGATTGGCCTAGTTTTTCAGTCAATTTTTTTGCAACGAAGCGTGCCATAAAATCAGACCCCCCACCTGGTAAGAAACCGACAATGATTCTCACGGGTCTACTGGGGTAAGTATCTGGGTGCTCGGCGCTGACGGCATGGCCGACCGTGAACAGGCACAGTAACCACAGAAGGGCATATTGAAGAGGGCGGTACCCATCATTAATTTTTTGAGATTGTGTTTTCACTGATGTACGCCAACATGAATTGATATTAAAAATTATTTTGCCATCAGCAGTCTCTCTTAAAAGCTGATAATAAAGCGGCTTTTAGGCCTTAATATCCACAAATGGTGGTTTGCCAACACAGTCGAGTGCTTGGGTTTTTATATTTTTTTCTTTAAAATCAACAGCAATTGATGATTTGTGACATTTGTGTTGCAACGCAACAAAAAAAGCTTGAATTTCTGCCCGATGGCTTTATAATTGAATTGTGCAGTGCAACAAAGGTATTTGAAGTCGTATTCACTGTGATTCACGCATTGTATTTTGACGTATTCAACCTTTCACCATCCGGAGTCCCAAATGTCCCAAATTCCTCAGCAATTTTTAGATAGTCACAAAGCAGCCCTTGAGGCGATGATCTCTGCTCAAACCACTTTGTTTACCGGTTTCGAGAAGCTGGTCGACTTGAACCTGAAAGCGATGAAAGCGTCGCTTGACGAAGTGTCAGAAAAGTCAGCTGAAGTGATCGCAATCAAAGATCCTCAGCAAGCCGTTGCAATGACTTCGGCGTTTGCACAGCCAGCAACAGAAAAAGCCATGGCTTACAGCAAGCACATTTATGACATCGTGACTGGCGTTCAAGCCGACCTGAGCAAATTGAGTGAAGCTCACATTGCAACTGGTCAAAAAAATATTCACGAAGCCGTTGAGCAGATGGCCAAGCATGCACCGACAGGTGCCGAGGGTGCGGTTGCCATCATCAAATCGTCACTGGCACAAGCAACGGATGCTTTTGAAGCGATGACGAAAGCTGCCAAGCAAGCTGGCGCAGTTGCTGAAAAGAATTTGTCAGACGCTGCATCAGCGTCTTTCAAAGTTGCTAATCAAGCTGCTGAAGCCGTGAAAACGACTGCTCGCACTCGTCGTACCGCTGCCTAAGCGCTCGTTGTTCCATCAAAAAAGCCCGCTTTGAGCGGGCTTTTTTCATGAGAATCAACGAACTCGCCTTTTCTCAATTTTCCGTGCAAGCGTGCGGCGATGCATGCCTAGACGTCTGGCTGCCTCTGAGATATTGAATCCCGTTTGAGCAAGCACTTCGTGGATGTGCTCCCATTCAAGTGTCTTGATGGAAGTCGACTGAGTGGCGAGCTTGATTTCTGTCTGTCCTGCAACATGGTTGAAAGCAGCTTCGATGTCATCGGTATTCGAGGGTTTGGCGAGATAATGACAAGCCCCGAGTTTGATGGCCTCGACGGCGGTTGAGATGCTGGCAAATCCTGTCAAGACGACGATCAAGACGGTAGGATCGTGAGCATGTAGTGCTTTGACACAATCCAGGCCAGATGCTTGATCGTTCAACTTCAAATCAACGACCGCATATTGCGGTGTATGTTGTCGCAACAAGACCTGCAAGTCTTCGAGGTTAACGGCCACCATCACTTTGTAGCCGCGACGTTCGAAGGATCGCGCCAGAGTTCGCGAAAAAATGGCGTCATCTTCGACGATAAACAGCAAGCGATTTTGAGCGGTTTGCATCGCTTAACGCACTTCGATGGCTGAGAGAGGCAGGTTGAGTGTCACTTGCGCACCGCCTGCAGCTAGATTTCGAACATCAACCGAACCGCCCAGTTCATTGGCAACTTTCATCACTAAATAAAGCCCCAACCCGCGACCAGATTGCCCCTTGGTTGATTGGTACATTTGCCCAAGCTGGCCAAGCACTGCGGGCTCAAACCCTGGCCCAGCATCCGTGACGATCAACTGCACAAAATTGTCTCTCGCGAACGCTTCGAATCTCACCCAAGCAGGTGACGCATCGAGGGCGTTGTTCAAGATGTTGAAGATCATCTGTTTGATCGCGGTGTCTGAAACGGCGATCAACCGCTCGTCGATACAATTGTCATAGTCGAAGGTGACGGTTCGACGCGTGAGCTTCCATTCTGTCACGATCTGATCCAGAAAGCTCTTGATGCTCATCTTGACTGACGACTCGCCTCGCGTTTCACCTGCGGACATCAGGATACTGGTCAAAATTGATTTGCATCGTTTGACTTGTGCTTCCATTTCGCTGATATCTGCTTGAACTTCTGGCTGTTGCTCAAACGCAGCAAGCCGACGCCAGTCGCCAAGAATCACTGATAGGGTTGCCAGTGGTGTGCCAAGTTCATGAGCAGCACCTGAAGTCAGAAGCGCCATACGGATCAGATGCTTTTCTTCAAGTGTGCGTTGATTGAGCGCGCTGATTTCTTGGTCACGATCACGCAAGTTCTTTTGAATACGATGAATGAATACCACCAGCAAAATGGCATTCAGTATAAAACTGATGAGAATGCCCTGTGCGTTGACATTAAAGAAATCCAGTTTGTCGGTAAAAAGCGCTGGAAGCGGTTCAGCATAAATCGCCAGTAGAGCAACACAGACAATGGACAGCGTTAGTACAAAGAGCGTGAGCTCTGCACCGAACAAGACCGCACTCAGGACGATTTGCAACAAAAATAAAAAAACAAAGGGGTTAGTGACACCGCCGCTAAAGTAGAGTTGCATGCTGAGTGTCACCACATCGAATAGCAGAGAGAAAAATAATTCTCCACGACTGACCGACTGATGGTGATGCCAACGAAGCTGACAAGCAAGATTGAACGCGACCAGAAACGCAAGCACCTCGAGCATATAGGGTAAGGGCAGTGTCACCTTCATCCCGAAAGTCACGATAAGGATGGTGGTGATTTGCCCGAGCACAGCGAACCAACGCAACTGAATCAGTTGCCGCATGTTGCGGTAGTCTGCAACTTCTTTGAAACTTTCAAATTCCATCATGGGCAATGTAGACTCACAAAGATGATCAAGCTGATTCGATTGCTTTTTTAGATCTACTTACATGAAAACATCCATAGACGAGCAACGCTGCGAGGGTGTACCAAGTCAGTGCATATATTAGGTGATTGTTTGAGAATTGAATGACGGTGAGCCCCATCACTGGCGGATCTGCAGCGAAAGGCGTCAGGAGATCATTGGAGAGCTGGATACTCTGCATATCGACAAAAAACGGGGCGCTGGGTGCTAACCGATCGATCTTTGCCATTTCTACAACATCGCGAGAATACCAGCGCTGGGTGGCTGGATCATTTTTACGCAAAAAGCCGCCCTGCGGCTCGTTCAACCGCAACAGACCAGTCACCGTCACCGTTGTGCCTTGGTCTGCGGACAAGAGCTGACGCAAATCGGGCAGATGTTCGACGAAACCTCGGTTCACGTAGACAAACGTCCCATCAATCTGCCTCAAGGGGATGATCAGCCAAAAGCCAGGCCCGTGGACGGTGACTGCCTGAACCCCTCGTGCGTATTGATAAAGCAACACCCCAGAAGCGGTGACACGCAGATACGCCGAGTTGGCCATGTTTATCCCAGACCACTGATTAAAGCTAGGGACGGGCCTTGGTCTGGCATGTACCCGCTCGTCGACTTGAGCGATCAGCGCTGTCTTCCAGAATTGGCGCTGTATTTGCCAACTACCAAGCCCCACGAGCGTCAAAATTACCAACGCTAAGACGCCCCAGAGCAGGACTCTTTTGGCGGTTGATGTGAAGGGCTTAAGATTGGCCACCGAGTGTTAAGGCATGTTGCGCATGGAAGACATGGACGCCGGCATCATGTTGGTATCCAGATGGTACATCACCCAAACCGAGCCGCTGAACATGATCACCAGTAGGGTCACGGTGAAGATCAGCGAGAGTATCTTCCAGCCGCCTTCTGCCTTACCGGTCAGATGCAGAAAATAGCGCATATGAACGATGACCTGAAGCGCAGCGAAGGCAAGCACCACGGCGACGGTAATTTTTTTATCCGAAATCATTTTGCCCATCACCAACAGAAAAGGGATGGCTGTCAGGATCACTGAAAGGACGAAACCTTTGACGTAATCAGATAGGCTTCCTTCATGAGGCTGACCAGCGCGGTGGTGAGCGTCCGCGTGACCAAGGTGCTGCTGATTGTTGCTTGTGTGAGCGCTCATGCGAGTGACCCCATTAGGTACACGAAAGTAAAAACCCCAATCCAAACCACGTCGAGAAAATGCCAAAACAAAGACAGACACATCAAACGGCGGCTATTTTCTGGCGTCAGGCCATGTTGCTTCAATTGAAAGGCCAAGGTCACTAGCCAAATGATCCCAAAGGTGACGTGCAGACCATGTGTACCCACGAGGGCGAAGAAGGCGGTGAGAAAGCCACTGCGTTGTGGCCCGGCACCCTCATGGACAAGGTGAACAAATTCACCGATCTCGAGAGCAACAAAACTTAATCCCAGGAGGCCGGTTAACCCAAGCCAAAGCATGGTTCGCTGCAGTCGCTTTTTTTTCGCTGCCAACATGGCAAACCCATAGGTGATTGACGAAAACAAAAGCAGGGAAGTATTCAGGGCTACCAGCGATAGATCGAAAAGATCTGCACCTGTTGGCCCCATGGCGTAGTTTTGCCCCAGCACGGCATAGCTGGCAAACAGAACGGCAAAGACGAGGCAGTCACTCATCAGATAAAGCCAGAAGCCAAGCATTGAACCGTTTTCTGGATGGTGCTCGATCACGTAAAATCGCGACGATGGGTCGATCGGATTCAACGCTATTGATCCCTCAACTTGATTAGACATGACTCACCATTTGGGTTGTGCGCGTTGCTTCGGTGTCCGTCACTATTTGCGCGGGGATGCAGTAATCCCGGTTGTAATTAAAGGTGTGGTGGATGATGGCGACCAGCAGGGTCACGAAAGACAGGATGACCAGTGGCCACATGTGCCAGATCAAGCCAAACCCGCAAAGAGCGCTCAAGCTCGAAATCACAAAACCCGCTGCCGTATTTTTCGGCATGTGAATCGGGGTAAATCCAGTTTGAGGTCGCACGTAACCAGCTGCTTTCATGTGTGCCCAGGCGTCGCGCTCATGAACGCTGGGGGTAAAGGCAAAGTTATAGTTGGGTGGTGGTGACGAGGTCGACCACTCAAGCGTGCGCCCACCCCAAGGGTCGCCCGTGACGTCTCGGGTTGCCTCGCGCTGTAAATAGCTGACAACGATCTGGATAACAAAGCAGATAATGCCCATGAAAATCATCACGGCGCCGATTGCCGCGATGATGAGCCATATTTGCAATGAGGGATCTTCAAAATGACTGACCCGTCTGGTGACCCCCATCAAGCCTAAGACGTATAGCGGCATAAAGGCCAGGTAGAAGCCGACTGTCCAGAGCCAAAACGAACACAGACCCCAGAAGCGGTTCAAGGTGTACCCAAAGGCCTTGGGAAACCAATACGTAATGCCGGCAAACGTCCCGAACACCACACCACCAATAATGACGTTGTGAAAATGTGCAATCAGAAAAAGGCTGTTGTGTAAGACGAAATCTGCCGCAGGCACCGCTAAAAGTACGCCCGTCATGCCCCCGATCACGAAGGTGATCATGAAGGAGATCGTCCACAGCATGGGCAATTCGAAGCGAATTCGACCGCGATACAGGGTGAAAAGCCAGTTAAAGATCTTCGCACCTGTCGGGATAGAAATAATCATGGTGGTGATGCCGAAGAACGAATTGACGCTTGCCCCCGAGCCCATTGTAAAAAAATGATGCAACCAAACAAGGTACGACAAGATTGTGATCACCACCGTCGCGTACACCATTGAGGTATAGCCAAACAATCGTTTGCCGCTGAACGTCGACACCACTTCAGAGAAAACGCCAAAGATGGGTAGGATCAAAATATATACTTCGGGGTGCCCCCAAATCCAAATCAAATTCACGTACATCATGGCGTTGCCACCATGATTATTAGTGAAAAAATTGGTGTCCAGATAACGATCCATGGACAGCATCGCGAGCACCGCCGTCAACACGGGAAAGGCAGCAACAATCAACACGTTAGTGCAAAGCGCTGTCCACGTGAACACCGGCATTTTCATCATCCTCATGCCAGGCGCTCTCATCTTCACAATGGTGACGATGAGATTTATGCCCGACAAGAGCGTACCGACCCCCGCAATTTGCAATGACCAGATCCAGTAATCAACCCCGACGTCCGGGCTTGCCAAGATCCCCGACAGGGGGGGATAGGCTAGCCATCCAGTTTTGGCAAACTCACCGACAAACAGTGACACCATGACCAGGGCCGCACCGCTGGCCGTCATCCAGAAGCTGAAGTTATTCAGAAACGGAAAGGCAACGTCACGAGCGCCGATTTGCAAAGGGACCACGTAGTTCATCAGACCAGTGACAAAAGGCATTGCCACGAAAAAAATCATGATCACGCCATGCACGGTGAAGAGCTGATCGTAGTGATGAGGCGGTAGAAAGCCTGCTGAGTCACCGAATGAGACGGCTTGTTGTGCCCGCATCATCAGCGCATCCGCAACCCCTCGTATCATCATCACGAAACCCATGACCACGTACATGATGCCGATTTTCTTATGATCAATGCTGGTGACCCAATTGCGCCAAAACGGTATCCACTGCTTGAAGTAGGTCATCAGCCCAAAAATGACCCCGCCACCGAGCGCGACCACCAGAAACGTCACGATGAGAATGGGTTCGTGATAGGGGATAGCATCGAGTGTCAACCGTCCGAAAACGAGTTGGCTCAAATTTAAATCAGTGCCCATTTGGTGTCTCTTTCATCAATGTCGATATCACTGCAACCCGCTCAGCAGCGACCGCTTGCTTGTCAGCAGGGGTCGTTGGCCCAAAACATATATCGTTATTGGCCATCGATCGGCTGATCACCGCATCGTATAGCCTTGGGCTGACAGTACCGAAGTGCTTGACCGGATTGCCAATCGACGGTTTTTCTAGCCTGAGATAGGCCTCTTGCGTGAGGTTGTCGTTGGTTGCTTTGACCGATTCAACCCAGGCGTCAAAATCGCCAGGTACCATCCCTTTGAACTTGAAGCGCATTTTAGAAAACCCAGCGCCGCTATAGTTCGCCGAAAAGCCGTCGTATACCCCAGGGTGATTGATCACAGCGTGCAGTTTGGTCTGCATGGACGGCATCGCGTAGATTTGCCCCGCCAGTGCGGGGATGTAAAACGAATTCATTACCGTAGAGGCCGTGATCTTGAACGTGATCGGCACATCAACAGGCGCAGCGAGTTCATTGACCGTCGCAATGCCTAAGTCGGGATAAATAAAAAGCCATTTCCAGTCGAGCGCAACCACTTCGACGGTGATGGGTCTGACGTTAGCTGCGACGGGTTGATTGGCTTTGATCCGGTCGAGTGGCCGATACGGGTCAAGCGTATGTGTCGTAATCCAGGTGACCAGCCCGAGCGCGATAATGATGAGCAGAGGTCCGCCCCAGATCACGAGCTCAAGTCTGGTTGAATGATCCCAGTCTGGCGCATAGGTCGCCTGTTGATTGGTGGCGCGATAACGGTAGGCGAAAAAGACGGTCATACAGATGACCGGGATCACGATAATCAGCATCAAACCAGTCGCTACGGCTAACAAATGACTTTGCTGACTGGCAATGTCACCCGAGGGGTTCAGCACAACCATCTGACATCCGCTTAACAGCAGAACTGGCAACAGGATCAATCTTCGCAGCATATTAGGGAAAACGGCTAAAAAAATAGGTGAAACCAACGAACCTAGACATGCTAAGGTGAAGCCGACTCGGGGAGAGGGAGGTGAGGCAATTTGTCCAAGGTGCCCATCTGATCCTTGGGTCAGGTAGCCACGTCGGCCGTGATGGGTTTTCAGCTTTAAAGCGAGTAATCAAATGACGATGAACGAATCAACAATCGGTCCCTATCCAATGATTGGATCGTCGAATGCGAGTATTAAGCAATCCTCAGTCCATGAGATCCCGCTTGGCGAGATCGCCGTGGGTGTGATCATTGGACGTGCGTCCGAGCATTTCGACTTCTTCGTGTATGCCATTGCCTCCGTGCTGGTTTTTCCCGCCGTATTCTTCCCTCAGCAAAGCCCTTTGGACGGCATGCTTTACAGTTTCGTCATTTTTGCCTTTGCCTTTCTGGCGAGGCCCTTTGGTACGGTTGCTTTTATGGCATTTCAACGCCGTTACGGCAGAGCCGCAAAACTCACTGCTGCTTTGTTTCTGCTGGGCACCTCAACGGCGGGCATTGCCTTTTTACCAACCTTCGATGACATTGGCGTGGCCTCAGTGATCTGCCTGAGCGTGCTGCGAGTGGGACAGGGGATTGCAACCGGAGGCGGCTGGGATGGCCTGCCCAGTTTGCTCGCCTTGAACTCACCTCCTTCAAAACGTGGTTGGTATGCGATGCAGGGCCAATTAGGTGCACCGATTGGGTTTATTTTTGCGGCCGGGTTGTTCTGGTACCTCTTAAAAGACATGTCGAGTAAAGACTTTCTTGAATGGGGTTGGCGTTATCCGTTTTACGTGGCATTTGCCATTAATGTCGTGGCGCTGTTTGCTCGCCTGAGAATCGTCTCTATGCCGTCTTACGATCACTTATTGAACGATCTTGAGCTTGCGCCAGCCCGCACCAGAGACGTGTTGAAAACCCAAAAGCACAATCTGATGATCGGCGCACTGGCTGCCCTCGCCAGTTACGCCTTGTTTCACTTGGTGACGGTATTTCCGCTTTCTTGGGTGGCCTTGTACTCGAGTCGGTCGGTCAGTGAGTTCTTATCGATTCAGATGCTAGGTGCCTGTGCAGCCTTTGTCTCAATGCTCGCCTCGGGTTTGATCGCTGACCGCTTTGGGCGCAGGATGACGTTGGGTGCGTTAGCCATATTGATTGCCTGTTTTAGCGAGCTTGCACCGTATTTGATGGGCGGTGGTGATACGTTTAAGCAAAACGCGTTTGTCTTGGTGGGGTTTGTCCTGCTTGGCTTATCTTTTGGTCAAGCAGCGGGCGCGGTGACGTCGAACTTTCCGTCCAGGTTTCGCTATACCGGCGCTGCGCTGACCGCTGATCTGGCTTGGATATTCGGTGCTGCGTTTGCCCCCTTGATCGTGCTGGGTTTGTCGGCTTACCTGGGATTATCTTATGTCAGCATTTATTTGCTGTCGGGGGCGCTGGGCACTATCGCTGCGCTGAGCGTCAATCGCTCGCGATAGCCTTGACGCATTCTGCGACCAAGGCAGGCCCTCGATAGATGAGACCAGTATAGAGCTGCACCGCCTGCGCGCCTGCTTGAAGTTTTTCGACAGCATCTTGGCCACTCAAAATGCCACCGACACCGATGATGGCGGTCTGTGACCCGAGGTGTTGCCTTAAGCGCCGAATCACATGCAGTGATTTCTGATGAAGCGGTGCGCCTGACAAGCCGCCTGTCTGGTCCGCGTTCGGCAACCCAAGCACAGCACTGCGATCGAGCGTCGTGTTGGTCGAAATGACGCCATCGATGCCAAATTTGGGCAGTAAATCTGCGACCACATCGATTTCTTCGTCACTGAGGTCTGGCGCGATTTTGACAGCGATGGGCACCCGCTTGCCGTATTGATCAGCCAGCGCTTTTCGTCTATCGGTCAGCACGGTGAGCAAATTCGTCAACTCGCTACCAGATTGCAATGAGCGCAGGTTCTTGGTGTTGGGCGATGAGATATTGACTGTGACGTAATCGGCATGAGCATAGACGGCAGTCAAACCCAGTAAATAGTCATCAGAGGCTTTGTCGATGGGCGTATCCGCGTTTTTGCCAATATTCAAGCCGAGAATTCCCCCTTGAGTACGCCACTGACTTTTTTTGACATTAGCCAAAAACGTATCAAGACCTTCGTTGTTAAAACCGAGGCGATTGATGAGCGCATTGGCTTTGATCAGTCGAAACATCCGTGGCTTGGCGTTGCCTGGCTGTGCACGCGGCGTCACCGTCCCCACCTCGATAAAACCAAAACCTAAGTTGCCCATGGCATCGATATGGGCACCGTTTTTATCTAATCCTGCTGCCAACCCGACTGGGTTTCTGAGCGATAGGCCCATGAGTGTTGTTGGCGCTAAACATTGGTCGTGTAAGAGCCCTCTGGTGAGTGAACAGTCGTAGGCCCGTTGCAAGCCGTCCAAGGTCGCCTCGTGAGCAGTTTCGGCATCAAGCGCAAAAAGCGCCGCGCGAGCAAGGGGATAGGCTTGAAAAAGTATCGACATAGTGAGCGCTTAAAAAGTCAGGTTTCGTCAAGAGCAGGCAGTGTATCTTGCCAATGTCCGTTGACGCGGTATTGGGCGGGCTGAAACGCCGCTTTATAGGCCATTTTTCGACTATGCCCAATCCAGTAGCCGAGATACAACCAAGGTAGCTCTAACGAGCGGCATTGTTGAACTTGCCACAAAATACTATAGGTACCGAGACTGCCGGCGTATTCAGGCTCATAGAACGTATAGACCGAGGATAAGCCGAATTCGAGCATATCGATGATGGACACCATCAAGAGCGTACCGTCCTCTTGGCGAAACTCGACCAACCGTGTGTTGACACGGCTGGCTAAGAGAAATTGACTGTATTGTGTGCGGCTATCCTCGTCCATGCCACCCCCGGGGTGTCTGCTGGCTTGATACCGGGTGTACAAATCAAAATGCTCGGAAGACCACGCAAGCTCAGCCACGAACGGGCGCAGGTCTTGATGTCTTTTTGATACTCGCTTTTGCGTGCGATTTGCTTCAAATCGCTTAGCATCGATACGGACTGGAATACATTGCCTGCAGTCATCACAATAAGGGCGGTAGGTGAAGAGCCCACTTCGTCTGAACCCCTCGTTCACGAGATGAGAGTAGGTATCTGTGTTGATGAGATGGCCCGGTGCCGCCACCTGAGAGCGCGCCTGCCGGTTTGGCAGATAGCTGCAATCGTAGGGGGCCGTCGCGTAAAACTGCAATGCGGCAAAGGGAAGCTCTTTCAGTCTGCTCATGGATTGGGCGGTGCCCATAAATCATGTCAAGATTGATAGTACACGCGGACGGTTTAGGCAAGCAACGTCAAAGGCTGCAGTTGACCCGTGTGATCAATCCAGCCGGGTCGCCAAAGCAAATCGGCTTGCCCAACCGTCTGCTCAAGATGCTGCAAAAAATGCGCTCGTGCGATAGGCGCAGCACCGAAGGATGCCAGATGAGCCGTCTCCATTTGACAATCGATCAGCCGCACGTTTTGACGTTTGAGAAAGTTCACCAGATGGACAAAGGCGATTTTTGAGGCGTCGGTTCGGTGCATGAACATCGACTCACCGAAGAACATCGTTCCTAGGCTAATCCCATACAGACCTCCGACGAGCTCGCCATCCATCCATGTCTCAATGCTGTGGGCTTGGCCTACCTGATGCCAAGCGCGATATGCCTGTTGTATTTGTTGAGTAATCCAAGTGCCGGGTTGACCATCCCGCAGCGTGGTCGCACAGTGAGCGATCACTTGCTCAAATTGTGTGTCAACCGTCACGACGACACCAAAGTCGCGCAAGGCTTGTTGAGTCGCGATCTGCTTCAAGCGCTTCTTTAGGCTATGCGAGATATGAAGTTTGTCGCAATCAAGCACCATTCTTGGCTCAGGAGACCACCAGAGAATCGGCTCACCCTGATTAAACCAGGGGAAAATTCCCTTTGAATAAGCTCGGCGCAAGGTTTGAACCGTGAGGTCACCCCCAGCGGCCAGTAAGCCTGCTGGCTGAATTAGGGCCGAGCGAGGGTCCGGGAAGGGAGCGCCAGGCATGAGCCAAGGTAGATCGAGTGAGCTCATCCCAACAGGTCGGTAAGCTAGCCTCGATTGGCAGCCAGCGCGTAGTGGTGAGGCCCAAATTGACCGGCTTCTCGGTCTCTCAAATAATGTTTGAGGGTTGTTGAGACCGACCGAAAAGATAAGTTATCCCACGGAATATCGTCCAAGTCGAACCAACGAGCTTCGATCGTTTCTGGGCCTGGGTCGAGTTTTGCACTCAGTGCGGTCGCCAGAAAGTAGATGTGGATTTGATCTGCTTGGGGAATATCAATGGTGGTGTAAAGATGACCTAGCTCGATGTCTGCACCAGCCTCTTCCTGCGTCTCTCGCTCGGCACCTTGACCTAAGGTTTCACTGAGCTCCATGAAGCCAGCGGGCAAGGTCCATGTGTTCGCGCGAGGTTCAATGGCCCTCAAGCACAGCAACACCTTGTCACCGAGAATGGGCATGGTGCCAACGACAACACGAGGATTCTGGTAGCTGATGGCACCGCATTTTTCACACAAATCACGTTCGCGATTGTCACCCGGCGGGATCAACCGGGTGATCGAATGCCCGCATTGGCCGCAAAAATTTTGTCGACGAGGCGCCGGGAAGAAAAAGTTAGGATCCATGTTCATAGCGCTATTTTACCGGCACGGCGGGATTTGCGATGAAATTCATGGTGATGCCAATATTTTCATGTTGAACCCACTGTAGCGGGGCAAAGGTCGCCATCGCTGAGAAGTTGACTTCGGTTGGCCGCGCGCGCAACCTGACAGCTTGCGCGGCGTTAGACTCGCCTTGCTCAATACAGTCAAGAACCGCAGTGCCTTGCTGATTGACCAAGAGATCGGCCAGCAGGAACAGATCTCGATCGTCCATGCGTGCTGGCCCCAGATCTGTATCGGCGTAGATATTGCCCAGATCGTCGGTGAGCCAGCGGGTAATTTTTTTGACGGTTAAGCCGTTGTGGGTACGAACAGAGCCGTCTTGCGGAATTAAATGCAGAATAAAAGGCGCTGCATCAAGCCGCACATAAACACGCTGCGGACCGTTTTGAAAGAAATAGCGACCGTCAGCTTCACTCGCATAGTTGCGACCGAAAAAGCTGAGCATTTGTGTGTTGCTGACACCGACGCCGGGCCCGCCTTGCTGAGCGTCACCTGAGGGATGCAGTCGCCATTCGCCTCGGCTGCTCAGGGATAGCCAACCGGCGACGGCAGGCACGTTGGGCCAACGGGCGATAGCGTCGATGACAGATTGATCCATGTCTAATCCGTTGAATCTTGAGCTGTTGTTGCCACGCAAGCGATGAGGGGCTTCGGGGGCTTGGAGGCGCAACCCGGAATCGAACCGAGCTTCACGGATTTGCAATCCGCTGCATAACCACTCTGCCATTGCGCCGGCACAAACTGAAAGGGGGAAGCATGGTGCTTCCCCCTGAATGTGGAGCGGGAGAAGAGTCTCGAACTCTCGACCTCAACCTTGGCAAGGTTGCGCTCTACCAACTGAGCTACTCCCGCATTATTACTGCCTTTTCACTACTTTCACCGCTACTTACTTACTTGTACTAACTTTCTTACAGCTACCAGCATACTGACTGTTGCAGTGCTATTTGCGCTGCTATCTGCGCTGCTATCTGCGCTGCTATCTGCGCTGCTATCTATTAAACATCTAGTAATATCAGCGAAGACTAGAATCATAGCAAATATTTCTAACTGATGTCAATCACAGATCCAACCCCTGTTCAAGATGAGCTCGATTTTCATCAAGTCGACCTGCAGCACCTTAATACACTGGGCTTGCCTTGCCAGGCGAATCGGTTGGTTGTGCTCAGTGCGTTGAGTCAATTGCCTGCGATCTCTCAGTTCGCCTCAACAGGTGCTCGCTGGCTTGTGTTGGGGGGGGCAAGCAACGTGGTGCTGCCGGCTACGCTAGATCAGCCAGTGTTAAAGGTAGCCCTAACAGGTATCAAGCTAATTGCGGATCAAGCTGACGCTTGGATCATCGACGCGGCAGCTGGTGAAAGCTGGCATGCTTTTGTCAGCCATTGCATCTCGCAGGGTTGGCCCGGCCTCGAAAATCTCGCGCTCATTCCAGGTTCTGTGGGGGCGGCGCCGGTGCAGAATATTGGAGCCTACGGGGTTGAGCTTAACAGTCGCATCGAATCCGTTTGTGCTTGGCACATTCCTGAAGCGCGGTTTGTGACGCTGACCGCACAGCAATGCGCTTTTGCTTACCGGGATAGCATGTTTAAACGCACGCCACCTGGGACTTGGGTGATCACGTCGGTTCGATTTCGCTTGCCCAAACCTTGGCAGGCGATCACTCACTACCCGGATCTTGCTCGCAGTGGCTCGTTGTCGGCATTGCCGTCAGGCACGATCACGGCAAGACAAATATTTGAGTTGGTCTGTCAGATCAGACAATCCAAGCTACCCGATCCGACAGTGTTGGGTAACGCAGGCAGTTTTTTCAAAAACCCCGTGGTGTCCGCAGCGCAGTTTGAATCGATTCGACAGGCGTATCCAGACCTCGTGGGTTATCCGCAGGATAATGGCTTGATCAAGCTCGCAGCAGCTTGGTTGATTGATCAAGCTGGCTGGAAAGGGCAGCGTAGGGGACGTGCGGGTGTGCATGAACGGCAAGCCCTCGTGATTGTCAACGAGGGAGGGGCGACAGCAGCAGACATTCTTAACCTAGCAAACGAAATTGTTGCCAGTGTGCAGGATCGCTATGGCGTGCAGCTCGAGATGGAGCCGACTGTCATTCAGTGATTCAAGCCCAGCACGGTGGGCATGTCGTAGAGCCCTTGCTGCTGACCGTTCAGAAAGCGAGCAGCGCGAAGGCTGCCTTCAGCATAACCGGCACGACTGCTGGATCGGTGGGTAATTTCGATACGCTCGCCGGCACCGCAAAAGTAGACGGTGTGATCACCGACAATGTCCCCGCCCCGTACGACTGAAAAACCAATCGTGCCGGTTTCTCTTGGGCCAGTATGACCTTCACGCGACCACGTGGCAACGTCATCCAGACTTTTGCCCCAAGCGTTGGCGACCACTTCGCCCATCTTGATGGCGGTGCCCGAAGGGGCATCGACCTTGTGCTTATGATGTGCCTCGAACACCTCAACGTCGTAGCCCGCATTTAAAATACGAGCGGCCATATCCAGCAATTTGAAAGTGGCATTGACACCAACACTCATGTTTGGGGCGAAGACGACAGCAATGGATTCTGAAGCATGCGTGATGGCCGCCTTGCCCGCTTCATCAAACCCGGTCGTCCCGATGACGATATTGACGTGATAACGCTGACAGGCCGCCAAATGGGCGAGTGTCCCCTCGGGGCGGGTGAAATCGATCAAACAATCTGCCTGCTGTAACGCATCAAGCGAACCACTGATCAGCACCCCACTTTGGCGACCTAAAAAAGCCATTGCATCCTGACCAATGGCGGGGCTGCCCGCGTGCTCTAGCGCCACAGTCAAGGTTAAGTCTTTGGCGTGAGAAATGGCCTCAATCAGCATTTGCCCCATTCGGCCGCTGGCACCCGCTATCGCAATTCGAGTCATGATTCTGGTTTTCGCTACTGTGGGTTACCGCATGGGTTGAGTACCCGTCACACCGACGTCGGTGGACGAAGCTGGGTCAGCCATACGATCCACCAAGCCCCCGTCAGCCTGCACGCCTGGGATCAGTTTATCGACGGCTTCAGGTTTGTCGCTGTCGCGTCGCACTTGCTCTGCGGCGACTTGCGCAGCGTCTTTTTGAGGTTGGTTGAGCTCTTCTTTGGCGATTTGATAAGGCTGAAGCGTTGGTTGCTCGTCGCCTTGCCATTTCTCGACTTTACCGTCGACGAAGAAAATAGTGAGCTGACGCTCTTCTATTTTGCCGCTACCGGCGCGATAGAAATAGGGGTAATCCCATCGGTTGGCATGGAACACATCCGTCAGGGCTGGCGAACCCAGTGCGAATTTGACCTGCTCTCGGCTCATCCCGGGCTGGATCATCGCAACCTGCTCTTTGGTGATCCAGTTGCCTTGTTGAACCCCAACCTTGTAGGGAAACCCGAATTTGGTCGACGAGCAACCGGCCAGGCCGATGATTAAACCGCAGCAGACCACGCCGATGCGGGCAAAAGTAGCGAATTTGGATGATATGGACACTGCACGGCCCCTGTTGGGAAGACTGTCAAAGACGGTATGATAAAGCTTTACAGAGTCTGTTGTCAGGACTGACGCAAACTAAAGGTAATTTGTGCAATTAGATAACAACGAAAGCGGTCTGAAAAACCTGGGTTTAAAGGCGACTTTCCCGCGACTTAAAATACTCGATATCTTTCGTAAATCAGGCGCAAGACACTTGAGCGCTGAGGATGTGTATCGATCGCTGATCGCTGAAAAGATCGATATCGGCTTGGCGACGGTTTACCGGGTGCTCACCCAGTTTGAACAGGCAGGGATACTGCTGAGAAGCCAGTTTGATGGTGGCAAGGCGATTTTTGAGCTCAATGATGGCGATCATCACGATCATTTAATCTGCACCAATTGCGGTGCCGTTGTCGAGTTTTCGGATGAGGCCATCGAGAAAAGGCAACATGAAGTGGCGCGTCAAAACGGTTTTACCCTCGAGAGCCATGCGATGGTGTTGTATGGCGTGTGCGGCGACTGCACGAAGCACCCCTCGCGCAACGTGTCGTTGGTCTAACCTTCAAGTAGCTCTTTCGCGTGCTCGCGGGTGGTGTCGGTGATTTTGAGCCCCCCCAGCATACGCGCGATTTCTTCGATGCGAGCCGACGGCTCGAGACGGTCAATATTCGATTTCGTGGCCTGAGCTGACTGAAGCTTGGTGACCTGATAATGATGCTGTCCGCGCGCCGCCACCTGCGGCAAATGAGTCACACAAAGCACTTGATGGCGTTGCCCTAATTCGGCCAGCAAACGACCAACCACCTCTGCGACAGCCCCTCCAATGCCCGAGTCTACTTCGTCAAAAATCAAGGTAGGTACTCGAGCTGCACGACTTGCAATC
Source organism: Jezberella sp. (assembly GCF_964834465.1). Taxonomy (NCBI): domain Bacteria; kingdom Pseudomonadati; phylum Pseudomonadota; class Betaproteobacteria; order Burkholderiales; family Alcaligenaceae; genus Jezberella; species Jezberella sp. Next base: position 114,323 of record NZ_CBAZRM010000008.1, read on the forward strand.
ACGGATAAGGCGAGTGAAATGCGCGCGAGCTCGCCCCCAGAAGCTACTTTTGCGAGTGGCCGCGGTGTTGTCCCAGCATGGCCAGCAATCAAAAACTCGATTTGATCTTGGCCGTGGACGCTGGGGGTTGCCGGTGTCACAGCGACCTGAAAACTGGCCCCCTGCATGGCCAGCGTTTGCATGACTGCAGTGACTTCCTTGGATAATAGAGTGGCAGATTTCTTTCTGGCAGCTGACAGGACACCGGCAGCCTCAAGATAAGCTTGTTTGAGAGCAATTTCCTCTTTTTTGAGGGTGTCGATATCTGAGGAGGCGATCAGGGCTTCTCGCTTTGCCAATAGCTGTTGCAGAAGGTTGTACAAGTGTTCTGGGTCGGTTTTAAGTTTTCGTGCCGCATCAAACAGACTGCTCATGCGCGCTTCGACAATTGACAACCGAGCAGGGTCGAGTTCGACCCCTGATAAATAGATGTTTAAGTCTGAAATCGCCTGATTAACCTCATTGCTGGCCGAGGTGAGGGCATCGTGCACAGACTGCAGCGTGGCATCATGTCGTAGTAACTGGCTGAGCGTTTTAACCGCAACAGCAAGTTGATGCTGCGTTGAAGTCTCTGACTCATCAAGCAGAGCGAGCGCGCTAGACGCACCGTCAATCAAGGCTTGCCCATGGGCCAGACGGGTGTGTTCTGCAGAAATATCATCCCACTCATCCGCGACCAGCCGCAAGGATTGCAACTCGCCGATTTGCCAGTCGAGTTTCTCTTGAGTGACGGCCAGCGCACTGGCATCTTGGGTGGCAATTTCAAGCTGTTTGACGACAGTGCGCCAAGACTTCCAGGCGACGACCACCGCCTGCTTGAGCGCTTGATGCGAGCCATGAGTGTCTAATAAATCACGTTGATTATCGATGCGCAACAAACTCTGATGGGCGTGCTGACCGTGAATATCAATCAGCTGTTCGCCCATTTCTTTGAGTTGAGTGAGGTTGACTGGCGAGCCATTGATATACGCCCGGCTGCGGCCTTGCGAATCGACGACTCGTCTCAAGACGAGTTCGTCTTCTGTTTGAAGGTCGTGATCGTTTAGCCATTCGCTGATGCTGGCTGTCGGGGTAAACACGGCGCTGATTTCAGCCTTGGCTGAACCTTCGCGAAGGACACTGATATCAGCGCGTTCGCCTAGTGCAAGCGCAAGCGCATCGATCAAAATGGATTTTCCTGCACCGGTTTCACCCGAAAAAACGGTAAAGCCGCTGTCAAATTCGATGTCTGCGCGGTCGACAATGACAAAGTCACGAATATGTAAGGCTCTCAGCATGCAGCTTAATCCCTGTCGCTACTGCCGCTTGGCATGCGGTTCCAGTCGAGTTTGCGACGCAGTGTTGCAAAAAAACTGTAGCCGGCGGGGTGCAGAAATCGGATGGTATGCGGCGCTCTTTTGACTTGAATCACATCGCCCGGCAGCAGGTCAGACCACGTCTGCATATCAAAGTGCACGCTGGCACCAGCCTCGACTCGGCTCATGGTGGTCAAGGTAATGCTGAGATTGCCTCGGTCGGGGATCAAAATCGGCCGATTCGACAGCGTTTGCGGGGCAACCGGCACCAGCAAGATGGCGTTCACCTCGGGATGAATGATGGGCCCCGCGGCCGACAGTGCGTAAGCAGTTGATCCGGTGGGGGTAGCGACAATCAAACCGTCAGCTCGCTGGGTGTACATATAGGTACCGTCGACTGCGACTCGCACCTCTATCATGCCACCCCGACCCGCGCGGCTCAGCACGACATCATTCAGCGCGGTCGCAGAAAACAGTTTTTGGTCACCTCGCCAGACGCTACCTTCGAGCAACATGCGCGGTTCTGACTCGTAGTTGCCCTCAAGCAGTTGCTGCAAGACTTGCTCGGCGTCTTCCATGGGGACATCAGTGATGAATCCCAACCTGCCATGGTTAATGCCTACGACAGGGATGTCGTAGGGGGCCAAGTGCCGTGCCGCACCCAGCATGGTGCCGTCTCCCCCCATCACAATGGCAAGGTTTGCGCGGGCCCCGATTTCTTCAAACGTGGCGCTGGGGTACTCAGTGACCCCTGTGTGTTGCGCTGTCATTTGTTCGATCAACACTTCTCGACGCGCCGCAACGAGGCGGGCAGCGAAGGCACGGAGTTGGCCATGCAGGGCAGCATCCTGGTAACGGCCAATTAACGCAACGGTGGAAAAATGCATCAAACATCCATCTCAATCATTCTTGATCGATTATAGGGGCGAGGAGGTAGAATAACCACACTATGGATGATCGTTCCCGCGCATTACTGAAAGCACTGATTGAGCGTTATATCGACGACGGCCAGCCCGTCGGGTCGCGCACGCTGTCTAAGGTGTTCGATCTATCGCCAGCCACGATCAGAAACGTCATGGCGGATTTAGAAGAGCTTGGTCTGATCCATAGCCCGCATACGTCTGCCGGCAGGGTTCCCACGCCACGCGGTTATCGCTTGTTTGTCGATACGATGCTTTCGGCACAGCCCTTCGAGCTCAATGTCAACACCAATGTTCGCGATCTGTCGCCGGCGTCTGATCCGACCCGAGCGGTCAATGCCGCAGCTGATCTCTTGTCGAGTCTGACGCAATTTGCTGGGGTTGTACTCGCACCTCGGCGATCGCACGTTTTTCGCCAGATCGAGTTCATTCGGCTGTCTGAGAAGCGAATTTTGTTGATTATTGTGACCCCCGATGGGGATGTTCAAAATCGGGTGTTGCTTACGCCGCGCGACTATTCTGATATGGCCCTGATTGAGGCTGCCAATTTCTTCAATCACAACTTCGCAGGCAAATCGTTTAGTGAAGTTCGTCATACGTTGGCGAGTGATTTGGCGAAATTGCAAGAAGATATGTCTCGCTTGATGCAAGCTGCGGTCGAGGCAGGTGCGCAGGCCGCTGATGAGGGAGAGACGGTGGTCATCTCTGGTGAGCGCAAACTCATGGATGTCAACGAACTGGCCTCAGATATGGATCGGTTGCGTAAAACCTTCTCGATGTTTGAGCGTAAAACCGATTTGCTGCAATTGCTGGACGTCTCTAGCCGAGCGCAAGGGGTTCAGATTTATATTGGCGGTGATTCTCAGTTGGTGCCGACCGAAGATGTGACAGTCATTACTGCTCCCTATGATGTCGATGGTCGGATCGTCGGCACTTTAGGCGTGATTGGCCCCACCCGCATGGCCTATGAGCGGGTCATCCCGATTGTGGATATCACGGCTCGTTTGCTGTCCAACGCGCTGAGTCACCATCACCCTGATCGATAGTGGCGCTGACACATTCGCGTGTTCTGATCCAGAGCTCGTTACCGTTCGGTTGTTCAGTTCGACGTCTTACCCGCTTCGGGTCTGCTTTATAGGGTTTTACTGTGTCAGAAAATTCCACTCAACGATCTTTTGGCCGGTTTTGGGCTAAAGCAAAACAATCAGAGCGTTTTATCCCTTGGCCGAATGATTTTCATCACGGCCGGGTGGGCGTGATTCTGAGCAATCTGGGGACGCCGGATGCGCCAACAGCGCCAGCAATTAAGCGTTATTTAAAAGAATTTCTGTCAGATTCTCGAGTCATCGAGATCCCTAAGTGGCTGTGGTGGCCCATCCTCAATGGTCCGATTTTGATGGCTCGCCCTCGCAAACTGGTTCCTCGGTATGCCAGTGTCTGGATGGAAGAGGGGTCTCCGCTGATGGTTTATACCAAGCGCCAAGCCCGTTTGGTTAAAGAAAATTTAGCCAAACGCGGCCTTGATGTGCTTGTCGAGGTGGGCATGCGCTACGGCAACCCATCGTTGAACGAGGCGATGAGGCAGCTCCATCACCAGGGATGCGACCATATTTTGGTCGTTCCCATGTATCCACAATATGCATCCAGCACCACGGCGACGGTCGTTGATGAGGTTGCTCGCGTTGTCGGACGGATGCGCGATCAGCCGGCACTGCGTTTTATCAAACGCTTTCACACGGATCAGGGATTCATCTCGACCTTGGGTCAACAAATTGCCCGTTTCTGGGATCTCGAAGGTCGGCCACAAAAACTGGTGATGAGCTTTCACGGTTTGCCGCAGCAGTGCGTCGATATGGGCGACCCGTACTGCCGAGACAGCTACGAAACGGCCCGGGCGCTGGCGAATTATCTCGGTTTGTCGGATGACCAGTATCTTGTGACGTTTCAAAGCCGCTTTGGCCCGACAAAATGGCTTGAACCTTACACCGAACCCACCTTGAAGCAGCTCGCGCAACAAGGGGTGACGGACGTGGACGTGGTCTGCCCCGGCTTTTTGGCGGATTGCCTCGAAACACTGGAAGAGATTCAGGTTGAAGTCTGTGAGGCATTTATGCATGCGGGGGGCAAGCGGTTTCGTTACATCCCTGCGTTAAATGACAGCCCGGCCTGGATCGAGTCTTTTTCAGATCTGATCGAAACGCATTTGCACGGTTGGCCTATCCATTCGCAAAAAGGTTAAAAAGACGACCCTTGAAAGGCGAATAGTTGCCCCCATGTAACTATTCACCTATGGTTTTTCGGAGCAGTTCAATGACCGCGCAGCAGGATCCAACAAAAGTCACCCCTGAACCCACGTCAGACGCTCAGGCGATTGACCAGCATTCAGAGCAAACGCAAACCTCTGACGACCCGCTGGTTTCGCTCAAAGCAGAACTCGAGGCTGCGCTGGTACAAGTTGCGCAACACAAAGATCAGGTGTTGCGCGCACATGCCGAGATGGAAAATGTACGTCGCCGGTCTCAGGATGAGGTCTCCAAGGCGCGCAAATTCGGTATTGAGTCATTTGCTGAAGGTCTGGTGCCCGTCATGGATAGTCTTGAGGCAGCGTTGGCTCAGACGGATCAGTCCGCTGAAGATATGAAAACAGGCATCCAAGCCACCCTTAAACAACTGGTCTCAGCGTTTGAACGCAACCATTTGAAAGGGATCGCGCCGGCAGCTGGCGAAAAATTCGACCCACATCAGCACCAGGCGATTGCCACTATTCCCGCTGATCAGCCAGCCAATACGGTGGTGACCACGTTGCAAAAGGGATATTTGATCGCCGACCGTGTCTTGCGTCCCGCCTTGGTCACCGTATCCGGTGGCCCAGCTGCCGCAAATTAAGTAGCTCATCTGCCCGCAGCGCAGGTGAAAGTGAAGAATCGTCGGTTTTTAAACAAAAACTGATGATTTTGGGCTTGAAATTGACCAAAATCCCCCCAATTACAAAACAACAGCACTTTATTTATTCTTGATTTCTGAACAAGGTAAGTCACCATGAGCAAGATTATCGGCATTGACCTCGGCACCACCAACAGCTGCGTTGCAGTGATGGATGGCGGTCAGGTTCGTATTATTGAAAACGCAGAGGGTGCTCGTACGACGCCTTCGATTGTCGCCTACCTTGATGATGGCGAATCGCTGGTCGGTGCGCCTGCTAAGCGGCAAGCGGTGACCAATCCCGCTAATACGCTGTATGCCGTCAAACGTCTGATCGGCCGTAAATTCAGTGAAGACGCTGTGCAAAAAGACATCAATCTGATGCCTTACAAAATTGTCAAAGCAGACAATGGCGATGCTTGGGTTGAAGCACAGCACAAAAAGCTGGCTCCTTCACAGGTCTCGGCCGATATTTTGCGCAAAATGAAAAAGACGGCTGAGGATTTTCTTGGCGAAGAAGTGACTGAGGCGGTGATCACTGTCCCTGCTTACTTTAACGATAGCCAGCGTCAAGCGACCAAAGACGCTGGTCGTATCGCTGGTCTTGACGTCAAACGTATCATCAACGAACCAACGGCGGCTGCCTTGGCGTTCGGGATGGATAAGTCAGAAAAGGGCGATCGCAAGATCGCTGTGTATGACTTGGGTGGCGGTACCTTCGATATTTCGATTATCGAAATCGCCGACGTCGATGGTGAAAAGCAGTTTGAAGTGCTGTCAACCAACGGCGATACTTTCTTGGGCGGCGAAGATTTTGATCAACGCATCATCGATTACATCATCGCCGAGTTCAAAAAAGATCAGGGCGTTGATCTGTCGAAAGACGTTTTGGCTTTACAGCGTTTGAAAGAAGCCGCTGAGAAAGCAAAAATTGAGTTGTCATCCAGCCAGCAGACTGAAATCAACTTGCCCTATATCACTGCTGATGCGAGTGGTCCTAAGCACTTGAACGTCAAAATGACGCGCGCCAAGCTCGAAGCATTGGTCGAGGATCTGATTGAGCGAACCATGGCGCCTTGTCGCACCGCGGTAAAAGATTCAGGCATCAAAGTGACTGACATCGACGACGTGATTTTGGTCGGTGGTATGACACGTATGCCTAAAGTGCAAGAGAAGGTCAAAGAGTTCTTTGGTCGTGATCCCCGCAAAGACGTGAACCCGGATGAAGCAGTGGCTGCAGGTGCGGCTATTCAGGGTTCGGTGTTGTCTGGTGACCGTAAAGATGTGTTGTTGTTGGATGTCACCCCTTTGTCTCTTGGTATCGAGACCTTGGGTGGCGTGATGACCAAAATGATCACTAAGAACACAACCATCCCTACGCGTTATTCGCAGTCGTTTTCGACGGCGGATGACAACCAGCCGGCTGTCACCATTAAAGTGTTTCAAGGTGAACGCGAAATCGCTGCTGGTAATAAAACGCTCGGTGAATTCAATCTCGAAGGGATCCCGCCAGCACCACGTGGCGTGCCTCAGATCGAAGTAACTTTTGATATCGATGCCAACGGTATTGTGCACGTGTCTGCCAAAGACAAGGGCACTGGCAAAGAGAACAAAATCACCATTAAAGCCAATTCTGGTTTGACCGAAGAAGAGATTCAACGGATGGTCAAAGATGCTGAAGCCAATGCGGCCGAAGATCATCGTATGGCAGAGCTGGCACAGGCGCGTAACGCAGCGGATGGCTTAGTGCATTCAACCAAGAAGTCGTTGACTGAATATGGTGACAAGTTGTCAGCTGACGAGAAAGCCGCCATTGAAGCCTCGATGGCTGCTGTTGAAGAAGCGCTCAAAAACAATGCTGACAAAGAAACGATTGATGGCAAGGTTGAGGCGCTGTCGACAGCTTCTCAGAAATTAGGCGAAAAGATGTACGCCGATATGCAAGCTAACCAAGCAGCTGCGGGTGCTGCGGGGGCCGCTGGCACTGAAGAGCACGGTGGCGCTAAGCCTGCTGATGACAACGTCGTTGACGCTGACTTCAAAGAAGTCAAGCGCGACGGTAAGTGATCGGCTTGCGGTAAACCTCACCGCCCGGAGCCCTGAGAAGGGCTTCCGGGCGGAAGTCTTTTGAATCTTGTTTGCAAGAACCTTACATCATGGCAAAGCGCGACTACTACGAAGTTCTGGGCATAGGCAAAAATGCCAGCGAGGAAGAGATCAAAAAGGCCTATCGCAAGATGGCCATGAAGCATCATCCCGATCGTAATCCCGATAGCAAGGATGCTGAGTCCAAGTTCAAAGAAGCCAAAGAGGCCTACGAAATGCTGTCCGATGACAGTAAACGGGCCGCTTATGACCGATACGGGCATGCTGGTGTCGACCCTAATGCTGCTGGGATGGGGGCAGGGGGCGGTGCTGGTGCAGCCGGTTTCGGTGACGCGTTTGGTGATATTTTTGGTGAAATTTTCGGTGGCGGTGGGCCACGGCGCGGTGGTGGACCCCAGGTCTATAGAGGTAGCGATTTGCGATTCTCTATGGATATCACGCTTGAACAAGCGGCGGCCGGTTTTGAGACGGATGTACGTGTCCCCAGCTGGGAAAATTGCGAAGTTTGCAAAGGCACAGGTGCTAAACCTGGTACCTCGCCGATTGCCTGCCGGACATGCGGCGGGGCTGGTGCCGTGCGTATGCAACAAGGGTTTTTCAGCGTTCAGCAAACTTGTCCAAAATGTCACGGCGCGGGTAAAGAAATCTCTGATCCTTGCGTCAGCTGTGATGGGGTTGGTCGTACTCGCAAAAATAAAACGTTACAGGTCAAGATCCCTGCCGGTATCGATGATGGGATGCAAATCCGCGTGTCAGGCAATGGTGAGCCTGGTATTAATGGCGGCCCGCCAGGCGACTTGTTTGTTGAGATTCACTTGAAAGAACATAAGATCTTTCAACGTGAAAACGACGATTTGATTTGCGAAGTCACGATTCCGTTCACCTTGGCTGCATTAGGTGGTACCACCAACGTACCCACGCTGACAGGGCAAGTCGATATGACAATCCCTGAAGGCACGCAATCCGGCAAACGATTCCGTCTCCGAGCTAAAGGGATTAAAGGTGTTCGCTCTGCGTATCCAGGCGACTTGCATTGCCACATCGTGGTCGAAACGCCCGTCAAACTGACTGAAGATCAAAAGGATTTGCTACGTAAATTCGAAGCGTCTTTGACTGAAGGCGGGGCACGACATTCGCCAGAAAGCAAATCCTGGACGGATCGAGTGAAAGCCTTTTTCTCTTAAGCAAAAAGCTCAAAGGGTCGGTTGATACCGACCCTTTGAGTTTGCCGCAATCACCAAGACGTCAGTTTTTCTGACCCATCGGTGGCTGACCGCCAGGGTGAGGCATTGGCGGGGGATTCTTATCGTGGCAAGCCTTGAGATCGTCATCACTGTTTGCTTGAGTGACGCACTGAGTCATTTTCTGAAGATGGTCAAGAAGATGTGCTTTCTTGACGGCAAAAGGTGGTGGGTTTGCCTTGTCGACAGGTGCACTGCCCGGTGCCGCAGGTTGAGCGAGCGCGGCGAGCGAAAGCGAGGCAATGAAGCCAGCAAGCAATGCTTTGGTTTTGATCTTCAATGAAAGACTCCAAGCGGTTGAAAGTTAAAAATACCCGAGGCATCGCAGGGATGCAAATGCCTTGAGTATGAGATGTTCAAGCGCGGGGAAAGTTCCTGGTCAATTACTTCTTGAAGTCACCTGCGGCAACGCTACTAAACGCCTCAGGCTTGAGGTATTTACGAACGGCTGCATTGACCTGCTCAGTCGTCAGTGCCGCGACTTTTTGATCGAGTTCTGCTGAACGTTTGAAACTGCGGCCAGTCTCCAAGTAATCCAACCAAGTTGACGCGAGTGTGCCATCTTGAGCCCGAGCCAGTTTGCGGTAGTTCAGCAGCGCCTTGACACCATCCTTGACTTCGTCGTCGCTAAAGCCATCTTTGACTAATTTCACGAGTTCTTCTTGAATCGCAGCCTCTACCTTGTTGCGATTTTGCGGTGCAAAGATCGCATAGACGGACCAAGACCCTGCAGGCTCGAATGACGATGCGGTTAGCGATGAACGCACGTTATAAGACAGCCCCTCTTTTTCACGCACGCGCAACCAGAGCCGTGAAGTCTCTGAGGTACCCAGCATGAAGTTCACCAGAGACAAGGCGGGATAATCCTCATTGGTATCTTGCAACGCCAGTGGCATTTTTGCTAAATAAAAGGCATTGGCTTTGTCTGGTGTGAGTGCTTCCATGTGCTCTACGGCGACGTCGTGGTAGGGCGTCGGGATTCGAACATAAGGCGCTGCTTTTTTCCAACCTGTTAGCGCTTTGGTCAACGTTGCCTCGAAGGTTTTTGGATCAAAATCCCCCACTGCTGAGACGGCAATATCCCCCGCGCCATAAAACTTTTGATGAAAATTCACCAAGGCCTCGCGCTTTAAACCCTCGACTGCGGCAAGCGACTCCTCGAATGAGGGTGTGTACCGCACGTCATCTTTTGCATAGGGATTATCATGGCGCGACAACAGGCGACCAGCGATGGACGTTGGCTCAGTCATGGCACTTTTAAGACTTGTAATCGTCGACCGTTGATATTCATCGACTTGATCTTGTGCAAAATTCGCTGTGTTGACCACGTCTAGCATTAAGGCGGTCAAAGCATCGATATTTGACCGAGTCGTCGATAGCGTGATCGTGACATGACCAGCCCCTCCGGCAACAGAAACTTCACCCTGCAAGGCGTCGATTTTGTCGCTGATTTCTTGACGAGTCATCTTGGCGGTGCCGCGGGTTAACAGATCTGCGGTCGCCAGAGACGCCAGTCTTTGTCCCTTGAGCGCATCGAGTGTCCCGAATTTGATGGCGATAGCAGCTTTGACACGTTCTCCCCGGGTTTGTTTAGCGAGCAGTGCCAGTTTGACATTGCCGTTGGCAAGCTTCAGCGTTTTACGTTCGGTTCGAGCATCGATATTGGCAGGGTCGGGATCGAACGCCTCGGCTTGCTTGACGTTAGCGTCACCTTTGTAATCCTTGAGTTCAGCGGTGAGATCAGGGATGGCAACGCTCGGCGCACGTACCGGTTTGACGGTGGGGATATATGTCCCTTCTGTCCGATTGGAGGTGATCAAGTAGGTCGTCGCGACCCGTTGAAGGTCTGCGAGTTTGGTGTCCCGCACGTGATCGCGCTCAACGAACATCAGACGCCAATCACCCACCGCAATCGCCTCAGACAGGCCAACACCGATTTTTTGGGGATCGCTGAAGGTTTTGTTCCAGCTGGTGAGCCACTGACTGCGGGCGCGGTCGAGTTCAACTTGCGTAAAGGCCTGTTTGTCGATCGACTCAATGGTATGGGTCAGCGTTTGCAGGGACTTTTTGGTATCCATGCCAGGCTGCAAGGTCGCACCGAACATCACGATGCCAGGGGCATAGCTGTCCATGGTGAAACCAAGGACGCTGGCGGCCTGCTTAGTGGGCACCATGGTCTTATAGAGCCGGCCCGAAGGGGTGTCACTGATAATCATGCTGGCTAGATCCAGTGCGGCGAAATCTTTGGTACTTGCAGGCGGTACGTGATAGAGCGCTGCCACCAGCGGTGAACCACCTGCACGACGCAAGGTCACGCTGCGCTCACCATCCTGAATGGGTTCGACGGTGTATTCAGCGGGCAGTTTGCGGCTGGGCTTGGGGATCGGACTGAAGGTTTTGGCAATGTCCTCGAGGGTTGTCTGGGGGTCGAACTTGCCTGAGACAATCAAGACAGCGTTGTCTGGTTGATAATACTGGCGATAAAACGCCTGCAAGTGCGCAATATCAACCAGTTCGACGTCTGAGCGAGCCCCAATCGTTGCCTTGCCGTAGTTGTGCCATTGATAAGCTACCCCGAGCATCTTTTGCCAAAGCGTCTGAAAGGCGTTGTTTTCACCACTTTCCATTTCGTTTCTGACCACCGTCATCTCGGTGTCGAGATCTTCGCGGGCGACTTTTGAATTCACCATGGCGTCTGCTTGCCAGCCGAGATACCAAGATAACGTTTCTGGGTTTGCCGCAAAGCTAGCGAAATAATTGGTTCTATCGGTCGAGGTTGAACCGTTGGCTTGCAATCCTCTCTTTGAAAATTCGCCCAAAGCGTTGGGATGAGTCGGCGTGCCCTTGAACAGCATGTGTTCAAGCAAATGAGCCATACCAGTTTCGCCGTAGTTTTCGTGGCGCGAGCCAACCAGATAGGTCATGTTGACGGTGGTGGATGGCTTTGACTCGTCGGGTGCGAGCAACACTCGCAAGCCATTGCTATCGAGGCGATATTCAGTGATACCTTCGACTGAGGTGATCTCTGTGATCCCAGCAGGCATCGTGGCGGCCACGCTTGACGCGGCGTGTAGGGCAACAGAGGTCAACGATATACCAAGAAAAGCGCGTTGCATGGCGCCAGTGAATAAACGCATGGGGATTTTCCTAGGGATTTAATTCGGATCAACACGATCCTTTGAGTGCGCCGGCGACGTTTGGTTCACTTTGATAGTAGTCTCATCGCTTGCTCAATGCCTGATACCGTGACAGGAAACATTTTGTCCTGCACCATGTTGCGGATCAATGAGATCGATTGCCGATATTGCCAAGACGCCTGTGGCTCGGGATTGAGCCAGACTGATTTTGGCCAGGTACTGACAATGCGCTGCAGCCAATCTGCCCCTGACTCTTTGTTGTAATGCTCAACTGAACCACCGGGTTGAAGGATTTCGTAGGGGCTCATGGTGGCGTCTCCCACAAAAATCAGGCGCCAGTCAGCATTGAATTTACGGATGACATCCCAGGTTTCAAAGCGCTCCATTTGGCGACGGCGGTTTGACTTCCAGAGATGCTCATAGGGGCAGTTGTGAAAATAGTAAACCTCGAGATTGCGAAACTCGCTGCTCGCGGCTGAAAAAAGTTCTTCGACACGACCAATATGGTCATCCATACTGCCGCCGACATCGAGCAACATCAGCACTTTGACGTTGTTATGACGCTCGGGAATCATTTTGATGTCAAGAAAGCCGGCATTTCGCGCGGTGCTGGTAATCGTGTCATCGAGATCCAGCTCAAAATCAGCCCCTTGGCGCGCAAAACGTCTCAATCGGCGCAGGGCCACTTTGAAGTTGCGAGTACCAAGTTCAAGCGTATCGTCATAGTCACGAAATTGCCGCTCGTCCCATACTTTGACGGCGGTTCGGTTACCCGCTGACTTACCGCCCACGCGGACCCCTTCAGGGTGAAACCCGCCGTTGCCGAACGGCGAAGTGCCGCCCGTGCCAATCCAGCGGCTTCCCCCTTCATGTCGACCTTTTTGTTCGTCGAGCCGCTCTTTGAACATCTCCATGAGCTTGTCCCAACCGTGTTTCTCAAGCTCAGCCTTTTGCTCTGGCGTTAATTTCTTTTCGATTTCTTTGATCAACCAATCCAAAGGGATCTTTTTCCCCGGTAGTTTGGCTTCGATCCCGCGGTAATAGAGTGCAAACGCCTTGTCGAAACGATCAAACAAGGTCTCATCTTTGACGAGGGTGGTACGCGCTAAAAAATAAAAATCTTCGAGGGTGGGCGACATCAATGGATGCGTCAATGCCTCAAGTAAGGTCAAATATTCTTTGACCGAAACTTTGAGTTTCTGGGTGCGCAGATGGTAGAAGAAATCAACTAGCATGGCGTTTGAGCTGATAGTGAAGATGGGCACGTACTTCGGGCCATTCGCCTGCGGCGACGCTGTACATATGCGTGTCGCGGACGGTTCCGTCTCGACGCAGTGCATGATGGCGGATCACACCGTCGAGCTTGGCACCCAATCTTTCAATCGCGCGCCGCGAAGCAAAGTTGTAGTTGTCGGTTCGCCAGCCCACAACGGCAGCCCCCAGCGTATCAAAAGCATGTTCTAACAGCATCAATTTGCAGACCGTATTCACGTGCGTGCGCTGATAACTTTTCGCATACCAGGTGTAGCCGATCTCGAGACGCCCAACCGCTGGGATGATGTCGTGATAGCTGGTGCTACCCATGACTTTGCCAGTGCCTTCATCGATCACTGCGAAGGGCACCCGGTTGCCGGCGGATAAGCCGTCGTTCGCGGTTTTGATGTAAGCCGCAGTGTCTTGCGGCTCAGGAACAGAGGTGACTCGTAGCGTCCATAGTTCGCCATCTGCGGCCGCTTGCTTGAGACCACTTTCATGAGCAGGCGTCAGCGGTTCAAGCCTGATGCCGCTCGCGGTTAAGGTGACTGGGGCTGGGCTAACTCTGAATCCTGAACCATTACTCATGTAAACGGGTCTCCTGGCTGGCGCGTATTGGTTTTGCTTCGTCGTGCTTCGGGTTACTGCTGATTGGGTCGGCGAACCGAGTTACGTGTCACTGCAGCAAGGCGTTCAAGCAGCTGCAAATCTTGTTCGTTTTTGAGTAAAGCACCCGCAAGCATTGGGATTGAGGTCGCGGCATGGGCGTCAATCTGTTCGGCACTGACATCTTCAGAAATCAGCAAACGAAGCCAATCCAGAAACTCGGAGGTAGAAGGTTTTTTCTTCAAACCGGGGGCATCGCGCAGTTGAAAGAAGGTATCCAAGGCCGCACGCAATACATCGCCATGTATATTGGGGTAGTGCACCTCCACGATGCTACGAAGGGTGTCGCGATCGGGGAAACGGATGTAGTGAAAGAAGCAGCGCCGCAGAAACGCGTCTGGCAGATCTTTTTCATTATTAGAGGTAATAATCACCAGAGGACGGTTGTGCGCCTTGATCGTTTGACGAGTTTCGTACACATGAAACTCCATCTGATCCAGCTCTCTGAGCAAGTCGTTTGGAAACTCGATATCAGCTTTATCGATTTCGTCGATGAGCAACACGACGGGTTCGGGCGATTCAAAGGCCTGCCAAAGCACGCCCTTTAAGATGTAGTTTTGGATGTCGCGCACTTTTTCGTCACCGAGCTGAGAGTCACGCAGCCGAGAGACAGCGTCGTACTCATAAAGACCCTGATGGGCTTTGGTCGTCGATTTGATGTGCCATTGCAACAACGGTCGGCCCAAACCACGCGCCACCTCTTCTGCAAGCATTGTCTTACCCGTGCCCGGTTCGCCTTTGATGAGCAGAGGGCGTTCTAGCGTCAACGCGGCATTGACTGCCAGCTTCAAATCATCGGTTGCAACATAACGGTCGGTGCCGTCAAAACGTTCGGATGGGGTCTGCGTGCTTGCTGCGGTGGTCATGAGTCGTCTTGCTCCGGTCGATTTTTAATCTATTTGAGTCAATTATCGTACAATCAAACGGTTTTTGCGGCCGGACTAATTTTGCCCGGGACTTTTTTGCCAAGCCAAGAGTCATTTCATCATGTTGTCGACACTGACGTTTCGCAGTTTAAATACTTGCCTAGTCTCTCTCCTCGTCTTGGGGACAAGCGCTTCGCTGTCTCCTACTGCTTTTGCTGCAGATGCGCCTGTGGGTAACGCGGAAGCGGCCAAGGCGAAAATAGCAATGTGTATTGGGTGCCACGGGATTCCCGGGTATAAAGCCAGCTTCCCAGAGGTGTATGCAGTCCCTATGATCGCCGGTCAAGGTGACAAGTACATCCAGTCCGCCCTGAAAGCCTATGCGACAGGCAGCAGAAGCCATCCAACCATGAATTCTGTGGCCGCGAGCCTGTCGGATCAAGATATCGCTGATCTGGCCGCTTACTACTCAAGTATCAAATAATCGGGGGTACCATGAAACATCTATCACTCGCCCTCGTTGGCTCGGCCCTGTTGATTGCATCGACGGTTGCGGGCGCTGCTGATTTGAGCGCCGGCAAAGCCACCTGGGAGCAAAAAAATTGCGCTTCCTGTCACGGTGCTGATGCTAAATCGCCTATCTTGCCTGAGTATCCGGTGTTGGCTGGTCAGCATTACAGTTACTTAGCGCACGCGCTGAAAGCATATCAACGTGGTGCGCATGATATGCCGAACACCGCCAACGGACGCAAGAACGCCGTGATGGGCGGGATGGCCATGCAATTGACATCGCAAGATGAGGTCAATAATGTGGCGGCTTGGCTCGAGTCGCTGCCTGGCCCGTTGAGCGTTCACAAGTAAATTTGAGTAGACAGTTCAGAGGCCCACGCGCCTCTGAATCAGTTCAAGGTAGCTGTCGCTGTTAAGCGCTGTGCCTGACCGTTGTGATTCCCACACCACTTGTCCTAAGCACTCCATGATCTCATGGGCGGCAAAATGCCGGTCGACTCGTGCTGACAACGTGTCGTAGGCGGCTTTGATACCCCGAGGTTGGTCGATTGAAACTTGTTCCGTGATGGCCAGATGCATCGACAGGTGTAAAAATGGATTGGTGCGCCCCTCTTCAACGCTATAGTCACGGCTGAGTGCTTGATCACTCTCGAGGTCTGCGTGGTATTCCGGGTGTTGCATGACCCAGCCGAGCGCCTGAGATTCTAGCGGGGTGAGAATCTCCTGCTGGCGGTGTTTACGCCAAGCCTGCACGAAAAATTGACGAACTTCGTCTCTGGACGGATTAAACATAGTAGTGCTGTATTTGCCTTCAGTTTGAGATGCGGCACGAACCCAATAGAATGACGTAAAAACAATGACAACAGGAGCCAGCATGTCATACCAACACATTGTCGTCCCAACCACCGGAAGCAAAATCAAGCTGCGGCAAGATTTTTCACTGGACGTGCCCAATGACCCTATTATCCCTTTTATTCAGGGCGATGGCGTAGGACGCGATGTCAGCCCCGTCATGCGTAAGGTCGTCGATGCAGTGGTCCAGAAGGCATACGATGGTGCGCGAAAAATTCATTGGATGGAAGTGTTTGCTGGCGAGAAGGCCGCCGAACGCTATGGTGCCGATGTGAGGTTGCCCGCAGAGACGATCGAAGCGGTGAAAGAATACGTGGTGTCTATCAAAGGGCCATTAAGCACGCCAGTAGGGGGCGGCATTCGATCTTTGAATGTGAGTTTGAGACAGCAGCTTGATCTCTATGTCTGTTTGCGCCCTGTTCGATATTTCAAAGGGGTACCCTCGCCGTTGCGCCAGCCTGAGAAAACTGACATGGTGATCTTTCGCGAAAACTCAGAAGATATTTATGCCGGTGTCGAGTTTGCTGCGGGATCCGAGCAGGCCAAGGCCTTGATGGACTTTCTTCAAACCAGGCTCGGTGTCGACAACATCCGGTTTCCGCATACCTCAGGTTTGGGCATCAAACCCGTGTCGAGCGAAGGCAGTAAACGCCTGGTTCGGCGTGCTATCCAATACGCGATTGACCACAATCGATCCTCTTGCACCTTGGTTCACAAGGGCAATATCATGAAATTCACCGAAGGTGCCTTTCGGGATTGGGGTTACGAACTCGCTCGCGAAGAGTTTGGTGCCGAATTGATTGATGGCGGTCCTTGGTGCCGCATCATGAATCCGAAGACTGGTCGCGAAATCATCATCAAAGACGTGATCGCCGACGCGTTTCTGCAACAGATACTGCTGCGGCCTGCTGAATACGACGTGATTGCGACCTTGAATTTGAATGGTGATTATTTGTCGGACGCATTGGCTGCGCAGGTGGGTGGCGTAGGTATCGCACCGGGTGCGAACATGTCTGATTCAGTGGCCATGTTTGAGGCGACATCTGGTACTGCCCCAAAGTATGCAGGTAAAGATTACGTCAATCCAGGCTCTGAAATTCTGTCGGCAGAGATGATGTTGCGGCATTTGGGCTGGGTTGAGGCCGCAGATCTGATTATCCAGAGCATGGAGAAAACCATTTTGTCCAAGCAAGTCACCTATGATTTTGCTCGACTGTTACCGGGGGCAACGCAGGTGTCATGTTCTGGCTTTGGTGATGCCATGATTGCAAATTTGTGATCAGTGCTAGGTTCAGTAACCCGTTTGCATTAATAAAAACAGATCTCCTGCTTTTGCAATTGAAAAGTCAAATTTCGACGTTTTGGCGCTAAATAAGGGCATTCCCTGATGCCCTCCGCCGTGTATTGGTGCATCATCAATTTCATGCGGGTGAGGTGACAAAGCCTGTTGTTGGAAAGGTCGGGGATAACGGCACCAAAACAGGTAATAAAAAATAAAAGCAAAATGCGCGACGGCTGACACATTGTGTTGGCCGTTGTCGCTTGTGCGTATCACGCTCGCTAAGCGTGCGAGTGGGTCAAGTACACTTTAGGTGCGTTCACCACCGGTTGGGCCGTAAAAAAAGACCCACGTCGTAAAGTCGTCAGAGAATGCACTGAATCGATGTTCGGCGCCTGCTGCGACAAAGAGCACATCTCCAGCGACAACGTCATACTGTTCGGCATCCAGGGTGAAGTGTGCATTGCCAGAGGCGATCACGTAAATTTCATCACGGGTATGTGGCGTTTGAAGATCAGCGCCTTGCGGCTTGTAAAGTTCTACTTCCAGTGATCCGTGCGTGAAGAAGGTGCGAAATAGTGCTTTGTCTTGCGTGAGTTGTTCGAGTGAATGACTTAAGCTGATTTTTGCCATCAGTACTCCTTATGGGGTGTTGCCTTCGACTATTAACGCCGGTATGCGCGCCGGTTGATGAACGTCAACGCGAGCGCAAAGACGAAAAACGTCGCACCCAAGATGATCTGAAAAGGATCTAGCGGCGATGATCCAGGCCCATGAAATAGGCCCGTCCCATTCGAAATAAACACCAAACCAGAAATCCCGAAAAAGACAGGCGCCAAGTATTTTGCTCTCTTGTTGGTCTGCAGAAGGTTTTTCGAGCGCTCTAGCAGATTATGTGAGGCATGCACCTCAGGCTCATGTTTATCTTTGCATGCCAAACCAAATGATAAATCGGTTGCGCAATCGTGGCACAGGCCTTTTGCACAAGCGCGGCACAAGCCCACGGCGTCAACGTCTGCATGATTAAAACAGCGCATAATCAAAGATACCTTTAAGAATTAACTCGAACCCGATAAGTCAGCGTGGTTGTTCCCTCTGCTGGAATGGAGACTTGCCAGACCGCAGTATTGCTGACAGGCTTGGTGTGACCTTGGCTCTCATTGAGCATTTGCCAATCGCCAGGGATGGGCTCTTGAACAGTCACGGTGACCGCTTCTTTTTTGGCATTTTTTAGGACGATTTCGTAAGCACTTTCGTAAATATTTTTATATTTTCCAGTGCCACCGAACTTAGCAAAACTGATTTGTTTTTTGTCCGCAGTGACGTCAAAGGATTCACCGAGTTTTAGACGTAAGGTTTCGTTCTTTGGGGTGTGGTCGATGTTATCTTCACCAATAAACTGCGTATTGCCAGCTGAGTCTTTTTTGTAGACACGCACAACACCGGTGGGCATAGGCAGGCCTAGGTGAGCGCTCTCTTTGTTGTCGAAATCAACAAATGCGCTGACCTTCAGCTTTTGGCCGAGGTTGCCTGAATTGGTTTGATAGTAATAATCCGAACCAGACAGGATCAACACTTTGCGCATTGGCACATTAGCGCCTGTGAGCAGAGCGACCTGCTTGGTTTGATTTTCTGCAATCGTTGTCTGGCGATCCAGCGAGTAAAGGTGATATTCAAAAAGCGCTTCCTCGCTCATGCTGGCTCTAGCGACAGGGGCAGGCATCGGCGTCGCCAATTTGAACACTGCCCCGGCCACTTGACGTGCCCGATGCACATCACCTGCAACGAGCTGGAGCTTGGCGTTGTTATAGCTCGTGCCACTTTTATTGGTCAGGGTCACCCAGCCAGAAATATCGAGCTTATCGTCAGTTGGATTGAGCGCCACGACGTAGTCCGCCTTCCAGCCGAGCCCCGAGGTGAGGTAGCTCAGCTCAACGTCTTGCTCTGGTGACCCTTTGTTTTCGAGAGTCATGACCAACGTTGGACGATCTCTCAAGTTGGGTGGCACATCATCGTAAACAATGCGCCCCGAAAGACCCGTTTCAATGCGCTGACCGATCTGCAGCACGACCCCGTTATTGGCAGAGAGTACGGTGGCTGTTTCAGAAGTTTCTGCGCCGGTGGTTGGGTTGGAATGAACGATGGTCACCTGACGGCCGACATACTTCTCTAATAATTGTTGCGGGGTCAACAGGTCGAAGTCGAAGTTCTGTTCAAGCACCGTCAGTTTGCCAGGTGAGCTCAGGCTGCGCATTTGCGCGGTCTCGGCAAGTATCTTTGCACTGACATCTCGAAAGGCCAAGGATGAAGCCCCAGATTTGATCGCGATCTTACGATGATCTTTGACCAAGGCCAGGTTGTCGTTGTAGATCGTGACTGCGACGTCTTGTTGCTCGGCCAGGGTACTGCGCTGCTCTGTCGTTTGCGCAAGAGCGATAGACAGCATTGTGAACGCCAGAGAGGTTGCAAAGATGGTACGGCTGATCATGATGCGAGGCCCAAGTCAAAGTAAGTTTATCTTGATGCTCATCATACTGTTGATAAAAACCTTTTTCAGCGTTAGGTCAGTTTAATCAGCACTAATAGCGCGCCTTGGCCGCCGTGGGCGTCGGCTGGCGTAGCAAACGCCTGAACAATCGCGATTTGGGTTAACCAGTGACGCACGAGCTGTTTGAGGACGGGCTGCCCAGACTTGGACCCATAGCCTTTGCCATGGATCACCTTCACACAGCGGGTACCGAACGCGCGACTGGTTTCCAGGAAGTGGATGAGACGCTCTCGTGCTTGGTCGGCTGTCATGCCGTGCAAGTCGAGCTGAGCACCAACTGGCCAATAGGCTTGTCGCAACTTGCGGACCGTATCGGGCCCAACACCCGGTGCCGCAAAACGAGCGTTACCATCTGTGGCGTCGCCCGACGCGGGATAGAGACCGGCGCCATCAGAGACGGCAGTGCTCGTCGCCAAAGGCGTAGCTTGGGTCGCCGTCCCCACTGCCCGCTGACGACGCTGTAAGGCGGTGGCGGGCTTTTGCAAAGTTGCCGGAGGGTGAATGACCCTCGCGTTCGCCTGAATGGGTTTGACCGTTCGAGTCGCGCGGTCGAAGAGTTTGCTGTCTTTTAATAATTCAGCCGGCTGACGCGTTGCTTCGACAGGCGGGGTGACTGCCGCCTGTCGAGCTTTTTCAGCTTGAATCTCTTTGAAAGCGGCCTTGAGATCGGCAAGGCCCTTTTTATTACTCGGCATTCTCCAGCCATCGTTGTGCGTCTAGCGCGGCCATACAACCTGTACCTGCGCTGGTGATCGCCTGACGGTAAACGTGATCCTGCACGTCACCAGCCGCAAAAACGCCCGGCACAGATGTCATGGTGGCCAGACCCGACAAGCCGCTTTTCGTCACGATGTAACCGTTGTTCATGGTTAGCTGTCCTTCGAAAATAGCAGTATTGGGTTGGTGACCAATCGCAATAAAGGCACCGGTGACTGCCAAGTCGACTTTAGCGCCGGTTTGTGTGCTTCTAATTCGCACACCCGTGACCCCTGACGCATCACCGAGGACTTCGTCAAGTTCTTGGTATAGCGCCAGTTTCATATTGCCGTGAGCGACTTTATCCATCATTTTGTCAATCAGGATGGGTTCAGCGCGAAATTTATCGCGACGATGAACCACGGTCACACTTCGGCAAATATTGGATAGGTAGAGCGCTTCTTCGACGGCGGTATTGCCACCGCCCACTACCACAACATCCTGATTCTTATAGAAGAATCCGTCGCAGGTGGCGCAGCCTGATACCCCACGGCCCATGAAGGCTGCTTCGGAAGGTAACCCCAGGTATTTGGCTGAGGCGCCTGTCGAGATAATCAAGGCATCGCACGTGTAAAGCTGACCGCCGTCGCCCACCAGTTTGAAAGGACGGCTGGATAGATCGACACTGGCGATATGGTCGTACACCATTTCTGTATTAAACCGTTCGGCGTGCTCGGCAAAGCGCTGCATCAGTTCAGGCCCTTGAACGCCTTGGGCGTCTGCGGGCCAATTGTCGACGTCCGTGGTAGTCATCAATTGGCCGCCTTGCGCCAACCCTGTCACCAGCACCGGGTTCAGGTTGGCGCGAGCGGCGTAGACTGCGGCTGTATAGCCAGCAGGGCCAGATCCTAGAATCAGGACTTTTGCATGTTTGCTTGTCGACATCAGGTATTTACCCCTATAGTGGTGTCCAAATTATAATGTGCGCCATGTCCAGAACATCTCATCCCTCAGCGCGCACGTCGCGAACGACCCGAAACACCAAAAACGGCCCCTCCGCGATGCAAAGCAGGCTGTTTTCGATCTTGCGAGAGGCTCGCTGGATTTTCTTCGCGGCGCTGGCGGCTTGGCTTTCGCTCATCTTGTTTTCTTGGTCGCCCAACGACGGCGGATGGGTTCATTCGAGTGCGTCAAACACGATACAAAATCGGGGTGGCTACCTCGGTGCCAACTTGTCGGACATCTTGTTTTCCCTGTTCGGTTTCTCTGCCTGGTGGCTGGTTGTGCTGTTGTTACATCGCGTCCGAGCAGGTTATCGGCGCTTGGCAAACCAGATTCGAACCAAAGGTGAACCAGAGACCCTCGAGCGGGTCAAATGGGAACAAGGTATTGGTTTTTTGATGTTGCTGGTTGGTTCCGTCGGGTTAGAGGCTTACCGTTTCGGCTCGTGGGGGATGCGATTACCTGGCCACACCGACACCATGAGTGGGGCCGGTGGCTGGATCGGGCAAGCCTGGTCAAGTTTTCTGGGTCAAGGGGTGGGTTTTACCGGCAGTACGTTGATTCTTTTGGCATTGGTCATCATCGGGCTGAGTTTGTTTTTCGGCTTTTCGTGGTTGGTGCTTTGTGAACGGATTGGCGGCTGGTTAGAGCTGGCTTACTTCGGGATCAAAGATTGGCGCACCGCCCACGTCGATCGTCAAGCCGGCGAGGTCGCCCAAGCCAGAAGACGTGAACAGGTTGAAGCGAAGCAGGATATCATCGTCCACGATCAACCGATCCGCATTGAGCCGGCGGTGGTCTCGGTCGTGAAATCAGAGCGAGTGCAAAAAGAAAAGCAACAAACACTGTTCAGTGAACCCTCTGCGACAGGCGATCTGCCAGCGCTCTCCTTGCTAGACCCGCCACCACCTATTGTTGAAACCGTTTCACCTGAAACGATTGAGTTCACTTCTCGCCTTATTGAAAAAAAATTGGCTGATTTTGGGGTTCAGGTGCAGGTCGTTGCTGCGCAGGCTGGCCCCGTGATTACGCGTTATGAGATTGAACCTGCCACCGGCGTCAAAGGCAGTCAGGTGGTGAATCTCGCGAAGGATTTAGCCCGAGCACTGAGTCTGGTCAGCATTCGTGTGGTTGAGACTATTCCCGGCAAAAACCTGATGGGGCTTGAGTTGCCCAATCAACGACGTCAGATGGTGAAGTTATCCGAAATACTTGGCTCACAAACCTATCACAGCAATCATTCTGTGGTGACCATGGCCTTAGGTAAGGATATCGCGGGGAATGCGGTGGTCGCTGATTTGGCGAAAATGCCGCACCTGCTGGTGGCTGGCACAACCGGCTCTGGCAAGTCAGTGGGTATTAATGCCATGATTTTGTCACTGCTGTACAAAGCAGATGCCCATCACACGCGACTGATTCTGATTGATCCGAAAATGCTTGAGATGAGTGTTTACGAAGGCATCCCTCATTTGCTGGCACCCGTCGTGACCGACATGCGGCAGGCGGCAAATGCGCTGAATTGGTGCGTGGGCGAGATGGAGAAACGCTATCGTTTGATGAGCAAGCTCGGTGTGCGTAATCTGACAGGTTACAACACGAAAATCAGAGATGCGATCAAGCATGAAGAGCCTATTCCCAATCCCTTTTCGCTAACCCCAGATCAACCCGAACCCTTGAAAGAGTTGCCAACGATCGTCGTCGTGATCGACGAGTTGGCAGATCTGATGATGGTGGTGGGCAAGAAAATCGAAGAGCTGATTGCTCGCCTGGCACAAAAAGCCCGTGCCGCGGGGATTCATCTGATCCTCGCGACGCAACGTCCCAGTGTTGATGTGATCACGGGGTTGATTAAGGCTAATATCCCGTCGCGTATTTCGTTTCAGGTTTCGTCCAAAATCGACTCCAGAACGATTCTGGACGAGATGGGGGCAGAGGCGTTGCTCGGGCAAGGCGATATGCTTTACAAGGCCTCAGGCTCAGGTCTGCCGGTTCGTGTGCACGGTGCGTTTGTCACCGATGATGAAGTCCATCGCGTGGTGGAATACCTCAAAGCGCAGGGCGAGCCGGATTATATTGACGGGTTGCTCGAGGGGGGGATTGCCGGCGAGACCGGCGACGGCCTCAGTAGCGTGACGGGTTTATCTGATCCCGAATCAGATCCCATGTACGATCAGGCTGTCGAAGTCGTTTTGAAAAATCGTCGGGCGTCCATTTCGTTGGTACAACGCCATTTGCGGATAGGCTACAACCGAGCCGCGCGTTTGCTCGAACAGATGGAGAATTCTGGTCTGGTGTCCAAAATGCAATCCAATGGCAATCGTGAGATTCTCGCCCCTAATGCCACCCAAGAGGAATGAGCTGCATGGCTATTGAACGGATCTGCGCAAGCTTGCTGGTCGGCGCGTTTCGGTTGACGGCGGCCGTTGGGGTTGTGGCAGCGTTGGCGCTGACTCATGCTCAAGCCTATGCACAGGGGCAGGCAAACGGCGATGCAGTGGCGCAACTGCGAAAATTTGTCTCGCATGTTTCTGCTGCCCGCGGGCAGTTCTCGCAATATACCGTGGGCCCTCAGGGGCTATCCAAGCCTAAACAAACTGGCGAGTTTTTGTTTGAGCGGCCCGGTCACTTTAGCTGGCACGTGCTCAAACCCTACGAACAGCAAGTCGTGTCGGATGGCACCACGTTGTTTCAATACGACCCCGATCTCAATCAGGTCATGACAAGACCAGTCGCTCAGGCAATTGGGGCGTCTCCCGCGGCGATCTTGTTTGGCTCTGGCGACATGGCAAAAGTGTTCAAGCTCACGGCATTGCCAGCGCGCGAGGGTTTGTCTTGGTTGCGAGCAGAACCTAAAACCGCTGATGCCGGCTTTGTTCAAGTAGACATTGGTTTCTCAAACGATCTGCCGATGAGATTTATTTTGCTGGATGGCTTTGGTCAAACGACACATGTAGACCTGAGCGATTTAAAGCCTAACCCCGCGTTAGCCGCTGATAGCTTCAAATTCGTCCCCCCACTGGGGGTTGATGTGGTGCGGGCGCAATAGGCTTGCGACGTGACTGACGATCTGTTCAGAGCGAAGCCGACACCGCCGCTGGCCGAGGCGCTTAGACCTCAACACCTGAACGACGTCATTGGACAGGCTCATTTATTGGGCCCTGGCAAACCGTTGCGCTTGGCCTTCGAGTCTGGTCAACCACATTCGATGATTTTGTGGGGACCGCCTGGGGTGGGCAAAACCACAATCGCGCGCCTCACGGCAAAGGCCTTTGATTGTCATTTCATTGCTATCTCAGCGGTGTTTGCCGGGGTCAAAGAAATTCGCGCGTCGATGGATGAAGCGCAACATGCACTTGATCAAAACAATCAGCGGACGCTGCTCTTCGTCGATGAAATTCATCGTTTCAACAAATCGCAACAAGATGCTTTGCTGCCTTTTGTTGAGTCTGGATTAGTGACTTTCATCGGTGCCACGACAGAAAACCCGTCTTTCGAAGTCAATTCTGCTTTGTTGTCGCGCGCACAAGTCTATGTGCTGAAGTCTTTAACCGAGGATGAGCTCAAGCTGTTGCTGCAGCGGGCGCAAGCGCAATCACTCGCTTGCCTTGAGTTTGAAACCCTTGCGGTCGATACCCTCATTGGCTATGCCGATGGCGATGCGAGAAGATTTCTAAATTTGCTCGAACAATGCAGGACAGCCGCAAGTGCTGCTGATGTTCAGTGGATTAGCGCCGACTTTATCAAAAATGCCTTGACGGTCAATACACGGCGTTTCGATAAAGGCGGCGACAATTTTTATGACCAGATTTCAGCTCTCCACAAATCGGTTCGGGGCTCTCATCCAGATGCCGCCCTCTACTGGCTGACAAGAATGTTGGATGGCGGCGCAGATCCTCGGTATCTATCCAGAAGAATCGTTCGTATGGCTTGGGAAGACATTGGCCTTGCCGATCCAAGAGCCATGCAGATAGCCAACGATGCGGCACTGACCTTTGAACGGTTGGGAAGTCCAGAAGGTGAACTCGCACTAGGACAGGCAGTGATTTATCTAGCTGTTGCTGCCAAGAGCAATGCTGGCTACAACGCCTACAACCAAGCAAGGGCCTTCGTGAAGCAGGACAAGAGTAGAGAAGTTCCTGTTCATCTTCGCAATGCGCCAACAAAGCTGATGAAGGAACTGGGCTATGGGCATGAATACAGATATGCTCATGATGAACCCAATGCCTATGCTGCTGGTGAAACCTATTTCCCCGAAGGCATAGAAGAACCTGGTTGGTATCAACCAGTGCCAAGAGGCTTAGAAATCAAGATTGCTGAAAAGATGAGCCTGCTCAAGCAGTGGGATGAAGAAGCAGGCAAGAAATAGGAAGTCACTGAGAAGAAGATGCAAAGCCTTTTTTAAGAACGGGTTGAACTACTTTCCGGTCATGACAGATTGGTGTCAGCGGGAAATTTGATGAAGAACAGGGTGGTTGCGTTTACCGTACAGACGAATGTCATCGTTCGGGTGTATAGTTAATTTCAAAAGCTGACCCAACCGCACCGGAGATACAGATATGGATTGGTTTGACGCTCACAATCTTGCGCGCTTGCAGTTTGCTTTCACGGTGAGCTTTCACTTCATCTTTCCCTCTTTTTCGATCGGGCTTGCGAGTTATCTCGCCGTCCTTAACGTCGGGCACCTCTCCACGGGGCGGGCCGTCTATCTCACCTTGTTTAACTACTGGAAAAAGATTTTTGCTGTAGCGTTTGGCATGGGAGTAGTCTCTGGCATCGTGATGAGCTATCAATTTGGCACGAACTGGAGCGTCTTTGCAGACAAGTCGGGGCCAGTGATTGGGCCGCTGATGGGGTACGAAGTGCTGACTGCGTTCTTTCTTGAGGCTGGGTTTCTTGGTGTCATGCTGTTCGGACGCGAGCGGGTAGGGCCCAAATTACATTGTCTGGCAACCTTACTGGTCGCTTTTGGGACGGCACTCTCTGCCTTCTGGATTCTTGCCGTTAATAGCTGGATGCAGACACCTGCGGGCTACAGTATGAATGACGCAGGTCAATACGTGGTTGAAGATTGGTTTGCGGTTATTTTCAATCCGTCTTTCCCATATCGTTTTGTGCATACCGTTTTTGCCGCTTATCTGACCACCGCTTTGGTCGTGGGTGCGGTGGGTGCTTACCATCTCCTCAAATTTAAGAAAAATCCACCGAGTGATACCGCCGGCACGGACGCGCTTCAGGCTGGAAGAACCATGTTCTCGATGGCCATGTGGCTGATTGCGATTGTTGCACCTCTGCAAATTCTGGCGGGTGATATGCATGGATTGAACGACTATGAATATCAACCCAAGAAAGTGGCGGTGATCGAGGGGCATTACGACACCATCACGCCTGCGCCGCTCGTCTTGTTTGGAATACCGGACTCGAAAGAGAAAAAGATGAATTACAAGGTTGAGATTCCGTATTTGGGCAGTTTGATTCTGACGCACTCGCTCACTGGTGTGGTTCAGGGCTTAAATACTTGGCCTGACAATGAAGTGCCACCCATGACGTTGCCGTTTTTTGCATTCAGGGTAATGGTGGGTTTGGGTGTGTTAATGCTAGCGCTGGGTATGTTGAGTCTGTGGTTGCGGCTTAGCCGAAAACTCTATGACAGCCAGTTCTTGCATAAATTCGCTGTTGCCATGGGCCCAGCTGGCTTTGTGGCCGTCATTGCTGGGTGGGTGGTGACCGAAGTGGGGCGTCAGCCCTATACCATTTACAACTTGCTGACGACCTGGGAATCCAGATCCCCAGTAGATGCTGAAGCAGTCGGATCGTCCCTGCTCGCTTTTATCGTGATCTACTTCGCGTTGTTTTCGATGGGCATCTATTACATTGTGGTGATGATGAAAAGAGCCCCTCAAGCCAGCGACTCGCATTTGCCGCTGGACGAACCAGTGAGAGCAGCTGGTGTCGGGGCAGGTAAGACCATGAGCACGTTGCCTGAGGGGGCATCATCATGAATATCGATTACGCCTTGATCTGGGCTGCACTCATTGCTGTTGCTGTGATCACCTACGTGATGCTTGATGGCTTTGATTTAGGGGTTGGGATTTTATTTCCCTTCATCAAAGATCCTGAGCATCGGGATCGAATGATCAATAGCATCGCCCCGGTGTGGGATGGTAACGAGACGTGGTTGGTCTTGGGTGGTGGAGGTTTGTTGGCGGTGTTCCCGCTCGCCTATTCGATTATTATGCCCGCGCTCTACGCACCTATCATCATCATGCTACTGGCACTGGTGTTTAGGGGCGTTGCCTTTGAGTTTCGCTGGAAATCTCCGTCCCACAAACCTTACTGGGATTTCGCTTTCTGGTTCGGCTCAATCATTGCCACTTTTGCTCAGGGCATGGCTCTCGGGGGCTTGGTACATGGGATACCCGTTAACGGGCGGCATTACGCAGGCGGCTGGTGGGATTGGCTCTCGCCCTTTAGTCTGATGACAGGGGTTGCGTTAGTGATTGGTTACACCTTATTGGGTTCAACCTGGTTGGTATTGAAAACAGAAGGCGCACTGCAAGAACGCGTCAGACATTTGTCGCGGGTTTTCGGTGGCCTGATGCTTGTCATGATTGCAGTGGCGAGTTTGTGGACACCGTTTTTGAGTGATCAATTCAGAGCCAAGTGGCTCGCTTGGCCAGCGATGCTATTTGTGGCGCCCGTTCCCCTCTTGGTGCTGGTGTGCGCTTTTCTGCTGTTTCGCGGTTTGGCACGCAAAAATGAACTGACGCCTTACCTCGCCGTCAACGGTTTGTTTTTACTTTGCTATATCGGTCTTTTGATTAGCTTTTTTCCGTATATCGTCCCGTCCTCAGTCACTTTATGGGATGCCGCAGGGCCAGATAAGAGCCTGGCGTTTATATTGCCGGGGGCATTAGTGATTATTCCGTTGATTCTCGGGTATACCGGGTACGCCTACTGGGTGTTTCGCGGCAAAGTAAGACATAGCAGTGCCTACCATTAAATCATCACGTTTGAAGCGCTTGGGCTGGTTTGCCCTGATTTGGGCGGTCAGCGTGTCGTTCTTGGCGGTGCTGGCCTACGGTATCCGGTGGATGATCCGGCACTGAACCAAAAGACGGGTGTTGTGCCCAAGACCACCATGTGCGAATCGGTTCAGACAAACATCAGACAAACATTACAATGATTGATCAATTAATAATGTTTGTAGAGTGTGACTATGCATGATCCATCCCTCCTTCGTAAAGATTTGGCTGCCGTGGTGGCCCGGTTGGCAACCCGAGGATTTACATTCGACACGGATCATTTCAACGCCCTCGAAGCTCGTCGTAAATCCGTACAAACAGAAACCGAAGCACTTCAAGCGCAAAGAAATGCGCTTGCCAAGCAGATCGGTGCGCTCAAATCGAAAGGTGAAGATGCCAGCGCTGTCATGGCTGAATCTCAGGCTATCCCGGTCAAACTGAAGTCACTTGAGGCCGCACTCACCGATATCCAGACTCAGCTCGCGGATATGTTGATGGCTGTGCCAAATCTGCCTCATGAAAGCGTACCCATTGGGCGAGATGAGCAAGGTAACGTTGAAATCAGCCGCTGGGTGCCTCATCCAGACCCGTCGACAGGTAATCCCCGGGGTTTGGGTTTTGAGCCCTTGGATCATGTCGCCCTAGGCGAACGAATTGGGCTTGATTTTGAGACGGCCGTTAAATTATCCGGGGCCCGCTTTGCCTTTATGAAAGGCCCCGTGGCAAGACTGCATCGTGCACTGGCGCAGTTCATGCTGGATTTGCAAACGACTGAGCATGGCTATGTCGAGTGCTATACCCCTTATATTGTCAACGCCTCGACCTTGATGGGCACGGGTCAGTTACCCAAGTTCAAAAATGACATGTTCTCTGTCACCCGTGGCGGTGATGACGGGGCAGGGGTTGATGCAAGCGGCAATGCCTTGATGCAAGAAGAACAATATTTGATTTCTACTTCAGAAATCACCTTGACCAATTCTGTGCGCGATCGCATCGTCCCCGCATCAGAGTTGCCGATTCGACTGACCGCCCATACGCCTTGTTTCAGATCTGAAGCGGGCAGTGGTGGGCGTGATACTCGGGGGTTAATTCGTCAACACCAGTTTGACAAGGTGGAGATGGTTCAGGTCGTATCGCCCGATGAATCCTACCAAACGCTTGAGGTGATGGCGGGTCATGCTGGTCGAGTG
Organism: Jezberella sp.; assembly: GCF_964834465.1. Classification (NCBI taxonomy): domain Bacteria; kingdom Pseudomonadati; phylum Pseudomonadota; class Betaproteobacteria; order Burkholderiales; family Alcaligenaceae; genus Jezberella; species Jezberella sp. The sequence goes on from NZ_CBAZRM010000008.1 coordinate 143,868, forward strand.
TTGCAGTTGCTCGGCCTGCCTTACCGTGTCATGTTGCTGTGTACCGGTGATATGGGATTCGGATCCTCAAAAACCTATGATCTCGAAGTATGGTTGCCCGCTCAACACACGTGGCGCGAGATTTCGTCGGTATCGAATTGCGAGGCTTTTCAAGCTCGTCGAATGCAAGCGCGGATGAGAACAGACGCTGGCAAGACAGAATATTTGCACACCCTGAATGGGTCAGGATTAGCGGTCGGGCGTGCCTTGGTGGCGGTACTTGAAAACTATCAGAATGCCGATGGCAGTGTCCGCGTGCCTGACGCGTTGCAAGCCTATATGGATGGTGTCAAAGTACTGGGTGCCGTCTGAGTCAAATGCGGCCGCTGAATTTGCTGTTTTTACTGGTGCCGCCCGTATTCTGGGCAGGCAACGCAGTGGGTGGTCGAATGGCCTCAGGGGTCATCCCACCCATGACGCTGAACTTTGTGAGGTGGGCGCTAGCGCTATTGATCCTCTTGCCTTTCGTTTGGACTACCTTCAAACGAGATTGGCCATTGCTCAAAGCACACTGGTTGTTGATGTCCATCACGGCTTTTTTGAGCGTCACAACTTACAACGCGCTGCAGTACCTCGCGCTCACGACCTCGAGCGCCATCAACATCACACTCATCACCTCCGTGGGGCCGGTGTTTACTTTGCTGATCGGTCGGTTGTTTTTTGGGGCCGCGATCTATCGCTTGGCAGTCTTGGGTGCCGGCATATCCATATTGGGCGTTGTTTGGGTATTGGTGCGAGGTGATTTTTCCAATCTTGCGAGCATTCAGTTCGTTGCTGGCGATTTGTTTATGTTGCTGGCCATGGCGCTTTGGGCGCTCTACACCTGGGTCCTGCGTCGGCGGCCACCCGCCATGTCAATTTACGCAGCCTTTGCGGCACAAATGATGCTGGGTTTGTTATTCGCCTTGCCGATGGCGGTGGCAGAGCTTTCTTTTGGCACGTATGCGGCCATCGAGTTCAGCCCTAAATTATTGCTGATTTTGCTCTACGTATCGACTTGCCCAGCGTTGCTGGCCTATCTTTGCTGGCAACAGGCGGTTGCGAGAACAGGGACGCAACTACCCATGTTTTTTCAGAATTTGACACCCATGTTTGCCGCACTACTGTCAGTCGCTTTACTACATGAGTACCCAGAGGGCTATCATATCGTTGCATTGGCGCTGATTGTGCTGGGCATCGTGTTGGCGAATCGTGTCAATCACACGAACAAGAATAAAAATTTTTAATTTAAATGACGAGTTAGTTTAATGATGAGCGTTTTTAAAGATGTGAAGTTTCTGCCCCGCAGGCAGCTATTCGTGAGTTGCAGTATTGGCTTGGCGTTGTTGGTGGTGTCAGACCACTCAGTGGCTCAAGCGACTCACGAAGCGACGGCACCAGTTGTGACGAGCACGACCACCACCACGGCAACTACCACGACAACTGCCACGGCAGGCAGACAGATTGCGCCTGACCTGCCTTTTCTAACCGGGGCGAACAAGACCCAAGCCGACCAGATCTGGTCTGTATACGAGCAGACCACTGGCGCGCTGGCAAAAACTTGGGGCCAAAATGAAATCCCCGAGACAGCTGATCGGACGGTGTTTTACCCGTTTTCGGGGCCAGACTTCGTCAGCGTTGCAGCGTTGTTTCCGAAAGCAGATCATTTTGTGATGGTCGCGATTCAGGCGGCGGGGCAGCCCGCATCACTCAAGCAAATGTCTGTCGCCAAGCAGGCCAAATTTCAGAATAAATTTCTACGCGAATGGAAGAAATTCGCCAAGCTTGGTTTTTTCAGGACTGACGATTTGAACCAAGACTTATCCGATGCGGATGCTCACATCGGGGTCACCACGATCTTGATGAGTTTTGCGATGTACTCGGGCTATCAGGTCAAGGATGTCTTCCCCATTGCGCTGAGCGAGACAGGTGATTTCGTTCAAACGGACGGGCCTTGGCATTCAGTCAGACTGATGCTCACCAAAGACGGTCGAGATGTGGTGCTGGATTACGTCAGCACGGATTTATCGGATAAAAATTTGAGTAGCAATGAACCCATGGATAAGTGGCTTGCCAACCACGCGACGCATCCAACCCTGTTGAAAGCTGCCTCACATCTTTTACAGATGCCGAGCTTTAGCAAACTTCGCGACATGGTCATGGCTCGAGCCCCCGTCGTCGTTCAGGATGAAACTGGGCTTGATTACGTTGATTTAAGCAAAATTGGTCAAGTGACGCTTTACGGTGGATTTCTGTACCCGCACGAATTGTTTAACCGCAATCGTCAAGCCTCTCTCGCGTTGGCGTACACGCAATCCAAGAATACTAAGCCTTTGCCCTTTGCGTTCAGTTACAACAAAGGTCAAGAAAGGCGATGTATGCAAATCGTCAAACGCAGCTGATCTGGGGATGAGCCTGACCTGCTAAATGGTTTATGCTTTCCCTCAACAAACGATAAAAAACGAGAGAGAGACATGAACATCACCGGCCTTACCAGGGTCTGCGCGATTCTCGCAGATCCCGTGCAGCAGGTTAAAACGCCGCAACTGATCAACGAATGGGCGACAAAAAAGGGCGTTGATGCAGTCCTCGTGCCCTTGCAAGTCCCTGCCATGAGCTTGTCAGCTTGGGTCACGGCTGCGCGTGGGCTACAGAATCTTGATGGTTTTGTCGTGACCGTGCCTCATAAAATGACCGTCCGTCATTTGTGTGACGAAGTGTCGCCGGCTGCTGCGATGGTCGGTGCTGTCAATGTTGTGCGCCGCGATCCGGATGGACGTCTGATGGGCCATGTTCTTGACGGCGAGGGCTTTGTCGCGGGTTTGCGTCGCAGTCACGTTGAGCTGCAAGGCAAGCGCGTTATGCTCTGTGGTGCGGGTGGTGCTGCTTGCGCGATCGCTTTCGCGTTGGCAGAGTCTGGCGTGGGTGAACTGGCTATCTACAATCGGACTTCATCCAAAGTACATGAACTGATTGAACGCCTGCAACCGTTTTATCCCTCCGTGCAGCTAACCGTCGCCACGGATAGCCCAATAGGATTTGATGTGGTGGTCAATGCGACTTCGTTGGGCATGTCGCCAACAGACCCATTACCCTTTCGAGCGGATCAGCTGGTTGCCGAACAGCTGGTCGCTGAGATCATCATGAAGCCCGCACTCACCCCAGTGCTTGCGATTGCAGAAGAGAAGGGCTGCAGCCTACAGTTCGGTCTGCCCATGCTTGAGTGTCAGATTGAGTTGATGGCAGCTTTCTTACGACTGGGACAGCGTTAATGGAAACTTTTGATTATGTGATTGTGGGCGGTGGCACTGCGGCTTGTGTGCTGGCGAACCGCTTGACGGCTGACGGCAAGTACAGCGTCTTGATGTTAGAGGCAGGTGGTGAGCCTAAGAGCTTATGGATCAAGATCCCCGCGGGGTTTACAAAATTATTGAATGATCCTGTCTATAACTGGCGCTTCACCAGTGATCCCGAAGAGGGGACGCGTCAGCGGCCAATTGCAATCCCACGAGGTAAAGGCTTGGGCGGATCGACCTTGATCAACGGCATGATTTTTGTGCGAGGGCAGCCGCAAGATTATGATCATTGGGCTTCGCTTGGCGCGACGGGTTGGTCAGCTCAAGAGGTTGAACCCTATTTCAAAAAATTTGAGACCTATTTGCCGGGCGGTGGTAACCGTGGTAGGGCTGGCCCCATGCACGTGTCTCCCATTGTTGAACGCTATCGCTTGACTGAAGCGTTTTTAGAAGCAGCAAAAGAAGATGGCCAACCGTTGAATGTCGATTACAACGCCGGTGATCAAGAGGGCTTTGGCTATTATCAAGCGTCTCAGCGGGGTGGTGAACGTTGGACAGTGGTGGACGGCTATCTGAATCCCGCTCGACATCGTAAAAATCTAACCATTCGCACAGGGGCGTTTGTACAGCGTCTCACATTGGATGGTGCGCTTTGCAGCGGGGTCGTCTATCGAGGCCCAACGGGCACGGTCGAAGTCAAAGCCAAACGCGAAGTGATTATGGCTGCTGGCGCCGTGCAAACCCCCCAGATTCTTGAACTCTCAGGGGTGGGTAACCCAAGCTTGTTGCGAAAGTACGGTTTGACAGTGCGTCACGAAGCCCCCATGGTGGGTGAGAACTATATCGATCACTACGCCACGCGCATGAATTGGCGAGTAAAAAACACCCAAACCTTAAACGAAATGGCGCAAGGCTGGCGTGTTGCGATGGCTGCGTTGAAATATTTTACGCAGCGAAAAGGGATTCTGACCTTGGGGACTGGGTTGGTACACGGCTTTGTCAAATCTCAACCAGACATCGCGACCCCCGATGTGCAATACTTTTTTATGCACGCCAGTTATGCGAATGCGGCCGTCCGAAAGCTCGACTCTCTGCCAGGCCTCACGATTGGGGTGACGGGGTTGAGGCCAACCTCAACAGGCAGTATCCATATTCAATCGCCTGACGCTTCACGACAGCCATGCATTCGCCCTAACTTTCTGGCACAGACAGAAGATCAAACGGTTCTGATCAATGGCATGAAAATCGCGCGCCGAATCATGGGTCAGGCGGCAATGCGTCATTACATCGACCACGAAATGTCCCCAGGTGAGGGTGCGCAAACAGATCAGCAATGGTTGGATTTTGCGCGTGAAAATGGTCAAACGATTTACCATCCGATTGGTACCTGCAGGATGGGATCTGATGAGCAATCGGTGGTTGATCCTCGCTTGAAGTTCAAAGGGATTGCACGTCTGAGGGTAGTGGATGCGTCAGTCATGCCAGCCATGGTGTCTGGCAATACCCAAGCTGCCGTCATGATGATTGCTGAAAAAGGGGCTGACATGATCTTAACGGATGCACAACAGGAGTGATGGTATGACCTATGATTTTGAAGGACGCACCTTAGTGCTGACCGGCGCAGCGGGCGGTATCGGTCGCGAGATTGCGAAACGGTTTTATCACGATGGTGCTAATGTTGTTTTGGCCGACCGTGATGAGGCGTTGTTAGCATCGGTCGTGAGCGAACTCGGTTTGGCTGAAGAACGGTGCGCCGTTCTCGCGATTGATTCGGCATCCTCTAAAGACGCTGAAGTGCTGGTCAAACTCGCGGTAGATTGCTTTGGAGGCATTGATTTTCTTGTGCCAGGCGCAGGTATTTACAAATTCCAACCCGTTGAACAGATGACGGATGATCAGTGGCGTGAAACCATGAGTGTCAATCTGGATGGCGTATTTTTTCTGATTCAGCGGGCCTTACCTTACTTGACGGCTAACAGTGCAATTGTGAATATCGCGTCGGTCGCCGCTCATCGAGGGGCGTTTCACAACTCGCACTACAGTGCGACAAAAGGGGCTTTGATTAGTCTGACCAGATCGCTAGCAAGAGAGCTCGCCCCTAAGACCCGCGTGAACTCCGTCTCGCCTGGGATCATTCAGACACCGATGACCAACGAATTGATGCAAAAGCGGGGGGCTGATTCAATTGCGCAGACCCCGCTCAAACGCGTCGGGCAACCCAGCGAAATTGCCTCTGTGATCGCGTTTTTATGCAGTGATGACGCCAGCTTTATGACCGGCGAAGACGTCAATGTCAACGGCGGCATTCACATGGCAGGCTAGTTCGCGAGCGCTACGGCAAATGAAGGTAGTGCTCACATAAGGCTAGAAATGCGGGCAAGCTGGGGTCAATCCCTGTTTCGCTTTGCAAAATCTCAGCAACCTTGGGTGCCATGCTTCGGGCAAGTCGCGCGTCGAGAAATAAAAGACGCGAGCGTCTTGCCAGAACGTCTTCGACTTTGCGAGCATATTCATATCTCGCCGCAAATCTCACCATGGCTTCTGTGAGCTCACCACCCAAGGGGCTGTCGTGGCCTGGGATGCTTTCCAAGCAATTTGCTTCATCACCATAGAGTGCTGGGCCGCCGGGCACCCCCATGGGGTCTGAGACCCGTTGACTGTTCTGGGCCCCCACAAGTAACAGCGTTGCTGTGTCGTCGCCAGTTTGCCGCGGCAATAGCCCTGAGTCAAAACATTGATTCAAGGTGTCGGCTGCCATGACTCGGTAGGTGGTCCATTTGCCGCCCGTTACCGTCACCAGGTTGCTCGGACTAACAAGCACGGTATGCTCGCGACTAATTTTTTTGGTGTCGTCCCCGCTATCGGACGGTGCCTTAACGAGTGGACGTAAACCGACCCAGATACTCTTGATATCTGCTCGCGTTGGGGCGCGATCAAGATACTGGGCAGCCTCGTTTAAGATGAAATCCAGCTCTTCTTTGAAGGGCTCGGGTTCGCGGCTTAAATCGTGTCTGGGCGTATCGGTCGTGCCGAGGATGACCTTGCCGCGCCAGGGTACTGCAAATAAAACACGACCATCTGCCGTTTTTGGGATGATCAAGGCCTGGTTACCCGGTAAGAAGCTGGCATCCACACTGATATGTACCCCTTGGCTGGGGGCAACAATGGCCTGACTGGTTTGGTGACGGGTAGCGTCATCACTCGCTCTGAGCTTATCGACCCAAACCCCGGTTGCATTAATGACGCACTTTGCCGCAAGGCGAAACTGCTTTTGTGTTTCAGTATCTTCGCAAACGAGGCCTTTTATTTTTCCATCGTGGGTCACGAGTTCGTTGACCTTGCAATAGTTCACCAGCACGGCACCACGTTTTGCCGCTGTGCGCGCCAGCGCCAGCGCGAGACGTGCGTCGTCGAATTGAGCATCCCAGTATTTGATGGCGCCCTTTAGTTGTCTGGATTGCAGATTTGGCATGCACTCTCGCGTGTCAGACAAACCCATGATCTGTGTTTTGCCTAAACCGCGTTTGCCTGCGAGTGCATCGTACATGACAAGACCGATCGAGTAGAACGGAATTTGCCAGTATTTATAGCAAGGCAGAATAAAGGACAATCTTTGCGACAGATGAGGGGCATTGTGCAGCACTGTTGAGCGCTCGTGCAGGGCCTCTTGCACGAGCGAGATGTTTCCCTGAGCAAGATACCGAACACCACCGTGCAGTAATTTAGTGGATCGCGAAGAGGTGCCATGGGCGAAATCATCTGACTCAAGCAAGACGACACTGAAACCCCTTGCGACAGCATCCAATGCGATGCCCAGACCAGTGGCACCGCCACCGACGATAGCAAGATCGTATTGGGTAGGTTGCTCTAGCCGCGCGAGCAACGCCGCCCGGTCAGTCGACAAAGGAGATGCCTCAATGGTGTTCAATTTTTTGCCCATCCGAGTGAACGTTCAACCGCCTCGCGCCATCTTGCAATTTTATGTAAACGTGCCTGTTCATCCATCTTAGGTTCGAATATCCGATCGATTGCCCATAACGATGAAATTTGGTCTGTGTCAGACCAAACGCCGGTGGCTAAACCAGCCAAGTAGGCAGCACCTAGCGCGGTGGTTTCGGTCACTTTAGGTCTGACCACAGCGACACCAGTGAAATCTGCCTGCATTTGCATCAACAGGTTATTGTGACAAGCGCCCCCATCCGCTCTGAGTTCGGTCAGCGCAATCCCCGAGTCTTTTTGCATCGCATCAAGCACACCAGCCACTTGCAGAGCGATTGATTCAAGAGAAGCCCGGGCAATATGCGCCTTGGTCGTGCCTCTGGTGATACCGACTAAGGTTCCTCTTGCATTGCCATCCCAGTCAGGTGCGCCAAGGCCTGTAAAGGCCGGCACAAGGTAGGTATCGCCAGAGTCTGACACTGTCTGGGCAAGGGCTTCTACCTCGGAGGCGTGGGCAATCAGACCAAGACCGTCTCGCAACCATTGAATCGTTGCCCCACCCATGAACACTGAGCCCTCGAGACAGTAGGTCGCCGGGCCTCGGGCATGACGTTGCCAGCCTATTGTAGTGAGTAAGCGATGTTGACTCGCATACGCTTGATTGCCTGTATTCATCAGCATGAAGCACCCCGTCCCGTAGGTGTTCTTTGCCATGCCGAGTTTGAAACAGGCCTGACCAAAAGTGGCTGCCTGCTGATCTCCGATCAATGATGCAATCGGTAACGACCGACCAAGCAGCGACGCGTCGGTATGGCCCAGAATCCCAGAGCTTGGCACAATATCAGGCAACAAAGAACGAGGGATATCAAATAAATCAAGCAGCACTGCATCCCAATCCAACGTTTCTAAATTCAAGAGCATGGTGCGCGACGCATTACTTGGATCTGTGGCGTGCACGCGCCCTTGGGTCAACTGCCAGACCAACCAGGTATCGATTGTGCCAAAGGCGAGTTCGCCTCGTTCGGCCTGCGCGCGAGCGCCTTCAACATTGTCGAGCAGCCAGCGGATTTTGGTGGCAGAAAAATAACTGTCAACGACGAGGCCGGTCTTTTGAGCGACCAAAGGCCCATGGCCAGCGTCGCGCAGATCGTGGCAGAAGTCTACGGTTCGGCGGTCTTGCCATACGATGGCGTTGGCGATCGGTTGCCCGGTTTTTCTGTCCCACAAGACAGTGGTTTCGCGTTGATTCGTGATGGCGATCGCCGCAATCGCTTGCAACGAGATAGCGTGTTGTTGGAGGGCCGTGTCGACGACTTCCCGCATGACCTCCAGTTGCGAGGACCAGATGGTATTTGCATCGTGCTCAACCCAACCGAGGTCGGGAAAAATCTGTTCGAATTCGACTTGTGCAGTACAGACAACTTCGCCAGCCGCGTTAAACAAAATCGCACGTGAACTGGTGGTGCCTTGATCCAGCGCCAAGATATAGCTCATGACTTGATGGTTCCTGTGTTGGTAGGCTTGTTCAGGAGTTAGGGGCGTCTTTAATTGATGCCGTAGAACGACTTGACGGTAGTCCATGCCGTGTTTTGCAGAAATGCCACAGTAGTCGCATCTAAGCCAGCGGTGTAACTGTTACCGATTGGAGTCATGTCGTTTTGATTACCGGCCTTGACGTATTCAGCGGCTAACGATTCAGTCATTTCAGGTTTGTCGTCATAGGCCCAAGACATAAATAGCATCGGCTCGGCACCGTGACTTCGCACCGTATCGCCATGCTTTTTCACGTATTCGTAAAAAATAGGTTGCAATTGTGGGTGGATGGGACATTGGCTGCAATCCATCATGATTGCAATATCCCAAAGTTTATCGAGCTTGTTGAACTGAACTTCGTTATTCCCCACAAAGGAATAACGGCCAATACCACTTGGCGCAAAGTAGCTTTCAACATTGTGCCAATCCAGGCCAGAACCACCAATGGTGATCGAAGTGCTTCTGAATTCTTGCTTGGTGCCAGCAGCTTTTAAGAGATTGCTGACATGGCCGTGCATGCTGTTGTTGTAGTAAAAAAAACTGTTGCCAACATAGATGCCTGAGGTGATCTTCGCTGTGTGGGGCTGTGTGACTTTAGGGGTGTCAAAAGCATAGGATTGCCCCATCATCAGGCAAAGGGATGTCAACAATAGGGTTTTAATGAATGACGTAAGCATCATGACGTGGTCTCCGGGTTTTATCGTTGTTCGCTTGATGCCCCCAATATAATCCAAGCTTCTGTGCGAAAGACAATCTATTGACTCATGGCATTGCTCAAAGGCGTCAATCTATCCCGATAATCTTGTGAGTCTGGAGGCTCAGTCGCCACTGAGGGTGATCCAAGCAGTACTGGATCGCCGCTTGGGTGTGTTGCGCTTGTTGCGCACTATCCATGGGCTGCAAGAGAAAATGCTTGAAGCGCAAGCCCTCAAAGAGCTCGGGCCGAGCCTTCAGTTGGGGGAATACCAGCTTGAGCTCGTCACCACTCACTTGGTTGAGCGGCGCGTCGGATTTTGGGCTTACACAAATCCAATCGATACCGGCAGGTGCTTTGATGGTTCCGTTCGTTTCAACGGCGACTCGAAACCCTTGTTGGTGCAATGCTTGTATCGCCGCATCGTCCAGTTGAAGCAGCGGTTCGCCACCCGTGCAAACGACGAGTCGATGCTCGTGCGCCTGACTCGGCCAAAGTGAGGCAACTTTGGCGGCCAAGCTAGCTGCATCCGAAAATTTGTCCCCATTCACGCCGTTCGTACCAACGAAGTCAGTATCGCAAAACTGACAGACTGCCGTCGCGCGATCTGCCTCTCGACCAGTCCAGAGATTACATCCAGCAAAGCGTAAAAAGACCGCTGGCATGCCAACCTGCAATCCTTCACCCTGCAGGGTGTAGAAAATCTCTTTCACGCTATAGGTCATTCGTTGCTCAAACGGGCAAGGCGGGACCGAGTTCACCCCAGTAAAGGATGACACCGCAGCCCGGTGTTTCAAGAAGATCGATTCGATCCAGCGCTGGAAGCTGCGCCGACGCGAGACCCCTAATGTAGCGCGCAATGCTGGCCGTGTCAGTATCGAGTGGCCCCATCACCTCGTGTAATGGTTGGTGATCGATTTGTTTGAAAATGGGATCAAAAATTGCTTTGACATCACCGAAGTCAACGGTCCACCCGCGGACCGTATCGAGCGGGGCGTGCAAATGCAATCTCAGTGTGAACGTGTGCCCGTGGATTCTGCGTCGAGGATCGCCTGCAGGAGCGCGTTTAAGTTGCACGGCGCTATCGAGGGTGAATTCTTTCCAGATGCGATAGTGATGTCCATCGAAGTGAGCACCGCATTGTGCCGTTTCATAGACCGTGACCCAAGATAACTCAGCAAGCTCGGGCTTGAGGCGTGCCCATATCCAGGCAGAGATGTTTTCACTGGTCGGATTCTCAAGGCCCGGAATGTCATTTAGGCAAGCGTGATCGAGCGTTGCGTGAATAGGCGCCCACAAGGCATCAAGATGATCGTAGTCAATGGACAGTGCCTCTTGACTGACGTCGCGGTCGGCATGAATGATCACCTCAAAGCCGTGACCGTGCATCCGACCACATTTATGGCCAGCAGGTACATGCGGTAATTGATGCGCGGACTGAAAGACGTAGCGCCGCCAGACGTGCGCGTGATCGGAAGCATCTAGATCGACCCCTGACTCAGAGGTGCTCTGCACGCCAACAGCGACGATGCCCGGCACCGTCATGAGCCGCGTATCCGCCGCAGGTCCAAGTCGGTCACGGATCCACCGCGCAATGTTTTCGTCGGTGGGTTCGCTAAGATGCGTGTTCAGCAAGCTGTAGTCAAGGGGTGCGACGCAGCGCTGTAACTGTTCAGAGAGTTCACGGACTTCAGCGCCGGGGAAATCGCCCCAACCGGCTGGCAAGTTTGCACGGACTTCGCCGAGATAACTGTGCCCATGCAATTGCGTGGCCCGATGGCCTTGAGGTAGGCATTCGACTCGACAGGCCGCTTCGAAGCGCGCAGCAGCAACATACAAGAGCTGGTCTCTCATGCGTCGAGACCAAATTTAGCGTACAGCGGATCTTTCAGACCCGCCTCGGCAAAGCCTTTGGCACGTAGCAGGCACGAATCACACTGGCCACAAGGTTTGCCATGTGGATCAGGATCGTAGCAACTGGAGGTCTCGCTGAAATCAACACCCAAGGATGTGCCATGACGAACAATATCGGCTTTGGTCATCGTGATAAGTGGCGCGTGAATCTTCAAGTGCTGTTTACCTTCAACCCCCGCTTTGGTGGCGAGGTTGCCTAGATTTTCGAACGCGGCAATGTATTCAGGGCGACAGTCAGGATAGCCACTGTAATCCATGGCGTTGACCCCAACGAAGATATCTTGTGCGCCGATTGATTCAGCCCACGCGAGAGCGAAACTTAAAAAAATGGTATTGCGAGCGGGGACGTAAGTCACAGGGATACCCTGTTTGATATCTGCAACTGAATGGCCCTTTGGTACGGCAATATCTGCGGTCAACGCAGATCCGCCAAAAGCACGCATATCCATGTCAATCGTCACATGACGTGCAACATTTCTGGCTTTTGCGAAGGCGGTCGCTTTTTCTAGCTCGATGGAATGGCGTTGCCCGTACCGAAAGCTCAAGGCGTACACCTCGAAGCCCTCGGTCTGGGCAATCGCTAGGACGGTCGTTGAGTCTAGGCCGCCACTCAATAAACAAACTGCTTTCTTTTGCATCAAACGCCACGAGAGTTATTTTGCCGTGGGCATCGCGAACTCTGCCCCCTTTGCGGTGGTTTCGGGCCAGCGTTGCATGATGGACTTCTGTTTGGTGTAGAAGCGCACGCCCTCTTCGCCGTAGGCGTGCATATCGCCGAACAGGCTTTTCTTCCAACCACCGAAACCGTGCCATGCCATGGGGACTGGGATAGGCACGTTGATGCCGACCATCCCGACTTGAATGCGTCGGCCAAATTCTCTGGCGATATTGCCGTCTCGGGTGTAGCAAGAGACCCCGTTGCCAAACTCATGATCGTTGACCAGTTCAACGGCTTCATTAAAGTCATTGACGCGGACACAGCTGAGAACCGGTCCGAAAATCTCTTCTTTATAAATGCGCATCTCTGGGGTCACGTGATCGAACAGTGAACCACCCGTAAAGAAGCCCTCTTCGTGTCCGGCGACTTGATAGCCGCGCCCGTCAACCACCAGCATCGCGCCTTCTTGAATACCGGTATCGATATAGCCTTCAATGCGTTCGAGCGCTTGGCGTGTGATCACCGGACCCATCTCCGCATCGAGCTCCATACCGTTTTTAATCTTCAAGGCACGGGCGCGTTCGGCCAGCATGGGGACGATTTTATCGGCGACATCGCCGACCAACACGGCCACTGAAATCGCCATGCAACGCTCGCCTGCCGAACCATAAGCGGCACCGATCAGGCCGTCGACGGCCTGATCCAAGTCGGCGTCAGGCATGACAATCATGTGGTTTTTGGCCCCACCCAACGCCTGCACCCGCTTGCCGAGTTCGGCGCCGCGGTGATAGATATATTGTGCAATCGGGGTTGATCCCACAAAACTGATGGCTTTGACGTCCGGGTGTTCAAGCAGCGCGTCGACAGCGACTTTGTCGCCCTGAATGACGTTAAACACGCCGTCTGGTAAGCCCGCTTTTTTGAGTAATGCCGCCATAAAGAATGACAGCGAAGGGTCGCGCTCGCTAGGCTTCAAAATGAAGCAGTTGCCTGCCGCGATCGCCACGGGGAACATCCAGCAAGGCACCATACACGGAAAGTTAAAGGGGGTAATGCCCGCGACCACACCCAAGGGTTGGCGCAACGTCCAGTTATCGATGCCGGTTGATACTTGATCGGTGAAGTCCCCTTTGAGCAATTGAGGGATGCCACAAGCGAACTCAATAATATCGATGCCGCGCATCACTTCGCCTTGAGCGTCCGTAAACACTTTGCCATGCTCTTGGGTGATGATGGCCGCCAGTTCATCTTTGCACTCATTCATCAGGGCAAGAAACTTGTTCATGATCCGAGCGCGACGGATAGGCGGCGTATCTGCCCAGGCGGGGAAGGCCCTTTTCGCGCTTTCTACCGCCTGATGCACCACCTCGACAGACGCCAGTTCGACATTTCGTGTGACTTGCCCTGTCGCTGGGTTATAGACCGCTTGCAACCTTGAACCTGGGTGCATCACGGGTTGGCCCGAAATCCATTGAGAGATCAAGTTAGGGATAGTGGGCGAGGGTGGTTGGGTCGACATGGCTTTTGTCTCGAGGTAAATGGCTACTAAAGATCGACAATCTAACCTTTTTTTGACGTACTTGTCCAAAAAGGCTAGTGGTGTGCACCCCATCGTAGACCCGATTCTGGGTAAACTTCGTGCAATTGTTACGCTAGCTTATATTTTTTGGAGTGTTTTCTCATCATGAATCAGCCTTTGTCTGGCAAAGTTGCGCTTGTTACCGGTGCTGCCCGAGGGATAGGCCGCGCCTGTGCTTTGAAGCTGGCCGCAGCGGGTTGTGACATCGTCGCCAACTATTACAACAGTCACGAAGAAGCAGAAGCGCTCTGTGCAGAGGTGCGCTCGCTAGGTCGTCGTGCGCTTGCCGTTCAGGGGAGTGTGGGTGTCCCAGATAGTGTGAACGAAATCTTTGAGGCGATCACCAAAGAGTTCGATTGTCTGGATATCGTCGTGAGTAATGCGGCCTCCGGCGTGTTGAAGCCGGCGATGGACATGACACTGAAGCATTTTCGCTGGTGCATGGAGACCAACGCGTTCGCGATCAATTTGTTGGCTCAGCACGCAGCCCCGCTGATGAAGAACGGCGGCCGTATTGTGGCGATGTCCAGCCTGGGTGCTCAACGAGCGATGCCGCATTATGGGTTTATCGGTGCGTCCAAAGCAGCCCTAGAGTCCTTGGTCCGAACCTTGGCGCAAGAGCTGGGGCCTCGCGGTATTCGCGTCAATACCGTGTCGGCTGGCGTGGTGGATACTGATGCCCTGAGCCACTTTCCTAACCGTGATCAGGTGCTTGCTGAATTCGCTGCTCGCACGCCCGCAGGCCCTAAGTTAACCCCGAAAGATGTGGCGGATGCCGTTTACCTACTCTGCCTGCCAGAAGCCGCATGGATCAATGGGCAGACGCTCATCGTTGATGGCGGCTTCGCCATTTCGGGTTAAGGGGAAAGCCACATGGCGTTTGAATCGGGTTTAGAAAATAAGGTTGCCATTGTCACGGGTGGTTCGCGTGGTATTGGGCGGGCCATCGTCGAATTATTAGCCAGTCAGGGCTGCGCAGTGACGTTTTTTTATCGTGGTAATGCAGACGCAGCGCAAGCGGTGGTTGATGCTGTCGCCGCTGCGGGTTTGACAGCGACTGCGATGCAGGTCGATGTGGCGGATTCAGCCGCTTGCATGACTGCGGTTGAGCAGGTCGCAGATCGCTGTGGGCGCATTGATATTTTGGTGAACAATGCCGGTATCGTGCGCGATAATTTGACGGCAGCCATGGATGACGAAGAGATTTCTTCGGTACTCAATACGAATGTGGGCGGTGTCTTTAATATGGTGCGTCCGGTGATTCCTTTCATGATGTCCCAGCGGGCGGGTCGAATTGTCAATTTATCGTCGGTAGCTGGTAATAAAGCTGGCCGAGGGCAAGCGAATTATGCGGCCAGTAAGGGGGCCGTTGACGCAATCACGCGCGCGCTCGCTGTCGAACTTGCCCCCAGAAAAATTCTCGTCAACGCCGTCGCCCCCGGTGTCATCGAGACAGAAATGTCGCAACAAGTGCGTGATCTTGCAGATGATCAGGTGAAATCTCGAATTTTGCTCAAGCGGTATGGGCAAGCGCAAGATATTGCTCAAGCGGTTGCTTTTTTAGTGTCGGACATGGCCAGTTACGTGACGGGGCAGGTTTTATACGTCGATGGCGGCTTTAAAATGGACTGAGTGTCCTCGGGTGGCACTGTGCTTCGGGATATATTGACTCGATAGGTTAAAATACTAGGTATTTACCGATTAACCTGGAGTCGAATATGACTGAAGCAGTCATCTCTAAAGAAGAAATCATGGCGGTATTCCCGACCGTACAGAAAACAGTGGCCGATGCGCTGGGCTGTGACGTTGAAGATATCAAGATTGATGTCTCTTTAATTGAAGGGCTTGATGCCGAGTCGATCGACTTTCTCGACCTGATCTTCCGTTTAGAGCGTGCCTTCAAGATCAAAGTGCCTCGTGGCAAAATCATCGAAGATGTTCGCGGTGACATGGCTGTTGAAGATTTTGAGCAAAATGGCTTGCTCACCGAAAAAGGCTTGGTTCGTTTGCGCGAATACCTCTCAGAGATTCCTGACGAACGCTTCAAGCCTGGTATGCGCGTCGATGCGATCGCTCGGCTCTACACGCCCGAAACATTTTGCAAATTGGTGATCCGCGCCCAACGCGCGCAAGCAGCTGGTTGATGACCGCTGACTTGAACGCTGAGGGGCTGGCGTCGGTGGCGCCAAACGGTCGCTTTGCTGCATTTTCTTTCGTTGACCGCATTACGCGGATCGATGGTGTGCAGCAAGTGACTGGGGTCTATCAGATCCCTCACGGCGTCAGTCATTTTCCGGTGAGCCTTGTGGCCGAAGCGTTGGGTCAGTTAGCTGCCTGGGTTGCCATGTCCAATTGCGATTTTGTGAGACGCCCCGTTGCTGCGTTGGCGGGCGACACCCGCATTCACGGCTACCCGAAAGCAGGCGATACGTTGCAACTGCACGTCGATATTGACTCGTGTGAACGAGACTCGATCGCCTACCGAGGCCATGCCAAGGTGGACGACACGCTGATTCTCGAGTTGATGGACACCCTTGGTTCAAACCTCGGGATCGATATTTTTGACGATCCACAGTTACTTGCTAGCGACTTTGCCATCTTGACAGGGCCAGGGCGAGCACCTGGGGTATTTGCCGGTGTTCCTGCGCCGCTGATGAATGTGACGTCCCATCAAGTGGGCCAGCGCATTGAAGCTGCGTTAGATATTCCGGATGATGCGGATTACTTCAGCGATCACTTTCCCCGTCGTCCTGTGTTTCCCGCCACGTTGCTGATCGATGCACAGCTTCAGCTTGCACAGCAACTCATGGCCCAAGCCCCAGGCTTGGCTGCGACGCTGAAAGTCACGAGAATCACCAATGTCAAGGTAAGAGCGTTTACCAGTCCAGGTGCGTCGCTTGGGCTGTTTGCAGAGTTTGCGGCGCCGGGTGAGGATGATCCTGAACCGGTCCTTGTCAAAGTAGGGGCCCTTGCCGGCAATCGCGTGATTGCAGCTGCAAAAATATTTTTTGCTCCTTAGTTTAGAGAACACATATGAGTAACAAGCGCCGCGTCGCAATCACCGGTATTGGTTTAGTTACCCCAGCTGGGCTTGACGTTGCGAGCAGTTGGGCAGTCATCAAGGCGGCTGAGGCTTGCCAGGCTGGGCCAATCACGCTGTTTGATGCGTCTGGTTTCAGCACTCGTATTGCGGCAGAAGTCAAAGGGTTTGACGCTGAGACGGTGGTTAAAGACCATAAAAGCCTGAAGTATGCAAGCCGAGCCCACCAATTCGCTTTAGCTGCGGCCGATCAGGCGATCGCCGATGCAGGTATCCGACCCACTGAGCAAGATGGTGACCGGTGGGGATGTGTCGTTGGTGCGGGCATGATGACAGTGGCACATTCGGAAATCGACGAGGTGCAAAAAAATGCAGCGCCTGACGGTGAATTGATCGCTGATCGTCTATTAGAGACGCCCGTTGCGCATGACGTGATGGCGTTCAGTCGTAGTTTGTCGACGGCCGGATTGTCGTTGTTGTTGAGACGTTATGGCATACGTGGTTACGGGTCGACAGTTCACACCGCCTGCGCGTCGGGGGGGCAGGCGATCGGCACAGCCCTGCGCCTGATTCGCCGTGGGGTAGTCGATCGGGTGCTCGCCGGTGGCTTTGATTCGATGATTTCACCGGTTGGGTTGTCGGGTTTTTGCCTGTTATCTGCCGTGTCTTCTGATAATGACCATCCAGAACGTGCCAGCCGTCCGTTTGATGCGAGCCGCAATGGCTTTGTATTGGGTGAGGGGGCAGGGTTTTTGGTGCTAGAAGACTGGGATACGGCGGTTGCCCGTGGCGCAAAAATTTATGCTGAACTCGCCGGTGAAGGCAACTCGTTGTCCGCCTATCGAATTACCGATTCCCATCCTTCGGGGGATGGTCCGATTCAAGCGATGCGACGAGCGTTATCGGATGCTGGCGCGACACCCAATGACGTCACCTATTTAAATGCGCATGGCACGTCGACGTTAATGAATGATCGAAGCGAGTGTGCAGCAGTGAATGTCGTATTTGGTGATCGAGCCAAAGAAGTTGCGGTCAGCTCGACAAAAAGCGTGACTGGTCATTTGATTGCTGCCGCTGGTGCCATCGAGGCAGTGATCTGCGCGCTGGCCGTGCATGAGGGCCTGATGCCACCGACCGCCAATCTGCAACAGCTTGATCCGGATTGTGATGTCGATGTTATTTACGGGTCGCCGCGAGAAAAACGAATCCATATTGCCTTATCGAACTCGCTGGGTTTCGGTGGCAGCAACAATTGTCTAGCATTCCGTCATCCAGCCGATACGGCTGCGTTGATCGCTGCGGAGCAAACATGAGTCGAATTGTCATCACAGGGGCTGGCGCCATTTGTGGGTCGGGTCACGATCCTAAATCCATTGTCGATGAACTGTTGGCGGGCCACAGCGCGATCACCACGGTTGAAAGCTGGGACGGAACCCATTGGGCAAAAAATAAAGTGGCTGCTGTCAGCGATTACAACGGTGGCAAATTGTTGGGCGATCGCAAGCTACTTAAACTGGTTCGCCGCTCTGACGTGTTTGGTATCTACGTGGGTGCTCAAGCCGTGGCGCAAGCGGGGTTGGATGAGCATCGCGAGGCCCTTGATGAGCAAGGCCAGGTGAACTTCGCCGATCAGACTGGCTGTTACGTTGGATCTGGTGGCGGTGCCTTTGAAGTCAATTATGACTTTTTCCCGCTCATGGCTGAATCGGGCGATAGCCTGCCCCTATTTGGCAAAGAGTTGTCCAATGTCGTTAACCCCATGTGGTTGTTGCGGTCCTTGCCTAACAATGTGTTGTGTCACGTTGGCATTCGTCATCAGTTAAAGGGGCCGAATGCTTGCATTACGAATCACGCGACCAGTGGGCTGTTGTCTGTGATCGAAGGTGCGTGGGCGTTGCGCGAAAGCGATGCTGAGAGAATCGTGGCGATTGGCCATGATGCCCCCATTGAGCCGCAAACGTTCAACTATCTGGATAGTATCGGGGTGATTGCCCAAGATGCTCTGCGTCCCTTCGACAGCAGACATGACGGTTGTTTGCTAGGCGAGGGTGCGGGGTGTTTCGTGCTTGAAAAGCAAGCGTCTGCAGCAGCCCGTGGTGCCGCGATCATCGGTGAATATCTCGGGGGGGCGCAAACGGCCGAGGGTGAGGGCCTGTTCTCAGTACGCCCTGATGGTGACGGGGTCGCACGCACCATCCGGGCTGCCCTAGCCGACGCGGGGTTAAAACCCTCTGACGTTGGCATGATTGTCGCTCATGGCAATGGGACGGTTTCTTCAGACGTCTCTGAGGCGCACGCCTTAAAGACTGTATTTGGCTCGGTGATGCCACCCGTGACATCATTTAAATGGGCCGCTGGTCATCTGTTTGCAGCATCTGGTATTTTAGATATGGTGGTTGGCCTTGAGGCCATTCGTCGTCAAGTGGTGCCAGGTATTGCCCAGTTGGAAACCGTTGCGGCAGGGTGCGAAGGCGTCAATATTTCTGCAAATCACCAAACACCAAGCAGTGATATTTTGCTGGTGTTGTGTCGAGGATTCGCGGGGACCAATGCCGCCGTGTTGTTGCGCGGTTTCGCTTAATGACCC
This sequence comes from Jezberella sp., assembly GCF_964834465.1. Classification (NCBI taxonomy): domain Bacteria; kingdom Pseudomonadati; phylum Pseudomonadota; class Betaproteobacteria; order Burkholderiales; family Alcaligenaceae; genus Jezberella; species Jezberella sp. The sequence goes on from NZ_CBAZRM010000008.1 coordinate 163,126, forward strand.
CTGAGACCGCTTTGCCTGACGGCTGTGCCGTCGACACGGTCGATCTGGCTCGGATAGCTCGCTTAGTCGCCGAGATACCGCAAGAACTGCACAAGTTGTTTTCACCGCAAGAGTTGATTGATGCCGGCCAGGGCGGGGGTCAAATCGCCTCGCTGGCTGCTCGCTTCGCCGCCAAAGAGGCATGTTTAAAGCTGTTTCCTAAAGAAGCTGCGCTGAACATCATCACGGCAATGGATTTTTCGGTGATCCGAGACGCTTATGGCGCGCCGCAAATCGTGACAACTCAGGACGCGGATATCGTGCTGGGTCGCTATCTGGTTGAGAGAATACAGATCTCGCTGACGCATTCTGCAACTGCTGCTTGCGCGGTTGCCTTACGCGTCCCACGTCCAATAAGCCCAGGAGCAGCAGGTCGCTTTATTTTTCGATGGCTGCCCTATCGGCGTCAAGTCATCCTGGAAAACCTGAATCGTGTGTATGGTGGGCGTGTCACCCAGGATCAAATCACACGCTTAGCCCAGGCACACTACCAACATCTTTTTACGCTTTTCAAAGAGTTGGTGTCATTTAGATTCATGTCTGACAATCGCAAGATGAAGCTGGTGACTGTCGAAGGGGCAGATGCGTTGATCCGTGCCTTTGAGGCTAAAAAAGGTATTCTTGTCCTAACAGGGCATTTTGGTAATTTCGAGGTGTCAACGGTTGCCGGGATCGAACATTTTCCTCAGGCAAAGGGACGTATTCACTTTTTAAGACGTCCGATCAAACCGAAGTGGTTGAGTGACATGTTGACCGGTCGGTTCAATCGAGCCGGCTTTGGTGTCGTTGGACGTCGTGGCTCGCTCGAAGAAATTGTCGACACGATTGAGAAAGGTGATGCTATCGTTTTTCCCTTTGATCAATATGCCAGACGGCCTGAAGGGATTCCTGTTGAATTCTTCGGTTACGACGCGGGTACCTACAAAAGCATGGCAGTGATTGCGTTATCAACCGGTGCGCCTGTGATGCCAGCCGCTTCGTGGCGTGAGCCAGATGGGCGCCACGTCCTTAAGTTTTGGCCCGCGATTGAGGTGGTGACGGCAGACGATGTTGGCGATGAAATCAAATTGAACACCCGAGCCTACAACCGCGCGCTTGAATGGCTGATTGTTCGTCATCCGGAACAGTGGTGGTGGGTACACCGGCGCTGGAAGAACGCGCCCAGTGCTTCAAAGCGCTGATCGCTGGATCATTGGCAAGATTGGAATGAGCTTGCCTTCCCACGCTTGCCACTCGAGAAGATCTTAAAAACCTTGAGATTAAATTAACCGAATCCATTCACCTCGAAATCAAAACGGTTTGCCAAAAAATAGATTCGAATAATTGGCGAATGATGACTTGGATGACAACGGTGATGGGGATGGGCTTTGCAGGCATGTTTTATATCGCCCGGTATTTGCCAATGACGCAGTACTGAATAATGGCCTGTTTGCCAAACCGTTTGACTGAGGGCAATCAACACATGATTGCCCCCCCGTGAGGTCGATCGCCTGAATCGACCTTACGTGAGCTTACGCCTTTTTAGCGTAGGCACTGCACCAACCTTTGGCGGCAACCATTTTGCCGGCAAAGATGCCACAGGCGCCAGCCTCAGCCGATTTGGATGCGTATAGGGCACAGGTTGAACAGTGTTGGCCTTCTGCGTATTTGGCGAATTTTGCTTTGTCAACGGTGGACGCATCTGCCTTGTAGCCCAAAGCATTCGCTTGTGGGTCTGACTCGGCGACCATAGCTTGCGCGCTGGCTTGATTGGCAAGAGCCATCGTGGCAGCACCGGCGACAGAATAAATCATGAACTGGCGACGTGATGATTTCATAGCGATATCCTGAATGATTTGGCAACCCCACCATAGGGATTGCCCCAATATGTTAACGCTATTCGAGCTTGATATGTGCTGCTCTGACAATCTCACCGTTTTGTGCGAGACCATCTTTAATGATCTTGGCATACTCTGCGGGTGTCGTGGGCGTCGGAATAATGCCCAGCTTTTCAAGCTTAGCGGCTACCTCTTTGTCTGCAAGCACTTCGTTGAGCGCTTCATTCATATAGTTAACGATAGCGGGCGGCGTTTTAGCAGGTAATAGTAAGCCCACCCAAGAGCTCACGACAAAGTCAGGTACCCCTGATTCGATAAACGTTGGGACATTGGGCAGTGATGGCACGCGTTTGGCGGTGGACACCGCAATGGGCTTAATACTGCCGCTTTGAATATGTTGATAGGCACCTGCGACGGCAGTGTATACCAAGGGGATCACGCCGCCTTCAACGTCTATTAGCGCCTGCCCGCCGCCTTTATAGGGGACGTGAACAAGTTTTGAACCCGTCACGATATTTAGTCGTTCCCCGGCGATATGGGGGTCGCCGCCAACGCCCGACGTTCCAAACGGCAATCCATTTGGGGTAGATTTCGACAGATTGATGACATCCATCAACGTTTTGACGGGTAGCTTCGGGTTGGCCACCAAAATCGTTGCCGCATCGCCAATTTCGCCGACGGGCGCAAAGTCGGTGAGCGTGTCAAAAGGCATATTTGGGAAAACATGAGGATTAATGATCAAGGTGCCATCAAATCCCAGCAGCATGGTATAGCCGTCTGGGTCTGCGTTTTTGACCATGACCGTACCGATATTGCCAGAAGCCCCGGGCTTATTTTCAACGATTACCTGCTGGTGGATGCGTCTGGATAGGGCGTCAGCGATCAGACGACCGCTGGTGTCTGTCACCCCTCCCGGCACAAAAGGGACAATGAGTCGAATTGGTCGGTTCGGGTAGGGATCTTGAGCGCTTGCTGATCCGGCCAATGCGAGAAGCCCTGTCAAACCGATGAGGCTAGCGAGCAGTAAAGACTTGAGAGGGCGGTTGAGCACGATGTTCAGTGGTTGATTCATCTTTTATCCGTGTGATCGTTCAAAAAATAGGTGTCGAGCATTGGCCATCTTCTAGCATGCGCGAGGTTTAGCCCAGCGCAGGTCGGGTCATTGAACAGCAACCTGAGTGCGTCAGGCGCCAGTTCAGTCAGCGTGCTTTTTGTCGAAATCCCAGATCTCTTCAAACCCCATCAATTTGTTGAGATCCATGAAGTGATACAGGTCAGTCTTGCCGCCCGTTGATGAACCTGTCTCTTTAAATTGCTGATACACCGTGCTCATGGCTTGCACTGCCGCTAGCAACGCGGTCGCGGGGAAAATCGCTAATTTATATCCCATGGATTCAAGATCTTGTTTGCTCAAGACCGGTGTTCTGCCGGTTTCAACCATGTTCGCCAGTAGCGGCAAATCAAAAGACGAACAGATTTGCCGCATTTCAGCTTCTGACTCAGGCGATTCGACAAACAAGATGTCAGCCCCTGCTTTTGCGTACGCGTCGGCTCTGCGCAACGCCTCATCGAGCCCCAAGGACGTTCTCGCATCGGTACGTGCAATGATCAAAAAGTCTTTCGATTCACGAGCATCAACAGCAATCTTGATTTTTTTGACCATGTCTGCGGTAGGAATAACCCGCCGGCCCGGGGTATGGCCACATTTCTTGGGGAACTCCTGATCCTCGAGCTGGATGCCAGAGGCACCGGCTATCTCATAACCGCGCACGGTGTGTCTGACGTTCAGCAAGCCCCCGTAGCCGGTGTCGCCATCGGCAATTAAGGGCGTGTTGGCCATCCCAGCCATCGCGGTCACCCGATTCACCATATCTGAGTAGCTCGCTAGACCTGCGTCCGGTAGCCCCAAGTATGACGCAACGGTGCCATAGCCTGTCATGTAGAGCGCATCAAAGCCAAAGGTATCGGCCAACCGCACCGACACCATATCGTAAATGCCAGGCGCTGTAATTAAGCCGGGTTGTTTCAGTCGAGCGGCCAGTTTGGCTCTTTTAGCTTGTGACACGTTGAATGTCTCCTCTGTTCTTTTGTGGTCAACGGGGGCGTGCGGAGTCTCAGCGTATTTGGCGAAGCACCCAAGCGTCAAGCGGTTTTCTGTATCGACACAGTCGTCTTGCCGCCGATATCAGTCAAATCCTAAAAATAACCGTATAAAACCAGCTTATTCCTCACTGTTTCATAGGCTAATTAGCGTATATTTTGTCGTGAAGAGTGTGACGAGTGAAGCGTTCTCAGATGGTTGACGCTTGTTTAAATGGACATGCTAGGTATTTATGAATCGCGGTTTACATAAAGTCGTTTTTTCTAAGTGTCGCAATTGCTTGGTGGTCGTGAGCGAGACAGCGTCTTGTGTCACCGGATCAGGCAGGACACGCCGTGGGGTTGGCGTGGGTGGCACGATGCGTGCAGTCGCTGCGCTTATTGGTGGTGGATTGCTCTTGTCGCTGGCGTTAATCGTGGACGCTTGGGCTGCAGGGCCAGCTGCCAATGCCTTGCCCACGGGCGCCGCCGTGGCGCAGGGTAAGGTAACGGTGAGCCAGTCTGGCAACACTATGACCTTGAACCAGACGACCGACAAGGCCGTTGTTAACTTTCAAAGCTTTGACATTGGCTCAAGCGCCAAGGTCAACATCGTTCAGCCGAGCAGCACCAGCGTGCAACTGGATCGGGTGACGGGCAATAACCCCAGCCAGATCATGGG